>JBBQNG010000173.1:0-9184 GCA_038329645.1 Burkholderiales bacterium
GGCGGACAGCGAAACGATCGAAGCCGGCAGCGCGTTGGCATACGCAATTCGCGCCGACCCGACCGTGGAGAAGTCCCCGTCCTCGGCAAAGTACGGGCCCTTGTTGTAGGTGATCCGCTGGACCAGCTCGGGGATGAGGAAATTGAGGTCCGTGTACCCCTGCCCGTGCGCATGCGTGGGCATGTTGACCGGCATGCCTGCAACCCACGTCGAGAAATCCGTGCCGTGGTCCAGGTTGTAGCCGCGCATGAAGTACTGGTTCGCCTTGCCGTCGCCGCTGTGCTGGGTGACGATCATGCCGGGGATGGATTCCAGCACTTCGCCGGTCCGCAGCAGGGGGCGTTTCTGAATGCCCTCCGCGGTCACGGCGCCCTGGCTGGCCGAATCCCAGATGCCGACGTCGTTGTTGTACCGGCCGGTGACTACGACTGCGTCGAGCTCTTCTTCATGGGCATGGAGGGGAAAGTGGTAGACGAGTAAACAAGCTGCGAACGACGCAGCAATGCCAGACCCTATTCTTGAACGCAATCGTAAACTCCCCCTTTGAAGCAGACTCAGCGCGCTAGGTACCCCGAGTCGACAGGGATGGTGATCCCCGTAATGCAGCGCGCAGCAGGGCTCGCAAGGTAAAGGATTGCAGCTGCGATGTCACCCACGTCGGGCAGCACACCCAGCGGCGTATGCGCCTTCACCTTGGCGAGCACTTCGGGATTGGAAAAGATCGGCACCGTGAGGTCCGTCTTCACGAAGGTAGGCGCCACGGCATTCACGCGGATCGCGTTTTCCGCCCACTCGAGCGCAAGGGCGCGCGTGAGGTTAACCACGCCGCCCTTGGAAGCCTGGTAGGAGGCGTTCGGGAAGATGCCACCCGAAAATCCCATGATCGAGGCGAGATTCACGATCGAGCCTCCGCCCTGCTTCTGCATGGCTCGCGCGGCGATGCGCGAGCAGAGGAATACGCCGCCGAGGTTGAGGTCGATGATGCGGCGCCATTCTTCCATCGACAGGTCCACCGCGGGCTTACGCACCGCGGCGCCGGCGTTGTTGACGAGGATGTCGATGCGGCCGAAGCGTTTTGTGATCTCGGCAAACACAGCTTCGACCGCCGCTTCCGAAGTTACGTCGCAGGTCCAGGCCGCAGCCTTCGCGCCTATGCGGCCCGCCTCGGCCTTGGCGGTCTCGCCGTCGATGTCCAGCAGCGCAACGGTTGCGCCCGCCTCGGCCAGCAGCTGCGCAGCCGCAAGACCGATGCCGCGCGCGGCGCCGGTAACGACGGCCACCTGGCCGGGAATCTCGAACTGTTTCATCGCGTGGCGCACACCGAAGTAGACGGAGGCGCTATCCTATCAGCCCCATGCACGACCTCCTGATCCGCAACGCCACGCTCTACGACGGCCTGGGCTCGCCCGGCCTGCGCGGCGACCTCGCCGTCAAGGACGGGCGCATTGCGGCGATCGGAAACGTGGGGGAGGCGGCGAAGGAAGTCCTCGACGCCGAAGGCCTCGCGCTGATGCCCGGCATCATCGACAACCACACCCACTACGACGCCCAGCTCACCTGGGACCCGTATGCGACGCCCTCCCCGGCGCTTGGCGTAACCACGGCCATCATCGGCAACTGCGGCTTCACGATTGCGCCCTGCAAGCCGCAGGACCGCGAGCTGGTGATGCAGAACCTCACCCAGGTCGAAGGCATGGGCATCGAAACGCTGCGCGCCGGCGTGCGCTGGGATTTCGAGAGCTTCCCGCAATACATGGACATGCTCGAGCGGCAGGGATCGGCGCTCAACATCGCGGCATTCGTCGGCCACTCTTCGATGCGCACGTTCGTGATGGGCGAGGACGCGCCCAAACGAGCCGCTACGGCGGACGAGGTGGCCCGCATGCGCGCCATAGTCGTCGAGGCGATGCAGGCCGGCGCCGTCGGCTTTGCGACTTCGACCTCGCCCGCCCACAATGGCCATGGCGGGCTGCCCATGCCGTCCCGCCTCGCCGACGATTTCGAAATGCGCACGCTGGTGACCAGCCTCAAGGACTCCGGGCGCGGCGTGTTCATGCTCACCAAGGGCGGCCAGAGCACGCCCGCGTTCCTCGAAGCGCTCGCCGCCGAAAGCGGACGCCCGGTAGTCGTCGCAGCCCTGCTGCACAACCCGACCAATCCGAACGTCGTGTTCGACGAGCTGGACGCGATCAGCGCAGCCAATAGCCGCGGGCACACGATGTTCGGCGCCGTTTCGTGCTGTCCGCTGTCGTTCGACTTCACGCTCGAGTCGCCCTACCCCATCGAGAGCCTCGCGGCCTGGAAGCCGGCGTTCGCCCTCGAGGGCGAGGCGCGCAAGGCGAAGATCGCCGACCCGGCCTTCCGCCAGGCTATCCGCGACGAGCTTTCGCGCCCGGCGCATGTGCGCAACTTCAACGGCGAATGGCACAAGGTGCAGGTGGTCGAGACTTTCAGGCCGGAGAACGCGAAGTACGAGCAGCGGGCGCTGGATGAGCTGGCGGCCGAAGCGGGCAAGGACCCGCTCGACTTCTTCTTCGACCTGGCCCTGGCCGAGGACTTGCGAACTGTCTTCGTCGCACTCACGCTTAACTCCGACGAAGAAGCCGTCGGGCGCCTCATCCGCCATCCATACAGCCTGGTGTCGCTGTCCGACGCGGGCGCACACCTCACGTTCTTCAACGACGCGGGCTTCGGCCTGCACCTCCTCGGCCATTGGGTGCGCGCAAAAGGCCTCCTTACGCTGCCTGAGGCGGTCTACCGCCTCACCGGCCAGACCGCGAAACTGTTCGGCATCCGCGGGCGCGGCACGCTCGAGGCCGGCAACGCAGCCGACCTGATGCTGTTCGACCCGAAGACCGTCGACCGTGGCCCAAAGGAAAGGGTTCGCGACCTGCCCGCTGGCGGTGCGCGGCTCACGACGCGCGCGGTCGGCGTGCATGGGGTCTGGGTCAACGGCGAGCGCATCGCGGATGCGAATGGAATGCGGCCCCTCAAGCGGCTGCCGGGCAAACTGCTGCGCGATTTTGCGTCCTGACGTGGACATTCCGCCCGGCTTCAAGCCCCTGCAGCGCACCAGCCCGTTCAACACTCTGGTCGGGCCGCTGTACACCAAGGGCGAAGGCGCGGCGCGCACCATCGGCCTCCTCGCGGCGGACAAGCACTGCAATTCGCGCGGCATCGTGCACGGCGGACTGCTGGCGACGCTCGCCGACCTGGCACTCGGTTACACGATCGCTTTCCTGTCGGACCCGCCGAAAAGCGCGGTCACGGCGAGCCTCACCATCGACTACGCGGGCAGCGCCAAGGTTGGCGACTGGCTCGAAGTGCGCACCGACGTGCAGAAAAGCGGCGGGCGCCTCACGTTCGCGAACTGCTATGTTCACGTTGGCGACTTGCGCATCGTGCGCGCAAGCGCCGTGTTCGCCTCCTCCGGCGAGCGCCGCTCGGAAACCTGACCGGCGCTATAACGCCAGGATCAGCCACACCCCTGCGAGTGAAATCGCGAACCCGCCCGCACGCAGGGCGCTCGCCTGGTTGCGCAGCGTCACGGCAGCCGCCATGCCGGAAGCATGCAGCACGGCGGTCGCCATGAGGAAACCGGCGAAGTAGCGCGCGGGTTCGGAGAATTCGGGCAGCGCGGTACCGTGTGCGTATCCATGGAACAGCGCGCAGACAGCGATGAGCGGCACCACCCATTGCCACGATCCGCGCGCCGCGAAGGCCAGCAGCAGCCCCAGGAGCAGCACCGACACCGCAATCCCCTCCTCGGCGAACGGGAGGTAACCTCCGAAAGCGCCAATGCCCGCGCCGGCCGCCATCGCGACGACGAACGTGGCGGGGACGAGCGCGAGGTAGCGGCCGCCCGCCTGCGCGGCCCACAAGCCTACGGCCAGCATGGCAAGCATGTGGTCTACGCCTGAGAAGGGATGCATCAATCCGGTCTCGAAGCCGCCGTCGTGCATGCCGATATGCGCGTGGACGACGTTGCTGATGACCAGGCCGATTACGAGCAGCGCCGAAGCAAGTGTGTGGTTCATGCCCGCCCTCTTTTTATGATGCGCGATTGTAGCAAGGCGCGTTGCGCGCGAGTGTTGTCCGCGCACGACAGCGAAATTGCCTGCCCGATCAATGCCCGCAGATTCGCCTGTCCCGATCGTGTCGCCGGCGACCGACAATGTGGTGCGGGTGCGTTTTCGCAACGTACTGATCCGCATGCGGTTTGCGATTGGCACGATCCCTGCATAGGTGCGTGGCCGCTTGTTCAATCACTGGAGGGAGAACCCCATGCAAAGAGACAGCCTGTTCCGCCGCCGCGAAGAGACCACGTTCCGCCCGATCGCTCCCACGCCTGCAGCGGCCGCCGCGATCGCCGAGCGCATAGTGCCGGCCGCGCCGCCGGCCAACGCCGAGCCCGCGCGCACGGTGGTTGCGCCGCCGTCGACCAAGCCTGGCGAAGGCAGCAAGCTGATCGTGGGGCCCGACGTCAAGCTCAAAGGCGTCGAGATCACCGACTGCGATACGCTGGTGGTCGAAGGGCGCGTCGAGTCGGCGCTGGACAGCCGGGTGATCAACATCGCCGAACACGGAGTATTCAACGGCGCTGCGTCGATAGACATCGCCGAAATTCACGGCCGCTTCGACGGCGAGCTGACCGCGAGGAAGCAGCTGATCATCCACGCCAGCGGGCGGGTCTCGGGCAAGATCCGCTACGGCAGCATCAAGATCGATGAAGGCGGCGAGATTTCCGGCGACGTGGGGTCGCTGGGCGCGGCCAACAACGCGAAGGGATAAGCCACGCCGATGTACGGGCGGCCGGAAGGCCTGATGTATCCTCCGGCTGATGAACGCCCCCGTCGGGAAGGGCCTCGCCCGCTGGTCTTTCCCGATCGCCGTCGCCCTGATGATCGTCTGGGGCGTGAATTTTTCGGTGACCAAGATCATCCTCGACCAGGTTCCGGTCGGCGCCATGCTGTTCGTGCGCTTCCTGTGGATGCTGCTGCTCGGGCTCGGACTGCTCGCGATCGTCTATCGCGGCCGGATCCGTGAGTCGCTCCCGCGCCGGCGCGACGTGCCGCGCTTCATTGCCGCGGGCCTCATCGGCCACACGGCGCACGTGGGCCTGGTGACCTGGGGACTGCACCTATCGACGCCGTTTTCCAGCTCTTTGGTCCTAACGAGCGGTCCGTTGTGGACGCTGCTGATCCTGGCCGCACTCGGCGCCGAAAAGCTGCGTCCGCCGCAAGTGGTCGGCACGGTGGCCGCCTTTTTCGGGATTCTGCTCTTCATGTCGGACAAGTTCTCGAGCGGCGTCCTGCGCGCCGGGCTCGGCGACCTCGTGCTGCTCTTCGCGGCCGGCCTGTTTGCGCTCTATACCGTGGTCACGCGGCCGCTGACGTCGCGCTACGGCGCGCCGGTGCTCCTCAGCTACACGCTCCTGGTCGGGGCGCCGCCGGTACTCCTGTTCACGCTGCCGGCTTTCCTGGCCGAGCCGTGGGCTGCGCTCCCGGCATCGTTGTGGCTGTGGATGTTCTACGCGGTGACGATCTCGTCGTTCCTGGGATGGCTCGGGTGGGCCTGGATCAACCAGGTGCGCGGCATCGCGAAGAGCGCGCCGCTCATGTACATGATGCCGCCGATCGCAGGCTTGGTGTCGTGGGTCACGCTGGGCGAGCATTTCACGTGGCTCAAGATGGTCGGCGCGCTGGTCACCATGGCGGGGGTCGCCTGGGCCCAGTTCGCCGGCGGGCTGCGCAATACCGGCGCGCAGGCCGACAGCGGCTAAACTACGCGCATGATCGGGCGGATCGTCCTGGCGGTAGCGCTCACCCAGTGCGCGGGCGGAGCGCTCGCGCACAAACCCTCGGTGCAGGAGTGCCGGGAAGCAGGCGAGTTCGTCCGCAACGCGGCGCTGTCGCGCGACAACGGCATGCCGCGCGAGGCTTTCATGGACCGCCTGAACGGCGACCTGATGGCCATTCGCAGCCATCCGCCCGCCCTGCGCTGGTTCGCCCAGGATGCCGATGACGAGGCTTTCCTGATCGCCGCAATCGAGAAGGTTTTCGACACGCCGCTCAAGAGCACCGAGCACGAGTCGGAAGTGCTGCACGCCTGCCTCGGCCGAATCGACCCCAGCTTTATCCGCTCCGGCCTTTGAAGTAGGCCTGCAAGGCCGCCGTCGCCTGGTCGATCCCCTCTTCATCCACGTCCAGGTGCGTGCACAGGCGGGTGCGCGCGCCAATCAGCGCCTTCACCCCTTTGGCCTCGAGATACGCTGCGAGCCCAGCGCATCGCTCGGCCGGAAATCTTACGAAGACCATGTTGGTCTGCACCGGCTCGACCGTGACGCCCGGGAGCCCGGCGAGCGCCGCTGCGAGCCGGGCCGCATTGGCGTGGTCTTCGGCGAGTCTTTCGACATTGTGATCGAGCGCATACAGGCCGGCCGCCGCGATGACACCGGCCTGGCGCATGCCGCCGCCGAGGATCTTGCGCGCGCGCCTGGCCCGACCGACGAACTCGCGCGAGCCCGCGAGGACGCTGCCGGCGGGCGCGCCGAGCCCTTTTGAAAGGCACGCCGACACCGAATCGAAACCGCGGCAAAGATCGCTTGCCGGAACACCCTGGGCCACCGCGGCATTGAATATCCTCGCCCCGTCCAGGTGCGACGCCAGCCCACGGCGCTTCGCCAACGCAAGCGCCTCCGCCATCCACGCCTGCGGGATCACCTTGCCGCCGATGGTGTTCTCCAGCGCGAGCAGGCGGGTGCGCGCAAAGTGCGCATCGTCGGGCTTGATCGCGGCCTCGACTTCGCCCAGGTCCATGGTGCCATCGGCGCGATTGACTAGGGGCTGCGGCTGCACCGAAGCAAGCACGGCCCCGCCGCCGGCTTCGTAGCGATAGGTATGGGCCTCCTGGCCGACCAGGTACTCGTCGCCGCGCTGGCAGTGGCTCATCAGCGCGGCGAGGTTCGATTGGGTGCCGGTGGGCAGGAACAGCGCGGCCTCGAAGCCGAGGTACTGCGCCGCGCGCTCCTGCAGCGCATTGACCGTCGGGTCGTCGCCGAACACGTCGTCGCCCAGCTCGGCCGCCGCCATGGCCGCACGCATGGCCGCCGTTGGGCGGGTCACAGTGTCGCTGCGCAGGTCTATGGGCATCCTAGATCTCGATCCGGGTCCCGAGCTCGATCACGCGGTTGGTCGGGATGTTGAAGTAGTCGGTGATGCTCGACGCGTTGCGGGCCATGGCGGCGAACATCCTCTCGCGCCAGAGCGCCATCCCGTCTTCGTTGCCGGACACCGGAACGAGCGTTTCGCGGTTGAGGAAGAACGAGGTTTCGAGCAGGTTGAACTCCAGGCCGTACCCGGCACAGAGCCTCAGTCCCCCTGAAACGTCCGGACGATCCTTGAAGCCGAAATTCATGCGGATCGTGTACCACTCGTCGCCCATCTGATCGACCCTGACGCGGTCCCCGGCCGGCACATAGGGGATGTCCGAGATGATCACGGTGACGAAGATCACCCGTTCGTGGAGGACCTTGTTGTGCGACAGGTTATGCAGCAGCGCATGCGGCACCGCCCCGGATTCGGGAGCCATGAAAATCGCGGTTCCCGGCACGCGGCTGGGCGGGTACTCCAGAAGGGATGTGCGGAAGGTCTCCAGGGGAATCGCCGAGCTCTGCAGGCGGCGCATCAGGATCTGCCGGCCACTGCGCCAGGTGATCATCACCGTGAAGACGATGCACGCGATGGTGAGCGGGAACCAGCCGCCGTCGGCGATCTTGAGGGTGCTCGCCGAAAAGAAGGCGATGTCCACAACGATGAAGAAGCCCGTGGCGAGCACGCAGAGCAGCAGGTTGTACTTCCAGGCGAAGCGGATGACGAAGAATGTCAGGAAGGTGTCGATCATCATCGTCCCGGCGACCGAGAAGCCGTAGGCCGAGTTGAGCGCCGTCGAGGAGCCGAAGCCGACCACGGCTGCCAGCACCGCCGCGAGCAGGACCCAATTGACGCCGGGCAGGTAGATCTGGCCGATCTCGTTGGACGTATGGATGATGTTCATGCGCGGCAGGAACCCGAGTTGGATCGCCTGCTTGGTAAGCGAGTAAGCGCCCGAAATCACCGCCTGCGATGCGATGATCCCGGCCAGTGTCGAGAGGGCCACCATGGGGTACAGCGCCCATTCCGGGAACATCAGGTAGAAGGGGTTCTTGACCGCGGAGGGGTCGACCATCAGCAGCGCGCCCTGCCCGAGGTAGTTCAGCGTCAGGGCGGGAAAAACGAGCCCGAACCAGGCGATGCGGATCGGCCTCTTGCCAAAATGCCCCATGTCGGCATACAGGGCCTCGGCCCCGGTGACCCCGAGGATGACCGCGCCGAGGACCACGAACGAGGACCAGCCGTGCGCGGTGACGAAGTTGAGCCCGTGCAGGGGGTTCAGCGCGGCGAAGATCTCCGGCCGCTTGAAGACGTTGAAAAGCCCCACGATCCCAATCGTCAGGAACCAGAGCAGCATCACCGGGCCGAAATACCGGCCAACCACGGCGGTGCCCCGCCGCTGGAACATGAAAAGCGCGACCAGGATCGCCACCGCGATAGGCACGACAAAAGGCTTGAACGCCGTCGTGCCGACTTCGAGTCCTTCGACTGCCGAGAGCACGGTGACCGCCGGGGTCAGCACGGTATCGCCATAGAACAGCGCAGCGCCGAACGCGCCGAGCATCGGCAAGGCCACGCGCCAGCGCGGAAAGCCCTGCACCGCGGACGACGAGAGTGCAAGCAGCGCCATGATGCCGCCTTCACCCTTGTTGTCTGCGCGCATGATCAGCACCACGTACTTGATGGAAACCACGACCATCAGCGACCAGAAGAGCGCCGAGATTCCCCCAATGATGGTGCCGTCATTCATCGGGATGCCGTGCTCGGGATTGAAGACTTCCTTGGCCGCATAGAGCACGCTGGTGCCGATGTCGCCGTACACGATTCCCAAAGCGGCCAGCGTCAGGGCTGCGCGCGTCTGGTTGTGCTGCGGATGCTGGGGCGGCTGGGTTGCGCTGGAGTCCAAAAAGACCTTCCCTGGACGTAAGGGGCGCAATTCTGATACCGCACCGCACTAAAGGCAAATTGCCTAGGCCATGACGCAGCAACGAAAAAACGAACTTTCTTGACCAAAACGCAAAGCCGGTGTATAC
>JBBQNG010000174.1:0-9140 GCA_038329645.1 Burkholderiales bacterium
ACGCCGGGAAACCGGTCCAGTGTGCCTTCGAAAATGAGGTGGGACAGCGCAATCGTCGTCTCGAGCGGAAATCCGATCACGTTGTCCAGGCCGCCGCCGCCCTTGAGCCGCTTTGCGATGTCGGTCGTCGCGCCGCCGACCTGAGGGTGGATGAAAATGAGCACGCCGAGTTCCTCGGCCTTGGCCCAGAAGGGATGGAATTTCGGGTCGCTCAGTTCCGCGCCGTCCACGCTGCCGCCGATCGCGGCGCCGCGCAATCCGTATTTCTTCACGCCCTCCTCCAACTGGCGGGCGGCAAGGTCCGGGTGCTGCAAGGCCACCGAGGCAAAGGCGAGAAACCGGTCCGGGTTCGCGGCGCAGGCTTCGGCGAGCTTCTCGTTCTGGACCTGGATCAGCTTTTCGGCCAGGTCGCGCTCGGCCTTGTACCAGTAGGGATTGATGCTGAGCACTTCCATGTCGATGCCCTGCGAGTCCATCGCCGCGAGACGCTCGGCCAAGGCCGTAACCATGCTCAGGTCGGACCGGATCGAGGGGCCGCCGAACTTCAGTCCCATGAGCGCCATGGCCTCGGGGACCGCGCAGTGCGCGTGCACGTCGATCACCTTGGCGCGCTTGCCCGAGACGATCGTTTCGCGCCGCCGCGTCTGGCCGTGCGCGTGAGGCACTGCGAGCATTTCGCAACCGACGAAAACCAGGCCGGCGAAGGCGCCGGAAGTGCCGAGAAAATCCCGACGCGTGAACATGATCCTTCTCCCCGAGACGAAGTGACGCGAAAAATGCAGTACCTGCATCGAAAGCCTATCACGCGCCTGCGGGTTAAGATTGCCGCCTCCGCGATTACTGACTCCTGACAGGAAAGGCATTCCATGAGCGACACCCTGCCCCCGATCCGGCGCATCGTGACGGCCGACGACGCCAAAGGCCGTTCGCGCATCGCCGAAGATGCGCCGGCCGCCGCGATCCGCACCGTGGCCGAACGCCCGGGCTACCGCAACGTCAACGTCTGGCGAACCGAGGCCGCGCCGGCGCCGATCGATGCACCGGACAGCATCGCGGCGCACAAAGGCATCCTGCCGCCCGGCAACGGCGGCTCGATCCTGCGGATCATCGATTTCCCGCCCGAGGTCGCCGACCCTGCCGAGCGC
Organism: Burkholderiales bacterium; assembly: GCA_038329645.1. Lineage (GTDB taxonomy): Bacteria > Pseudomonadota > Gammaproteobacteria > Burkholderiales > SG8-39 > SZAS-79. The sequence continues at coordinate 1,146 of JBBQNG010000174.1, forward strand.
AAGCGCCGCATCCAGGCAACCTTCGGTACGATGTTCACCGATGCGCAGCATGACAAGCGCGAAGGTGCGCATCCCGGAATGCACCGCACGGACACGGTCGACTACGCGATCATCCTCGAGGGCGAGATCTGGGCGGTCATGGACGAAGGCGAGACGCTCATGAAGGCAGGCGACGTGCTCGTGCAGCGCGGGACCAACCACGCGTGGGCCAACCGCTCGCAGAAGACCGCACGCATCGCCTTCGTGCTGCTGGACGGCAGCCGGTAGCTGCGATGGCATTCGGCGTCGACGACGAGTCGAAGGGCCGAAAATGGTTCTTCCGCATCGCTTCGATCGCCGGGCTCGTCGCCGCGTTCACAGCAATCGGCGTATTCGTGCAGAGGGGCCAGTCTTTCCCCGCAGGGATGACCATCATGCTGGTCGTGCCGCTTGCGATCCTGTTCTCCTGGAGCTGGACCGGATCGATCTTCGGCTCGCTCGCGCTCGCCAAGCGATACGTCGAAGGCGTGGAAGGCGACGCGCGGCACGAGTGGTACGCCTTGAAAGGCCAGCGCGTACGCGTCTTCCTCGACGAAGACCACCGGCCCTGGTTCGCGGTCAATGAAATCGCCTTCATCTTCGAGCTCGAGGTCGAGGCCGCGACGTTCCGCCATTACGGTCCACGCGAGTATGGAATCGCCGGCACGGCCGCCGAAGCCTGCCTGTCCGAGAGCGGATTGCGGCGCCTGATCAAGTACAGCCCGCATCGGGATGCCGGCGCACTCGGCGCATGGCTCGAACGGGACGTATTGCGCGTGCTGAGGAACCGGCGCGAACGCAATGCCGGCTGACGCCGGGGGCTACTCCCAGAGCCCCTCGGGCAGCGGCAGGCCGGCCAGGTCTTGTTCCGAGAGGCGCCCCTGCGGCTCGATGCCGAACCTCTCGAGCACCGCGGCGAGCTGGCGCGCGTGCTGCGCGCTGTGCCATGTGGAGCGTTCGAACAACGCGCTGACCGCCTGCATGCCGAAAAACGTCCTGACCTTTGCCTGGCAGGATTTGTCCGCAAGACCCGCCCACCACCGCTCCAGCCTCGTAATCACCCCTTCGCCGTAATCCGCGATCGCCGCGCCGGTCAGGTATTCGCCGGCCTTGGGCGGCTCGTTGGCGAGCTGCGCCGCGTACTCCACCCCATCGACCACCGTCTCGAGGAAGGCCTCGGCGATGCGAAACACGTGATGCCCCATCAGGCGGATCGAGCGGTCGCGGTTGTCGATCACACGCTCCTCGATGCGCGCATCGGGCACCTGGCGCATGAGGCGCTGCGTGGCGCGAAGCACCATAGTCCAGCGCCCGATGAGCTCGGAGGGTGGCAGCGGCGTGTGGCCGGTGCCCTGCAGCCCGACGAACTCGGCCACGTCCTCGAGGTTCTGCGCGAACACATACTGGTCGCCGAGCGCGACGACGGGCACAGTGCGCACCCCGAGCGCGAACAGCCGCTCGCGACCGCCGGGGTCGTTGGCTACGTCAACGGCCGCGAAGGGGATGCCCTTTTTCGAAAGAAACTCTTTCGTTCGGAGGCAGCTACTTCACCCGGGCTGGGTGAAGAGGATGAATTGCTCGTTGGCGCCCATGGGAATGACAGAAGACAGGAACGGCCAGCCTACTATCGCAAGGCTGGCGCGGTCAAGAAAGCTGGGCAGTCTGTTCCCGGTCACGCCCCGCTTGCCTCCACGGCCAAGCGAGATCGAAACGCCGCCCGTGCAGGAACGAACTGAGCCAGGACTTCTGCACCCAGTAGTGAAAAGTGACGAAGGCGACGAGCGCAGTAAAGCCACATGCCAACAGGAATTTGAGCATCGCCGGCAGGTCGAACTGCACCAGCCAGAAGGCCGCCAGCGACACAAGCGGCATGTGCACGAGGAACACCCAGTAGGACGACTGCGAAACGTACTGGATCCAGGGCGAGTCGCGGTCGAAGAAGCGCAGCGCCCCGCCGATGAAGGCATAGATCAGCGCCCAGGTGCACAGGCCGTTTGCGAGCACGGCCCAGACGTGAAGCACGGCGTCGCGCCCGCCCACGGCATTGTCGAGCTCGCTCAGGTGCACCGCGATGGGGAACATGACAACCGCCACCACCGCCGAGCGCGGTAAATTCGGCACGAGCGCCCGCAGGAATTCGCGGTAGTGATGGAACACGTAGCCCAGGACGAAGAACGAGCCGTAGTAGACGAGCGAAGGCCCATGCGGCGTGATGTACATGAAGCCCTCCTCGACCTGCGCGCCGTGAAAGGACCAAAGCGTGGCGGACGTGTAAAGCGCGAACCCGGCAACCAGCCACGGCGACACGAGCAATCTCCGCAGGCTCTCCTCGAACCGCAGGCTGCGCGCCACCAGCCAGCGGCACACGGGGATCAGCAGGTAGAAGTAGCACAGGTAATAGAGGAACCACAGGTGGCCGAGCGCGGGCTCGCCTTCGCGCAGGGTGCCTTGCATGGACCGCGCCGCCATCGCGCTGCCGAATGCGTACACGTCGCCTTTGGACGGGATGAGGTCGAACGTGCCGTAGCGCGCGGCGATCATGAAATCGAGCATGAAGAGAATGGTGAGCGGCAGGATCGTGAAGATCCCCGCCACCAGCGGCGCGAGGATCCGCGCTGCGCGATTCCGGTAAGTGCCCCACAAGCCGCGCTTTTCCACCAGCAGCGCGGTGAAGAACCCCGACAGGACGAAAAACGTCGGCATCCTGAAGCTGTGGATGAAGTGGAAAACGTAGTCGAAGACGGGAGAATTGTTGCTGTCGGTCGGGATCGGCATCGTCGGGGGCGGCGAGGCCTGGTAGTACATCGCAGCGTGCAGGACGATGCCGAGCATCATCATGCCGCCGCGCAACGCGTCAAGACCATAGTACCTGCGGTTGTCCATCCTGCTCCCCTTGGTTTCAGGATATCCCCGCCGCGCGCTTTTCGGCATATAGAATCCGCCTCACACGGCCCAGGGGAGCCTGCATTGACACTGAGACACAGGATCTACGGCGTGCTGGATCCGGAAAGCCACGGACATGCCGCGCGGCAGGTGCGCGCGCTCGAGGTCCTGCTGATCCTGGTTGGCATTTCCTCGGTTTCGGCTGGCACGGTTGCCAGCCTGCCGTCAGGCGCCCGTGCCGTCGCGGCCGCAATCACGGGCGTGGTCGCGATCCTGTTCTTTGTCGAGTACATCGCGCGCCTGTGGGTCGCGCCGGAGAATCCCCACCTCCACCAGATGTCGGCTGGCCGGTCGAGGATGAAATGGGTCTTCTCGGCCGAGGGCGTCATCGACCTGCTCGCCGTCGTACCGGCGGTGGCAGTCGCGTATGGCGGGGCCAAGCTGGGTGCCGAATCGGCATCGATGTTCGTACTGGTGTGGGTGCTCAAGCTCGCCACGCACGCGCCCGGCGTCGGCCTCATCGTCCGCGTGTTCCGCAATGAGCGCTCGGCGCTGGCAGCAGCGGCGGCACTTTTTGCGATCGTCCTGTTTTCGGCCGCGACGATCGCGCATTGGCTCGAGGGCGAGCAGCAGCAGGAGCATTTCGGCAGCATCCCCGCGGCGCTCTGGTGGGCGATGGTCACGCTCACGACCACTGGCTATGGCGATGCGGTGCCACTCACCGCCGCCGGTCGCATGCTGGGCGGCCTCGTCATGCTATGCGGCATCTCGGTACTCGCGCTGCTCGCGGGCATCCTCGCCACGGGCTTTTCCGCCGAAGTGCGCAGGCGCGAGTTCGTGCGCATCTGGGAGCTGGTGGCCCGGGTGCCCTTCTTCTCCGAAGTCGGTGCGGTCGCGATTTCCGACATCGTCGAGCGCCTGCGCTCGCGCAGCTACCCGCCGGGCGCGACCGTGATTCGCAAGGGTGAAGCCGGCGACTCGATGTTCTTCATCGTCACGGGCGAGGTGGAAGTGATCCTCGGCACGCGTACGCGCGTGCTGGCCGACGGGGACTTCTTCGGCGAGATGGCCCTGCTCGACCGCAAGCCGCGCTCGGCCGATGTAATCACCACTTCGCCCTGCACGGTGCTCATCCTGAACGTGGCGGACTTCTACCAGCTGGCCGGGCAGCAGCCGCAGCTCATCGCGGCGATCGAGGCCGAGGCGAAGCGGCGGCGCGGGAACGACGGGACGCAGTAAGCCGGGAGGCTCGTTAGGGCAGCTTTGCGACCATGTCGACCTCGAGCAGCACCGGCCCGGGAAATCTGGCGATGGGCACCGTGGTCCGCGCCGGCTTGTGCTCGCCAAAGCGCGCCGCCATCACCGCGTTCATCTTCGCGAAGTCGCCGCCGAAGTCGGTCAGGTAGACGTTCACCTTCACCACATCCTTGAAGGTGCAGCCCGCGCCCTTGAGCACCGCCTCGAGGCTGTCGAAGACGCGATTGGCCTGGACCGTGATGTCGCCCGGCACCACTGCGCCTGTGACCGGATCGCGCGGCGTGAATCCGGCGGTGAACAGGAATCCGCCGTACACGGTCGCCTGCGAATAGTGACCGTTGGCTGCCGGCGCACCGCTGACGGCGATGAATCGCGACTCGCCCGAAAAGAGGGCGCAGCCAGGCAGCGCGAAAGCCAGGGCGAGGATCAGTGAAGACGCGATTCTTGGATGACGAAGTGTACTGGTACCGGTACACGAATTGGCAGGACGCCCAATCCCCGCCTTAGTCTTTGAAATTAAATGTTTGTAATTCACGACCCTCACCCGAGCCGCTGGCAGAGGATCTCCACCGGCACCAGACGCCCCTCGCCCACCCCGCGCGAGGAGTTGCGCATGGCTTCCATCGCGTTGGCGCCATGGATGAGCTGCACCGCGCGGTGCGGCATCTTCTCTCCGCGCTCCATGGCAGCCTTGCTGCGCGCCCCATAAGCCTTGACCGCTTCGGTGGCATCGCGAAGCTCAAGGACCTCGAACCCGGCGGCTTCGAGCCCTGTACGCGTCTCCGTCGGAGTCGCCAGGAAACTCTCGCTCGCCGTGGCGGCCCACGGCGTCGGGTAATCCATCGGCGCGCCCGGTCCCTTGGCCAGCTCGGACAACATCAGCCAGCCGCCCGGCTTGAGCACGCGCCGAATCTCGCGGTACAGCGCAGGCTTGTCGGCGATGTTCATCGAGACGTTCATCGAAAAGGCGCCGTCGAACGTGCCGTCGGCGAAGGGCATCGCCAATGCATCGCCCTGCTGGAAATCGACCTTCGTGCCAAGTCCGAGCAGCTGCGTCAGGTGCCGCGCCGCGTCGCAGAACTCGGCAGTGAGGTCGATGCCCGTTACCCGGCATCCGAACCGGTTCGCCATGTAGCGCGCCGGTCCGCCGATACCGCTGCCGACGTCCAGCAGCCGGTGATCCTGCCCGAGCCCCATGCGGGCAGCGAGAATATCGGCGATCTCCTCCGTCGCTTCCAGGCCGCGGCCGTGGAACTGGTCGTAGGGCGCCAGCGCCTCCAGGGTGGGATGCGCAGTGTCGGCGCCGTCGTCGACGAGCGCCGCGTTGAGCCGTGTCAGCAGCGTGCCGCTGGTGTAGTGGTCGGCGATTTTGCTCATGGCGGTTTCCTATTCGATGACCCGGCCCGCGAGAACTGCCAGCGTCTGCGGGATGGTCACCCCCAGCGCCTTGGCGGTCCGGTTGTTGATGACTAATTCGAAGGTCGTCGGGAGTTCGACCGGGAGGTCTGCCGGCCTGGCGCCCTTGAGAATCTTGTCCACATAGACCGCCATTTGCCGAAACATCGCAGACTGGTCGGCTCCGTAGCTGAGCAAGCCGCCTTCCTTGGCAAATTCGCTTTCGGTCGAGATCGTCGCAAGCCTGGCCTTGGAAGCAAGCGCTACGATTTGCCGCCGCTGCTGGATAAACAAGCCTTCGAGCGGCACGATCAATCCCTGCGCGCCAACCCGAGCCATTTCCGCGAATGCGGGCTCGATTTCCTGCGGGTTGCGGGCTTCCACGGGCAGAATCCGCACCCCTGCGGTTGCAGCCGCCTGAAGGTTCTTGACGATCGCCAGGTGGACGGGTTGGACCGGATTCACGAGCACGGCCACCCGCGACGGCTTAGGCGAAAGGCTGACGAGCATTTCCAGGACCTTCAGTCCCGTATCCCCGGATACGCTCGAAAGGCCGGTCATGTTCCCGCCCGGCCTGCCAAGGATTTTGACCAGGCCCGAAGCGACCGGATCGGAGACATTGCCGAACACTATGGGAATCGTTGAAGTTGCCTTGTGCATTTCTATTGCCGAAAGACTGCCCGCGGTCGCGATCACATCCGGTCTTGCCTTAACCAAGTCGGCCGCGAGCCCCGGGAGACGGTCAAGCTTGCTGTCGCCGAAGCGCCATTCCATCGCAAGATTGCGCCCTTCGACATAGCCAAGCTCGTGGAGACCCCGGGGCAGAGCTGCGAAGAAATGCGCTTCGAATGGCTCCGGACGCGCGATCTGCGCCATGAAGCCCACCCGCCAGACGCGATCCAGGCGTTGAGCCATCGCGTGGGAGGGAAAGGCGCTCAGGACGCCAAGCACCGCAATCGATTCACGCCGGTTCATTTCATGATCCTCAAACGTTTGGTCCTTCGGGTAACAGCTTGCGGATCAGGCAGCCGCCTTGAACCCCGTCACCGAAAACGCCGGCACCGGCTGCGAGATGCCCTTGAGGTTGAGCGGCCCGACCTCCTCGGCCTCGACCAGCCCTTCCACCATGGCCATGATCTTTCGATCGACGAGTACCTTGCCACCCCCAGCCTCCGAGCACAGCCGGGCCGCAAGGTTGGTGACGTTGCCTATGGCCGCATAGTCCCAGCGGCCTTCGAAGCCGATCGCGCCGAGCGTCGCATAGCCTTGCGCAATGCCGATGCCGTGGCTCAGCTCGTACCCTCGCGCGGCCCAGCCGCGACTCATCTCGCCGACGCGATCCCGAATCGCCACCGCCATCCGAACCGCACGCACCGTCGCATCGTGGACCGGCACCGGGTCGTTAAAAAAGATCATCATACCGTCGCCAGTGAACCGCTCGAGCGTGCCTTCGGCTTGCAGAATCAACTCGCCGGTTGCTGCGTGGTACTCGCGCAGCACGCCCATCACCTCTTCGGGCTCCGAAAGCTCGGCGAACGCAGTAAAACCGCGCAGGTCACAAAAGACCACGGTGATGTCGCGCCGATGGCTCTTTAGAGGATCGTCCGCGCCTCCGCTCAGGATCGCTTCAGCGAGTTGCGGCGAGAAGAAGCGTCGCAACTTGCTAACCCGCTCAAGTTCAGCGACCTGTTGGGCGACGCGCTGCTCGAGCGATGCGTTCCACTGGCTCACTTCAGCGGCTAGTTTCTCGACCCGGTCGTGCAGCGTCTTGATGCGTAGCATCGAGCGCACGCGTGCGACTAGGGCACCGTGGTCGATCGGCTTCGTCAAGTACTCGTCGCCGCCAGCATCCAGACCGGCGATGATGTCCTTAGTGTCCGCCATCGCGGTGACCAGAATGATTGGCGTGTACGGGAACTGCGGATCGGCACGCAGGCGTCTGCAGACCTCGAGTCCGTCGAGCTTCGGCATCATGATGTCGAGCAGGATCAGGTCCGGATGCTGCCCGTGCGCGACTGCAAGCGCCTCCTCTCCGTCGACCGCCGTGACGATGTCGTAGCCCTCGCTGACGAGGCGCGTCTGCACGATCTTGATGTTGGTCTGGTTGTCGTCGACGACCAAGATGCGGGGCGGCGTTCTCACGTCTCGAATCTCCCTCTTGCAGGCGTTTCCTGCGGAGTAGTATCTACATCCGACGTTACCCCTTAGCGCGGAGCACTTGCAAATTAAGCTCGAGCAGCTTGCCGCCGTCGTTCTGGCCCGGTCCCCGCTGGGCGCTGTGGTTCGTTGGGTCGCCAGAATCCGCGCGTCGCTGCACACGAAGCTGATGAGCGCCTTCCTCGTCGTCACACTGCTGTTCATCGCCATGGCGGTGTCCAGCGTGCAGACAGTGCTGGAAACGGCGCGCCAGAGCCGGCAACTCGATCAGGCGCACCAGCGCGT
>JBBQNG010000175.1:0-9107 GCA_038329645.1 Burkholderiales bacterium
CAAGAAGAACCGCGACGCGAAGATCGTCGCCTTCGTGCACGCCGAAACGTCCACCGGTGTGCAGTCCGACGCCAAGACGCTGGTCGAGATCGCGCACAAGTACGACGCGCTGACGATCGTCGATGCGGTCACCTCGCTGGGCGGCACGCCGGTGCTCGTCGACGAGTGGGGCATCGATGCGATCTACTCGGCGAGCCAGAAATGCCTGTCGTGCACGCCGGGGCTGTCTCCGGTGTCGTTCTCCGAGCAGGTTGTCGAGCGCGTCAAGGCGCGCAAGGACAAGATCCACAGCTGGTTCATGGACATGAATCTTCTCCTGGGCTACTGGGGCGCCACCACGCGCACCTATCACCACACCGCGCCGACGAATTCGCTCTTTGCGCTGCACGAGGCGCTCCTCCTGATCCGCGAGGAAGGGCTCGAGAACGCGTGGGCGCGCGCGACGCGCCACCACATGGCGCTCAAGGCCGGCCTCGAGGCTATGGGCATGAAGTTCCTCGTCAACGAGAAATACCAGCTGCCGCAGATGAACGCGGTGCTGTGCCCTGAGGGCGTCAACGAGGCTGAGGTGAGGAAGCGCCTCTTGAACGAGTTCAACCTCGAGATCGGCGCGGGCCTCGGGCCCCTGGCCGGCAAGATCTGGCGCTTTGGCCTGATGGGCTACTCGTGCCGACCGGAGAACGTGATGGTCTGCCTGTCGGCGCTCGGTTCGGTGCTCGACGACATGGGCCTGCCGATCCACGTCGGCGATGCCGAATCGGCCGCGCATGGCGCGTATGCGCAGATGCATGTGAAGGATGCGCAGAGGAAGAAGAAGGCGGCCTAAGGCCGGTCCGAAGCCGAAAGTGGCAGGGCTGCACCGGCTTCACTGGCGCCCGGCAATCCTGCCACTTTGGCGCAACCCCCGCGCAGATACTGACGCACCGGGGAAAATGCTGGCATCGGGAGCAGCGTTACACGAGCCTTGGCCCGACCAATATTGCGTTTCGCACTATTCCGGCACCAGCTTCACCAAGGGGCCGTACCCGGCCAGGACGGCGTCGTTCGTGAGTAGCGTCATGGGCTCGGCGTAGGCCTGGGCGACGAGCATCCGATCGAAGGGGTCGCGATGGATTGCCGGCAGCGCGACGACACCGGCGGCGTGTGCCGCCGAGACCGGCAGTCCGATAAAGCCGCTTTGCGCCAAAGCGCTCACCAGCACCTTAGGATCGACCTTGAAATCCTTGCGGTTCAACGCGCTTTTGATCGAAACCTCCCAGATGCTCGCCGCGCTGTAGTAGGCCTCGTTCTGGGGATCGAGGATGATGGCCCGGGCCGCCTTGGGGAGCCTGCGGGAACTTGCAACCGACCAGAGTAGGAGGTGCGTGTCCAGCAGGACCCTCAACGCCGGCGGCCCTCGAATTCGGCTAGGACCTCATCCGGGAGCGGCGCATTGAAATCGTCGGGGATCTTGCATTTGCCGTCCAGTAACCCGAGGCGCCGCTTCTTTGGGCGGGCCTCGAGCGGACCTAAGCGGGCGACGGGCCGGCCGGCCTTCGCGATCACGAACTCTGAGCCCCCTTCGGCCTGGTCGAGGAGCCGCGAGAAATGCGTCTTTGCGTCGTGGACGTTTATCTTTTCCATGGTGGACTAAGTTTAGTCCACAGCCCGCGCCCCGTCCAGCACTGCGTGGGCCTCCCCGAGACCAAGCTCGAAGCCGACAAGCAGCATTTTTTCACCGGCAAACAGCGGGGCGGCGGCGCACTATCATTCTGTCCATCGATGCGCAGGATAACGGGGGAGGAGAAATGAATCCGCAAGAGGTAATGCAGCATTCGGTGAATGTGCTGAGCGAAGCCCAGCGCGAGTCATTTTTTAAAAATGGCTTCGTCGTTCTGCCCGACTACGTGCCGGCGGACTGGCTCACACGGCTGAGCGATGCCACGCACGAACTGATCGAGCGCAGCCGGTCGGTGACGCAGACCGACAGCACCTATATCCTCGAAGAAGGCCACTCCGCTCTCGACCCGCGCTTACACCGCGTCAGCAGCCCGCAAGACCAGCATCCGGTGTTCTGGGATTTCATGACCGACCCGGTGATGACCGACCTCGCCGCCGATGTGGTCGGCCCCGACGTCAAATTCCATCACGCCAAGCTTAACGTGAAGTCGGGCAGGGGCACGCAGGGGTTCGGCTGGCACCAGGACATTCCCGCGTGGCCACATACCGATTTCAGCCCGGTGACGATCGGCGTCTATATCGAGGGCTGCACGCCGGAGCAGGGCCCTTTGACGATCGCACAGGGGAGCCACGCAGGAGCGCTCTTCACGATGTACGACAAGGCCGGCAACTTTGTCGTAAAGCTACGCGACGAAGACCTGGCCTGGCTGAAGGACGACATGATCAAGAGCCCGACCGGCGGGCCAGGAACTACGCTCCTGCTGAACTGCCGTGCAGTGCACGGCTCCGCGCCGAACAAGGCCTCTGCACCGCGGCCGCTGCTGCTGCCGGTCTACTCTTCGGCCGATTCGTTCCCGTACACGCCCAGCCCGATCCCGAGTTCGCATCAGGGCGACATCGTGCGCGGCAAGCCGGCGCGCTTTGCGAGCTTTGACACACGCCCGGTCGAAATGCCGCCGGATTGGCGCGGCGGCTACAAGCCGGTGTGGATGCACAAGAAACCGGTCGCATAGCAAAAGGCGGTTCCTTTCCCTGGGTCACGGCTGTCTTTGGCTATTCGGCGCGAATGCCTGCCTCGCGCACGATCTGGGTCCAGCGCGGTACCTCTTCGGCGATCAGGTCGCCGAGGCGCTTGGGTGAGCCGGCCGTCGCGATCACGCCGAAATTGATGAAGCGTTGCTGCAGGTCGGGCAGCGCGACTGCTTTGCTTACGGCGTCGTTGAGCCTGGCGACGACCTCCGGCGGGGTGCCCGCAGGCGCGAGCAGCCCGAACCAGATGTCGACCTTGTAGCCGGGCAGCACAGTGGAAACGACCGGCGTGCCCGGCGCGAGCGGCGAGGGCTCGGCGCTCGAAACGGCGAGGAGCTTGAGCTTGCCCGCGGCGATGAAACTGTTCATTGCCGAGGATGAAGTGGTGATCAGCACTTTCACCTCGCCGGTCATTACGGCGTTGGATGTCGGTGCCTGCCCCTTGTAGGGGATGTGGATCATTTTGATTCCGGCCGAACGCGCGAACAGCTCGCTCGCCAGGTGCCCGAGCGAGCCGATGCCGGCCGATGCGTATTCAAGGCCGTTAGGCTGGGTGCGCGCGAAATCGATGAAGCCCTTGAGGTCGTTCGCGGGCACGGCCGCATTCACCACCACAAAAAGCGGCGCCGTGGAAACAAGTGACACGGGCGCGAAATCCTTGAGCCCGTCGTAGCCGGCGTCCTTTACGAGCAGCGGGGTGGTGCTCGAAGGGCCGTTGTTCGAGAACAGCAGCGTGTAGCCGTCGGCCGGTGACCGTGCGACTTCGCGCGCGCCGATGGCGCCCGCTGCGCCGGGCTTGTTGTCGACGATCACCGGCTGGCCAAGTGTCTTGGCCATCGGCTCCTGCAGCGCGCGGGCCATCAGGTCGGTGGTGCCGCCGGCCGGGTACGGCACGACGATCCGGACCGGCTTGGAAGGAAATGACTGCGCGATGGCAGCGGCGCAAAACGCGGCGCACGCCGCGGCAAGCAGGATGCGGGTTGCTTTCGACATCATTGTCTCCTTGGTTTTCTATTTTCGCCCGAGCCAGGCGCCAATGACTTTCGCATTGCTCGCCCCCAGCCGGTCCACTTCGCCTTTGACCTGTGCCTCGCTGTTGCGCATCTTGAACGCCGGGTTGGGCGACAGGAACTCGCCCGCGGCATCGTGCACCTTGCCGAAGCTGCCGCGGCTTTTTACCGCTTCGCTCTGCATTGCTTCGGCCACGGTCTGGTAGCGCGAGGACGGCACACCGCCCTCCAGCATCGCCTTTTCGCATTCATCCACGGAGCGGCTGCCGGCCCACTCGTCGAGCAGGTCCATGAGCACGTCCCAGTTGCGCGCCCGTGCGCCGCTCGCGAAGCGCGGATCGGCGATCCATTCCGGATGGCCGCAGACGCGCGCCATGGCGGCGAAGTTCGCCGGGCTGATCGGCGCGACGATCAGGAACCCGTCCTTTGCCTTGATAGGGCGATAAAGCGGGCGCTGGAATTTGGCCGGGAATTGCGCCTCCTGGCATTCGTAGACGAGGAGGCCAAGCATGCAATCCATGAGCGCAACGTCGACGTGCTCGCCTTTGCCAGTACGCTCGCGCTTTACCAGCGCAGCGCTGATGCCGCCGAAGGCGAGCGATCCGGACAGCACGTCGGCGATGAAGATGCCGCTCTTGAGCGGGCGCTCGAGCCCCTCCTGGTAGCCGAGGTTGGCCATCTCATAGCCGCAGGCCGCATGCATGATGGGCGCGTAGGCGGGCAGGCCGGCGGCCGAGCTGGATTGCCCATAGCCCGATATCGAGCAGTACACGACGCGCGGATTGACCGCAGCGATCGTCGCGTAGTCCAGGCCGAGGCGCTTCATCACGCCGGGCCGGAAGTTCTCCACCACGACATCGGCCTTGTCCGCGAGGTCGAGCGCGAGCTTCCTGCCTTCCTTCGTCTTCAGATCGATGGCGACGCTCTGCTTGCCCGAATTGAGGCCGCCGAAGTAGGCGCTGTGCGAGCTGCTGTCCGCGGCCTGCCGCAACGGCTCGCGCCCGCGCATGTAGTCGCCTTCCGGCGGCTCGACCTTGACGACCTCCGCGCCGAGGTCCGCGAGCGTGCGCGTGCAGTAGGGCCCGGCGATCATGGCGGTGAAATCGAGCACGCGGAGGCCTTCGAGCGGACCGCTCATATGCGTTTCTCCTGTTTGCTCGCCTCGTAACGCGCGAGGTGGAAGCGCTGCAGGCGTTTGAGCATCGAGGCCATCTCCTTTGCGGCCGCGTCGCCGTCCTTGGCCCGCAATGCGGTGAGCAACCTTTTGCGCGACGGCATTACGTACGGGTTCGGCTGGTAGCCGACCGCCTCGACGAAGTGGCGGGTCATTTCCATGAGCGCGTCGGTGAGGATGATCAGGACCGGGTTCTTGGCGGCGCGCGCGAGGAGGGAATGGAATTCATAATGGACTTCGGCTCGGCGCGCCAGGTTGCCGGCCTTGCTCGCGGCTTCCGCTTCCGCAACGTTGGCCTCGAGGGCCTTGAGGTCCACAGCCGTGCGTCGCGCGCATGCGAGCCGCGCCACCTCGGTGCCGATCAGGATCCGCGCCTCGGTCAGGTGCTCGGGGCGGATATTGCCCAGGCGGTAAAGGTCGGAAAGCCCCGCCACCACGGCGTCGCCGCCGCCTTCGCGGATGAATGCGCCGCCGGTGGCGCCTTTTTTCAGCTCGAGCAGGCCGGCGATTTCGAGCGAGCGCAACGCCTCGCGCAGCGTGTTGCGGCTGACCCCGAACTGGTCGGCGAGGTTCCGCTCGGGCGGCAGCCGGTCGCCGGTCTTGAGCGACTGGCGCGCAAGCCGGTCGCGGATCTGCGCCGTGATCTCCTCGAACGCGCGCCGCGTGGCCACAGGCCGGAAAGCACGCGGGGTCATGCTGAGCTCGCCCCCATCAGTGCATCCCCAGCAGGTGCCGCGAAATCACCACGCGCTGGATCTGGTTGGTGCCCTCGAAGATCTGGTTGATCTTGGCGTCTCGCATGTAGCGTTCGACGCCGACGTCCTTCATGTAGCCCGCGCCGCCGAAAATCTGCACCGCATCGGTGGTGACTTTCATCGCCATGTCGCTTGCGTAGCACTTGGCCATCGACGCCATCTCGGACAACCGGGAAAAGTCCCCCGCGTCGACCATGCGCGCGCATTCGTAGACCAGCGCGCGGGCCGCCTCGATTTGCATCGCCATGTCGGCCAGCATGAACTGGAGGCCCTGGAACTGGCCGATCGCCCGGCCGAACTGCTTCCTGTCCTTTGCGTGCTGCAACGCCAGGTCGAGCGAGCCTTGCGCTACGCCGACCGAGGCCGCGCCGATGGTCGGCCGGTTCATGTCGAGGATGCGCATGCAGGTGGTGAAGCCGCGGCCTTCCTCGCAGACCATGTTCTCTTCCGGGATGCGCACGTTGTCGAAAAAGATTTGCACGTTGGGCACGCCGTTAAGGCCCATCTTCTTTTCGTTCTTGCCGACGCGAAAGCCCGGACTCTTGGTATCCATTAGGAAGCAGCTGATGCCCTGGAACCCCTTTTGACCGCTGGTGCGGGCAAACACGAGGATCCAGTGCGCCATATTCCCCCAGGTGATGTAGCACTTCTGCCCGTTCAGGATCCAGCTCGCGCCGTCCTTTTTTGCGCGCGTCTTCATCGACGCCACATCCGACCCCGACTCGGGCTCGGTCATGGCCACGGCCGTCCAGGTGCGGCCCTTGGCCACCAGCGGCAGCCAGCGCTTTTTCTGCTCCTCGGTGCCGAAATGCAGCAGCGGCAGGATCACGCCGATCGAATTCATGCCGGCGATGAGCGCGCAGGCCTCCGAGACGCGCGAAATCTCCTCCCTTGCCATGCACACCGAAGTCAGGTCGCCGCCCGGGCCGCCGTACTCCTCGGGCACCCAGAGCTGCATCAACCCCATGTCGCCGAACAGGTGGAAGATGCGCTCCGGGATCTTGTCCTCCGCGTCGATCCGCGCCGCGATCGGGCGGATCTCCTTGTCGACCATGCGGCGGATCCCCTCGCGCATGGCGAGCTGGGTTTCGGTGAAATGGGGCATGTGGCGGACTCCGCGGTTTTGCTTCGGCTTGATCTCAATGGTTCAACCAATTATAGTCGCGGCACCGCAACCCCTGTCAAGCACGCCCATGAGCGACTACTCGAAATACGAATGCCTCAAGATCGAGAAGGCGGGCAAGCTCGCCATCGTCACCCTCAACCGCGCCGAGACGCGCAACCAGATCGACCGCCAGTTCCACCACGAGCTGCAGGACATCTGGCGCGACCTGGCCGAGGACGCCTCCATCAACGCGGTGCTGCTCACCGGCAGCGGCAAGTACTTCAGCGTCGGCGGCAACGTCAAGGGCATGACCGAGCGTCCCGGGGGCGACGTGTTCGCGGAGGGGGAGATGATCGAGCCCAGGAGCGCGCGCAAGATCGTCAACAACATCCTCGACTGCGAGCTGCCGATCATCTGCGCGATCAACGGGGACTGCATAGGCCTGGCCGCGACGGTCGCTCTCTTCTGCGATATTACGGTGTGCGCCGAGGATGCGCGCATCGCCGATCCTCACGTGAAGATCGGCCTGGTGGCCGGCGACGGCGGCGCGGTGATCTGGCCGATGCTCATCGGCCCGAACCGCGCCAAGGAATTCCTCATGCGCGGCAACCTCATCACCGGCAGGGAGGCCGAACGCATGGGGCTGGTGAACTATGCGCTGCCGCGCGACCAGGTGATGGCGAAGGCGAGGGCGCTGGCCGATGAGCTGGCCAACGGCCCGACCTGGGCGATCCGCTGGACCAAACTCGCGGTCAACAAGGCGATCAAGGACAAGGTCAACCTCATCATGGACGCCTCATTCGCGCTCGAGATGGCGACTTTCCAGACCGAGGATCACAGGGAGGCGGTGCGCTCGTTCGCGGAGAAGCGCAAGCCGAAATTCACCGGGCGCTAGTATCAGGGGACCCCTACGGTTCCCCCGAACCCCCCGCTAGGATCAGGGGACCCTGCGGTTCCCCCGAACCCCCCGCTAGGATCAGGGGACCCTACGGTTCCCCCGAACCCCCTCCCTTACAGTCCCAGCCTTTGCCAGATCGTGGTAACGGCCCCGGCCTGGTTCAGCGTATAGAAATGCAGGCCCGGTGCGCCTTCCGAGAGCAGCTTGTCGCAAAGCGAAGTCACCACGTCGAGGCCGAACGACCGGATGGACGCCGTGTCGTCGCGATAGCCTTCGAGCTTGATGCGCATCCAGCGCGGGATTTCAGCGCCGCAGGCATCCGAGAAGCGCGCCAGCTGCGAGAAATTGTTGATCGGCATGATGCCCGGGACGATAGGCACAACGATTCCCGCCGCTTCGCATTCGTCGACAAAGCGAAAGTACGCATCCGGGTTGTAGAAATACTGCGTCATCGCCGCATTGGCCCCGGCGTCGATCTTGCGCCTGAAATTCTTCACCTCGTCCGCCGCATTGCGTGTCTGCGGGTGGTATTCCGGGTAGCAGGCGACCTCGATGTTGAACCAGTCGCCGGTCGTTGCGCGGATAAATCCCACCAGCTCGTTGGCATACCGCAGTTCGCCCGCCATCGCCACGCCCGAGGGCAGGTCGCCGCGCAGCGCGACGATGTGACGGATGCCGTTTTCCTTGTAGTGGGAAAGGATCGCCTCGATCTCGGCCTTGGACGAGGCGACGCACGAAAGATGCGGAGCGGCCTCGTGACCGGCCGCCCGGATCTCGAGCACGGTGTCGAGCGTCCCCTGCTGCGTCGAGCCGCCCGCGCCGAAGGTGCAGGAGAAAAAGCGCGGCTTCAACTGCGCGAGCTGTTGCCAGGTCGTGCGCAGCTTGGCCTTCCCCTCTGGCGTCTTTGGCGGGAAGAACTCGAAGCTGAAGGTCGGCGCGTGTTTGCGCTGCGACTCCACTTTAGTAGCGGTAATGGTCGGCTTTGTACGGGCCGCTCTTCGCCACGCCGATGTACGTCGCCTGCGCGTCCGTCAGCTCGGTGAGCTGCGCATTGAGCTTTTTCAACTGCAGGCGCGCCACTTTCTCGTCGAGGTGCTTGGGCAGCGTGTAGACGCCCACCGGGTACTTCGACGTGTTCGTGAAGAGTTCGATCTGCGCGATCGTCTGGTTCGCGAACGACGAGCTCATCACGTACGACGGGTGGCCGGTGCCGCAGCCCAGGTTCACGAGACGACCCTTGGCCAGCAGGATGATGCGCTTGCCCGCTTTACCATCGACAGCAGGAAAGATCACGTGATCGACCTGCGGCTTGATTTCATCCCACTTGTACTGCGAGAGCGACGCCACGTCGATCTCGTTGTCGAAGTGGCCGATGTTGCAGACGATGGCCTGGTCCTTCATCTTTTTCATGTGGTCGTGAGTGATCACGTGGAAGTTGCCGGTGGCCGAAACGAAGATGTCGGCCTTGTCCGCGGCA
>JBBQNG010000176.1:0-9018 GCA_038329645.1 Burkholderiales bacterium
TAGGCACCGAAGTGGTCGCGTTGTGTGCGGCGAGCACGGCGACCGGCGATATTGGGACCAGGATGTCGACCTTGAGCCGCAGGAGCTCCGCCGCGAGCGCCGGCAGGCGCTCATAGTCGCCACCGGCCTGGCGGATTTCGAGGACATAGTCCGAACCGAAGGTATGTCCGGCCGCCTGCATCTCGCGGATGAAAGCCATGCCGTAGGGACTGGGCTCGCCGGGCTTCGAGCCGGATTCCGACGGAGCGAGAAATCCGATGCGCCACACCTTGGCCGGTTGCTGAGCGAAAGGCCGCAGAGGCGCAGCGAGCGCGCCCGCCCCAAATGCGGCCAACAGTTTGCGACGGGAGATCACCGTATCAACCGCATCACTTCATCGGGCTGAAGTCGGTCGGAAGGAGCAGTACGTTGCTCATCTCCGCTATCGAGCCGGAATTCTTCGCGATGAAATCCAGCCACGCCGGATCCTTGAACAGGTCCGTGCGCGCCTTGGTGCGCGCCTCTAACGTCGGGTAGCCCCACATGTGGAACACCTCGTTGGGCTGCGGTGCTTCGCCGGTCCAGATGCCAACGTTCTTCGAGAATTTCTCGCGTACCGGCATGATCTCGCGATACGCCTTGGCCCAGCCTGCGGCCATGCCGGGATGCATGCGGTACATGCGCAATTCGTAGAAGCCGCCCTCCTTCTCGGGCGAAGTCACGCCGTAGACCGGGTTCAGGAGGCGGATGTCCTGTCGCACCATCAGCGGACGAACCTTCGGCGTGTATTCCTTCGTCCAGCGCTCGTTCTTGGCCAGCTCCCCGCGCAGGCGCGTACGCCTCATCGAGGCTCGCGTAGCTCCAGAGGTGCCAGATCTGGTTGAGCGGCCCGAACTCCGAGGTCCAGTAACCGAGGTTGGTCCCGTAATCCTGGCCCCGCACCGGCCGGCCGATGGTCTTCGAGAATTCAAGGTAGGCGTTGAGCTTGCCCGGATAGAGGGTGTAGGTGCGCAGCTCGTGGATCATGGTTCCCGCCTTGGCTCGGTTGTGGACGCGGATTCGGACGGGCCACTTTAGGAGGCTGGGTCGAGGGGGTCAAGCCGGCTCACCCGCTTTGGGCTCCGGCCCGTCATTTGCCGCGCGCCCGCAGGCCACGCAAAATGAACGTATCCCACCGGAGACATGCATGAACGACATCGTTACCCCATTCAGCGGCTGGATCGACGCGGCCAATTCGGTGCAGGCCGATACGATTGCGCTGCGGCGCGCGATCCACGCCGAGCCCGAGCTCGGCCTGCAGACACCCAAGACCATGGCCAAGGTGCGCGAAGCCCTGGCCGGCCTACCGCTCGAATGGAAGACCGGCACTTCGACCACGGGCGCCGTGGCGATCCTGCGCGGCGCGAAGCCCGGGCGCACCGTCCTCCTGCGCGGCGACATGGATGCACTACCGATCCCGGAGGACACGGGCCTGCCTTTCCGCTCCAAGGTCGAGAACACGATGCACGCGTGTGGCCACGACACGCACACGGCCATGCTCGCTTCGGCCGCAAGGTTACTGTGCGCCAAGCGCGAGTCGCTCGCCGGCACGGTGCTCTTCATGTTCCAGCCGGGCGAGGAAGGCTTTCACGGCGCGCGGTACATGATCGACGACGGGCTGCTGAGCGATCCTGCGCCGGATGCGGCGTTTGCGCTGCACATCATGCCCAACGGCCCGGCCGGCGTGTTCTTCGGCAAGGCGGGCCCGATGATGGCTTCGGCCGACGTGCTGAAGATCGCGGTGCGCGGCAAGGGCGGGCATGCGTCGATGCCGCACCACGCGATCGACCCGGTCCCCGTGGCCTGCGAGATCGTCACCGCGCTCCAGGTGTTCGTCACGCGGCGCATCGATGTGTTCGACCCGGTCGTCATCACCATCGCCAAGATCGAAGGCGGCTCGACCAACAACGTGATCCCCGAATCCGCGAACCTGCTCGGCACGATGCGAACGCTGTCGGAGGCCGCGCGCGAGATGGCGCATGCTGGAGTCGCTCGCGTGGCCGAGAACGTGGCGCGCGCGCATGAGTGCGAGGCAGAGGTAGAGATCGTGCGCGGCTTCCCGGTGACGGTGTGCGATCCCAACGCGGTGGCGTTCGCGCAGAAGTCGCTCACCGGTCTGTTCGGCAAGGACGGGTGGACCACGATGGAGGCGCCCGTCATGGGCGCAGAGGACTTCTCCTACGTCCTGCAGAAAGTCCCGGGCGCGATGGTGTTCCTCGGCGTGTGCCCGGAAGGCCAGAAGTGGCAGATGGCCTGCCCCTGCCACTCCAACAAGATGACGCTCAACGAATCGATGCTGGTCCGGGGCGTGGCGGCGCATTGCGCGATTGCGGAGGATTTCCTCGGAAGCGGGTTCAGCTGATAGGGGGCGTACTACAGCAACTTGCCTCGGCGCGCCCGGTACCATCGCTCCACGACGATGCGCTCGCCGGCTATCCGATAGTTGATAACGTGTCCGGTGTTTGGGATAGGGTACCGGCGCACGCTCGGCGCGGCGAGAGGTGTACCCGCCATCGGCATGGCCTGAATTGTCGCCAGTGACCGCTCGACGCGTTGCGCTACCAGCCGCGCCGTTCGCTCATCGTCGCTAGCGATACTTCCTAGAGTGGCCAGGTAGGCGGCACGCGCGCTCCCCAGCCATTCAAGCTGCTTGGCGGCGCTGCGCTCTGGCATGGCGTGCGATGACCGCGCGGGCTTCTTTCGCGACCTGCCTGTGCGGCACCGTGCCGAAACGCGCCATCTCCGCCTCGGCCTCGCGTGCGGACGCTACGTCCTCTTCGCAGAGCTCGAAGCCGTCCCTGAGGACGTATCGCAGCATGGACTGAGGTGTGCGCCCGGCCTCGAGCGCAAGCTTTTCAAGGCGGCGCTGTTGCGCCTGGGTCAGTGCCAGTTGTTGCATGCCGTGCACTCCGGCTGATAGCGGATGCCGTAAGTTTAGCATCGGCTCGGATCCTGGACGAGGCCATGCAGGGGCTGACGTTCCTTCGTCGCGAGCCCTTCCAGCATCCAATTGAGATACCCCAACGCCGGCGCCGCCGCGCCAAGCGCAAAGAAATCCTCACGGCGGGAGATCACTCGATCACCCGGTCCGCGCGCAGCAGGACCGACTGCGGAACCTCGAAACCGAGCGCGAACTCCGCGTTGCAATGCATCCCGCCCCCCCCAAATGACTGCATGTACCGGACAGAACGACTCTAGGTTGCCCCGATCAGAAGGTCAAGGCAGTCGGACAGCCACGGTCGATCCAATGAATCCGCAGTGCTGGTGCGCGGGCTGATCACCGAGATGTATGGCGAATAGGAGCCGCCGTTGATGCGTGGAGAATGTACCGGTATCACCACAAAATTAGCACGAGAACCGCGCCAGCAAACGACTTTGTAAATGAAAGCCGTCAAATTAATCGACTCTGACCCTATTTTGTAGCGCTATTTCGTGGCGAGTCCTTCCAGGATCCCTTTCAGATACCCCACCGCCCGCGCCGCGGCGCCGGGGCCGTCCGGCACGTAATCGAAAGGCTCCACCGCGATGTCGCCGGCGTACCCGTGCTTGAGCAGCGCTGCAAACAGCGGCGCGAATTTCTGCTCGCCCTGCCCCGGCCCCTGCCGGTTGCGGTCGTTGACCTGCACGTGCGCTATCAATCCCTCGGGCAGCCAGCGCTCGGCAAGCTTCGAGAGCGGCTCTTTTTCCATTCGCCCGGCCGAGCTGCAGACGAGCAAGCTCTTCAAGGCCGGGTTGCCGATGGCGGCGACGATCTGCGCCGCTTCCTCGAGCGTGTTCACCAGGGGCGTCTGCTCCGAGGACAGCGGCTCGACGCAATACACCACCCCGGCCTTCTGCGCCCGCTCGGCCACCGCGGCCCAGCAGGCCTGCGCGCGCGCCAACGCCGCCTCGCGCGTCTCGCCCGGATCGATGCGCCGCTGCCCGGGCGAGCCGTGCACGAGGTAGCGCCCGCCCAGCGCCGCGCACAGGTCGACCAGCGAATACATCACGTCAAGCGTGCGTTTCCTGACCGCGTCGTCCTTCGAGCTGATCGACAGGCCCGCGGGTTTCACCAGCAACCAGTGCAGGCCGGTGACCGCGATGCCGGCATCCTCGGCCGCGCGGCGCGACGCCGCCGCCAGCGCCGGGCTCATGTGCTCGGGGTCTTCGGAAAGCGTGTAAGGGGCGATCTCCAGGCCGTCGTACCCGAGCTTTGCGGCGTACTCGCATTGCTTGGGGAACGGCATCGGCACGATCACTTCGTTGCACAGGGCGATGCGCATCGTCATTTACTTTCTAAGATACCCCAACACCAGCTCGACCATGTGCCTGAGGCGCTCGGCGCGATGTTTGGGAGCGAACAAGTCGCGCGCGAATACCGTCGACAGGGTGTGCCGGTTGCTTTGGTAGAAATAGGACAGCGAGGCGATCGATATGTACAGCTGGACCGCATCGACGCCGCGCCGGAACTGGTTGGCGCGGACGCCGCGCCGCAGCAGGTCTTCGATCGTCGCCACAAAGGGCGAATGCAGAGCGGGAATGTTCTTCGAGCGCTTGATGTGGCGCGCTTTGTGCAGGTTCTCGCTGTTGAGCAGGGTCAGGAATTCCGGGTTCTTCAGGTAGTAGGCCCACGTGAACTCGACCAGGCGGCGGATCCCCTCGTCGGGCTCGACCTGCCCCAGGTGCAGGCCGAGCTCGGCCTTGCGGATGCGCGCATAGCTCGCCTCCATCACCGCCAGGAACAAGTCTTCCTTGTTGCCGTAGTAGTAGTAGAGCATGCGCTTGTTGGCGCCTGCACGCTCCGCGATCCTGTCCACCCTCGCACCGCCCAGGCCGTAGCGCGAGAACTCCGCGGTCGCCGCCTTGAGGATACGTTCCTGGTTCTTGGCCGGGTCGCGGCGCAGGGGGGGGGCCATGGGATTGACTTAGTCGAGCGTCGCGCCGACGTCCTTGGCGATCTTCGTGATCTTGGCAACTTCACTGGCGAGGAAGCGGCCGAGTTCTTCCGGCGTGCTGACCGCGGCGTCGGTGCCGAAGGTAAGGAATTTCTCTTTCATTTCCGGAACCGCCATGGCGCGCACAATCTCGGCATTCAGCCGCTGCACGATCTCGCGCGGCGTGCCCGCCGGAGCGAACACGGCCTGCCAAGTCGAGGCGTCGAATCCGGGAAGACCCGATTCCGAAAGCGTCGGAAGCTCCGGAGCCACGGCGGAGCGCTTCGCGGTCGTGACAGCAAGCGCGCGCAGCCTCCCCGCCTTTACCATCGTGATCACATCCGAAATATTCGCGAACATCACGTGGGCCTGGCCGCCGAGCAGGTCGGCCACGGCCGGCGGTCCGCCCTTGTAATGCACCGTCACCCAGTCGACGCCCGCGGCCTGCTTGAACATCTCGCCCGAAAGGCGCGTAAGCGTGGCCGCGCCCGGCGAAGCCAAGTTGAGCTTGCCGGGGTTGGCCTTCGAATAGGCGATCAGCTCGCGCGGGTTCCTGGCGGGAACGGAGGGATTGACCACAACGACGATCGGCAGCGTCGCCACCAGCGACACCGGCGCGAAATCCCTGACCGGATCCCAGCTGAGCTTCTGGAAAAACGCCGGCGCGGTGGCAAACGAAGTCGCAGCCATGAGGAGCGTGTGCCCGTCCGGCGCGCTCCTGGCCACCGCCTCGGCGCCGATGTTGCCGCTCGCGCCGGGCTTGTTGTCGACGATCACGGGCTGGCCGAGCGCGGCGGCAAGCTTCTCGCCGACTGCGCGCGCCGCGAGGTCGGTAGAACCGCCGGGCGGGAAGGCCACCACCATGTGGATCGGTTTGGTGGGATACCCCTGCGCAAGCGCAGAGCCCGCGACCAGGAGCGCAACAAACGACAGGATTCTCATAGCGGCAACTCGAAGGCTTTGACCTTCGCCTCGTCGATTTCGATGCCCAGGCCCGGGCCTTTGGGTACCAGCGCGAAGCGGCCCTCCATCGGGTACTTCGATTTCAGGTAGTCCTCGGCGATGAACTGCGGGCCGTTGAGGTCGCAGGGGTAGTCGAGTCCGTAGGCCGCGAACAAGTGCACCGAGGCAGCAAAGCCGATCGGCGCATCCATCAGGCCGCTGCCGATCAGGCCGAGCCCCGCGTTGCGCGCAAGGTCGCACAGCTGCCGCGCATAGTAGAGGCCGCCGACCTTGTTGACCTTGATGACGAGCGACTCGACCGCCTCGCGGCGGATGAGCTCGATGACGACCGGCAGGCCCATCGCCGCCTCGTCGAGTGCGATCGCCATGTCGGTCGCGGACAGCAGCTTTTTCATGCCGTAGAACTCGCCCATGGGGATTGGTTGCTCGAAGAGCTCGATGCCGAGCGCCTCGAACCCGCGCGCCGCGCGCAAAGCCGCCTCGAGCGTATAGCCCTGGTTGGCGTCCACCCACACGATGCAGCCCTTGGCCAACGCCAGCGCACCGCGAACCCGGTCGATGTCGAGGATGGGCTCGTGGCCGACCTTGACCTTGAAAGCGCGGTAGCCTGCGTCGAGGCCGGCCTGGACCTGCGCCTGCGTGCCTTCGACGTCCGGCGCAGAGACCAGCCATGACAGCTCGACGCGATCGCTCGCCTTCGCGCCGAACCACGCCTGGAGCGGGATGCCGAGCTTCCTGCAGATGAGATCGTGGGCCGCGAGGTCCAGAGCCGCCTTGGCGATCGGCTGGCCGGGATCGAGGCCCGGCGCGAGCTCGGTATTCATGGCCGCGTGCAGGCCGGCGATGTCGAACGGGTCCCGCCCGATCAGCGCCGGCGCGAGGTACTCCTTGATCGAGGTGTAGCAGGAGTGCGTCGTCTCGGCCGACCAGCGCCGGCTCGGGCCCGCCTCGCCCCAGCCCACGGTGCCGTCGTCGGCGGTCATCTTCACGAGGATGACGCGCTTGCCCTCTTCCATCGTGCGCGGAACGCCGCGCGAGAGGCGCGACAGCGCCTTGAGCGGCAACCGTACTGGCAGGACTTCGATACGTTCTATTTTCATGGGCCTTGCGCGATTCAGCGGTAGTTCAAGAAGACGGGGCTCGCCCAGGCCATGTGGCCGTTTTTCTGGCGGGCGCGCAGGTAAACGTAGGATTGCACGCCTGGCACACCGAGCGTGACTTTTCCTGACACCGAGGATGCGGCCGCCGGTACAAGGCGGTGCCACTGGTAGCTTTCCTTCGGAAAAGGGCCGGTGCGCAGGTTGGCCGAACCGCGCAGCAGGTCGGAGACCTTGGTGGTTACACGTTGCGACACCGGTTCGGTTATCTCGAGGCCGAGCGACGTCCCGGGGCCGGCCGCAAGCTCCAGCACCACGCCCTGGTTGGGGTTCTCGCGGTAGGCGTCCTTGCGCGAGGTGTAAGAGCGGATCGCGAGTCCGGCGTCGCCACGCGGCTCGAAACGATGGCGGCGCTGCTCGTCGAAAGGCATGCTCGACAGGCACGGAAAGAACCGCTCGATCCGCCCGCCGGTCACCGAGACCTCCATGGCCCAGTCGCAGATGCGCTCGAGCGCCAGCGCGCCCCACGGGCCCCAGCCCCACTCCAGTCGCACCTGCACCGGCTGGTCAAAGACGTTTGACTCCGGCGGCTTCTCATCCGCGTAGGCGCGATGCACGACCCGGCCGTCCTGGATGATTTCGACCACGTCGAGCTCATCGCGGCCGCGCACGCTGAACGCCACTTCCGCCTGCCCGCCTGCGGCAATGGTGGCACCCATCGGCGCACCTTCGACCGAGAATTCGACCTCGATGCGGTCGCCGGTCAGCGCGTAGGTGCGCCGCGCCCGGATCGCCTCGAGCAGCACGGGCCGGGACAGGTCGTCCGCGATCGCCGCCATGAGCCCCTCGCCATACGCACCGGGGAAGCCCGCGTGGTCGTCGCTCGAGGCCACGAACCCGAAACGCTTGCCCGAATCGAGGCCGGCGCGCGCCGTATTGGCCGTCTCGCGCCCGCCCATCGAATGGGTAAAGAAATCGAAGGGCCCCCGATCGTGCTCGGAATTGCCGTGCTCGGAAAAAATCTCCACCACCGGCGTGCAGTCCTCGCGGAACACGTCCCAGTTCACGCCGCGCACGCCTTTCGGATAGGCAAGGTGGTGCGGGATCATGAGGGCCTTTTCCTCCAGGCAGAAGCTGCGCAGGCGCTCGACATCACCGGCGTAGAAAATCGGCCGGTGGTCTTCCGGAAATACCACGCATTGGTCTCCCCAGACCGACGAGTGCCACTCGAACCCGAGGAAAGCACAGAACTCGCCGTCGCGGTTGCCATCCGCAATCACCTTCTGCACGCGCGGCCAGGTGTCCTTGAGGCGCTTGAAGCCTTCGATCCAGTGCCGCTCGCGGCCGCCTTCCATCGCGGGCATGTCGTGCCAGCTGGCGTGGCCCGTGAACGCGAAAAAATCGAGGTGCGTTCGCGCAATCTCCAGACTTCGCTCGATCGACCCCACGCCGTAGCCGTGCGCATTGTGGTTGTGGATGTCGCCGTAGAAGATCGCCACGCGAGCCTGCCTAGTCCTTGTCCAGCCGCGCGTCCTTCGCCACCAGCAACCTCTCGAGTCCCATGACCATGCCGTAGAGCACCACGCCGATCAGCGTGATCAGGATCACCGCCATGAACATCGCCGGCGTATCGAGCGTGACCTGCACCTGCAGCATCAGGTAGCCCAGGCCCTTGTCCGAGCCGAGGAACTCGCCCACGATGGCGCCGGCCACCGCCAGGATCGCCGCGACTTTCATGCCCGAGAAAATGTACGGGAGCGACCCGGGCAGCTGGATCTTCACGAACAGCTGCCAGCGCGAGCCCTTGAGCGCGCGCACCAGGTCGAGCAGGTCCGGTTCGATCTCGCGCAGCCCCCGCGCGGTGGTCAGCAGAATCGGGAACACGCAGATCGAGAACGCCATCATCGAGTTCGGGAAGATGCCGTACTTGAACCAGACGATGATGAGCGGGCCGAGCGCGACCTTGGGAATCATGTTGAGCGACACGAGCAGCGGCAGGAAGAACTGCTCGAGCGCCCTCGACCAGG
>JBBQNG010000177.1:0-8951 GCA_038329645.1 Burkholderiales bacterium
CACGAGTTCAGCCACATCCTCAACGGCGACATGCGGCTGAATCTGCGTCTCATGGGGGTTATTTTCGGCATCGTCTGCATCACCGTCATCGGGCGCATCCTGCTGCGCACCGGCACGGGCTTCCGGCTCGGCGCGCGCGAAAAAAAAGGCGGCAATCCGCTCCCGCTGCTCGGGCTGGCGCTGATGATCATCGGCTCGATCGGCGTGCTGTTCGCGCGGCTAATTCAGGCGGCCTTGAGCCGGCAGCGCGAGTTCCTTGCCGACGCATCCGCCGTGCAGTTCACCCGCAACCCCGACGGCATCGCGGGCGCGCTCGACCAGATCCAGGCTTCCGGGCGCGGTGCGCTGATCGCCAACCGTTACGCCGAAGATATGAGCCACATGTATTTCGGCCAGGGGATCACAGTCTGGATGTCGGGGCTCTTCGCCACTCATCCGCCCATTGAGGAGCGCATCGCGCGGGTGAGGCCCGGGTTTCAGGCCACGCGGTACCGGCAGGGGCGGCAAACAGACGCGCCGGCGGAGGCCGCGGCAATCGATACGGGGTTCGGTGCCGTGGCGGGTTTTGCGGGTGGATCCGCGCCTGCGGCCGACGGCAAGCGCGTGAGCGACATCGGCAATGCCTGGGGACGCTCGGCCGCGGATAGCGCCAGGCTGGTGGGGACGCTCGACGCGGGCAAGGTCGACTACGTATCGCGCATGCTTGCGGGCCTCGCCCCCGAATTGCGCACCGCCATGAAGGAGGTCGACGGCGCCTGCGCAGTCCTGGTCGCGACATTGCTCGCGCCGAAGAAGGAGGTCATGGCCGAGCAGATCGCCGCTTTGCAGGCCGCGCAGATGGCGACGATCGGCGAGCGCGCAGCATCGCTGATGCGTTTTGTGATGGGGCTCGGCCGCGGCTACGACCTGATGCTGATCGACCTGTGCCTGCCGGCAATCAAGGCCGGCACCGATGAGGACAAGCGCCGTGTCGTGGCGGCGCTCGAAGCGGTGATCGATGCCGACCGCAGGGTCTCGCTGCATGAGTTCGTCGTGCTGACCCTGGTGAAAACCCAGCTCGCGCCGCGGCCCAAGCCCGGATCGGTCAAGGGCAAGCCGTTGTCCGCGCTGAAGGACGAAGTCGTGCTCGCCCTGTCGCTGGTCGCGTTCGCCGGCCGCAAGCCGGGTCCCGATCCGGCTCTCGACCGCGAGGTGGCCGAGGCGTTTGCGGCCGGCGCCAAGGCAGCGGGCCTTGCCGATGCGCAGCTCCTGCCCAAGGAAAAATTCTCGCTCGATGCGGCCGGTCGGGCGCTCAACGACCTGATGTCGGTCGCGCCGCTCGCGAAGGCGATCCTCGTCAAGGCGCTGTTTGCCGTCGTCACCGCCGACGGCACGATCCGCCTCATGGAAGCCGAGCTCATGCGCCTGATCGGCGCAGTGCTCGAGTGTCCGCTGCCGCCGCTGATCGAGGAGGTCGACCCGGCCACGCTCGCAGCCTGAATCGCAGGCCGGGCTCCGGCTGGCGAGTTGCAGCCTTCGGCTAGAATGCGCTCCTCGATGAGCGCCGCGCAGCCGATCCGATTTCACAACGAACAGGCCGAAGTACAGACTGCGGCGCTCGCAGCGGCGCTCGCCGCTGCAATCGGCGGGGAAGTGCGCTTTGACGCGGGCAGCCGCGCGGTCTACAGCGCCGACGCATCCAACTACCGCCAGATCCCGATCGGGGTCGTGCTGCCGCGCACGTTCGAGGATGTCGTCGTCGCCGTGCGCATCTGCCGCGAGCACGGCGCGCCGCTGCTTGCGCGCGGCGGCGGGACTTCCCAGTGCGGCCAGTGCGTAAACGTGGCCGTAGTTCTGGATTTCTCGAAGTATCTCGGCAGCGTGGTTTCGGTCGATGCCGCGGCGCGAACCGCGCTGGTCCAGCCGGGCACGGTCTGCGATGCGCTCAAGTCCGCGGCCGAAGTGCACGGGCTCACCTTCGGCCCGGATCCGGCAACGCACAGCCGCTGCACCCTGGGCGGCATGATCGGCAACAACTCCTGCGGCGCGCATTCGGTGATGGCAGGCAAGACGGTGGAGAACATCGAGGCCCTCGAAGTCCTCACGTATGACGGTGCGCGTTTCTGGGCCGGGCCGACCTCCGAACCCGAGCTCGAGGCCATCATCGCCAGGGGGGGCAGGCAGGGCGAGATCTATGCCAGGCTCAAGGCCCTGCGCGACAAATATGCGGACCTTATCCGCGCCAGGTTCCCGAAGATCAAGCGCCGCGTATCGGGCTACAACCTCGACCAGCTGCTGCCGGAGAACGGATTCAATGTGGCGCGCGCCCTCGTAGGCAGCGAGGGCACCTGCGCGGTTACGTTGCAGGCAGTCACGAAGCTCGTCACGAACCCAGCCGCGCGCGTGCTGCTGATCCTCGGCTTCCCCGACATCTATGCCGCGGGCGACAGCGTGCCCGTGGTGCTCGCCGCGGGGCCGATCGCCTGCGAAGGCCTCGATTACAAGATCATCGGCGGGTTGCGCGAGCGGCGCCTGAAGCTTGGCGACATCGGGTTGCTGCCCAATGGAACGGCCTGGCTCATGGTCGAGTTCGGCGGCGCCTCGAAGGAGGACGCGATCGCCCAGGCCCGCGGCCTGATGGAATCGGCTGCGTCGATGACGCCGAAGCCGAGCGCCTGGCTCATCGACGACAAGCCGACCATTGAGCGCATGTGGACGATTCGCGAGACCGGCGCTTCGGCGACTGCGCTTGCCCTGGATTCCGGCGATGGCGAGCGCGGCCCGGATCCCGTGGTCGGTTGGGAGGATGCCGCGGTCGACCCGATGCGCCTGGGCGACTACCTGCGCGAATTCCAGGCGCTTGTGGATGCGTGCGGGTACAAGACCTCGCTCTACGGGCACTTCGGCGACGGCTGCATCCATGCGCGCATCACTTTCGATCTGCGCAGCGTGGCGGGGATCGCGCAATGGCGCAACTTCCTGGCCAGCGCCGCGGCCCTGGTCGTCAAATACGGCGGCTCGCTCTCCGGGGAGCACGGCGACGGGCAGGCCAAGGCCGAGTTCCTGCCGGCGATGTATGGTGAGGAGCTCATGGGCGCATTCCGCGAGTTCAAGGCGATCTGGGACCCGGAGAACCGCATGAACCCGGGCAAGCTGGTGAGCGCGGCCGGTAACGTATACGCCGCCGATTCCAACCTGCGGCAGGGTCCGTCGTACAAACCGGTCACGTTTGCGACGCGGTTCGCCTTCCGCAGCGAAGTGGGTGACGGATTCACGCGTGCAACCGAGCATTGCGTCGGCATGGGCAAGTGCCGCGCTGCCTCGGGCGGGACGATGTGCCCGAGCTATCGCGCCACAGGCGAAGAGCGCTATTCGACGCGCGGCCGCGCGCGCCTGCTGTTCGAGATGCTGCAGGGCGAAGTGATCAAGGACGGTTGGCAGAGCGAGGCGGTCAAGGAAGCCCTCGACTGGTGCCTGGCCTGCAAAGGCTGCAAGAGCGACTGCCCCACGCACACCGACATGGCCACCTACAAGGCCGAGTTCCTTTCGCACTATTACGAGCAGAATGCGCGGCCGCGCCAGGCGTGGAGCATGGGCCGCATCGGGGAGTGGGCGCCGCTGGCTGCGAAGTTTCCGCGCCTGGCGAATTTCTTTACGCAGTCGCCGGTCTTTGCGTCGCTGGCAAAGCAAGCCTGTGGCATCGCCCGCGAACGCTCGCTGCCGGCGTTCGCGCCCGAAACCTTCCGCGAGCTCTTCAATGCCACCCATCTGAGCCGCCGCAACTCTGACGAGATTCGAGCGGTGCGGCGCGGTGAGCCGGTGATCCTGTGGGCCGACACATTCAGCAACTATTTCCGGCCGGAGACCGCGTTGGCCGCGGCCCAGGTCCTCGAGGCCGCAGGTTGCCGCGTAAGCCTGCCGCCGGATCGCCTGTGCTGCGGCCGCCCGTACTACGATTTTGGCATGCTAGATGCGGCCAAGGCTGCCCTCGACCGTATCCTGCAGGCTCTCGGTGCGTCGATCTACAGCGGTACACCCGTGGTGGGCCTGGAGCCCAGCTGCGTCGCAGTGTTCCGCGATGAGCTCGCTCGCCTCTTCCCCGACGACGAGCGCGCGAAGCGCCTGGCCAAGCAGACTTTTACGTTGGCCGAGTATCTCGAACGCATCGACTGGCAGCCGCCCGGTGCGGCCGGCAGTCCGCGCGTGCGCGCGCTGGTGCATGGCCATTGCCACCAGAAAGCCGTCCTCGGCATGCAATCCGAGCTCAATCTCCTGGCTGCAGCGGGTTTCGACATCGATGCGCCGGATTCGGGTTGTTGCGGCATGGCAGGGTCCTTCGGCTTCAAGCCCGAGCATTACGCGGCCTCGCGCAAGGTGGGTGAAAGCGTGCTTATGCCGGCGGTGCGTGCGGCCACGGCCGGGACAATAATCGTGGCCAATGGGTTTTCGTGCCGCGAGCAGATCGAGCAGATGAGCGGCCGCAAGACCCTGCACCTTGCCGAAGTGCTCGCCGGTACCCTGGAGCGTCGCTAGGTGATGCGCGCCCGGATCCTCCTCCTTGGACTGGCTTTCGTCGCCGGTGCCGCAGTCGCGCAAAGCGCTGAGGAGCGATTGTTCGACGCGATCGGCGAAGGCAAGGAACTGGTGGCCGAAGGCATCGTCGTAAGCGGGAAAGTCGATCCGAATGCGCGCAATGCGCTAGGCGAGACGCCTTTGCATCGCGCAGTCGAAAAAGGCATGAAAGAGCTCTCCGTGGCGCTGGTCAAAGCGGGTACCAGCCTGCGCGCACGTTCCAACAGCGGCGAGACGGTACTGCACCTGGCGGCGCTGCATGCCGATCCCGCGCTGACGGAATTGCTGCTTGCGAGCGGTGCCGATCCCAAGACGCGCAATGACGACGGGGAGTCGCCGCTTCACTGGGCTGCGCTCTCGGGTAACCCGGCGGTGGTCGCCCTGCTCCTTGGCAAAGGCGCTGATGCCGACCTCGCCGACATCAAGGGCAACCGGCCGCTGCACGCTGCGGCGGACTCCGGAAATATCGAGACGGTGCGCTTGCTCTTGGCGCGGAGCGCAGATCCGAAAGCGAAGAATCGTGACGGGCTCAGCGCCGAGGACGTTGCCAACGAGCGCGCGCGCGCCGATGTCGCAGCGCTTCTTTCAAATGCGGCGTCGCGCGCGGCGTCGCCCTCGGGCACAACCAATTTCGGCACGATCGACGTCGACCTGCAGCCGAAGCAACGATTCTAGAGCAGGCCCCTTTCGGCAAATGACAGCGTCGCCCGCCCGGCGACGATGAAATGGTCGAGCACCTTCACGTCCACCATGGCGAGCGACTCTTTGAGCTGGCGCGTGAGCAGCTCGTCGGCCTGGCTGGGCTCGGCCACGCCGGACGGATGGTTGTGCGCAAAAATTACGGCGGCGGCATTGGCCTTCAACGCCGCTTTCACGATCTCGCGCGGATAGACGCTGGTCTGCGTAAGCGTGCCGCGGAATAACTCCTCGGACGAGATCACGCGATGCTGCGCATCGAGGAAGATCACCACGAAGACCTCGTGCTCCCTGCCGCCAAGCGTGAGGCGCAGGTAATCGCGCACGGCCTGCGGGGAAGTCAGCGCGCTGCGCGATCGCAGCTCTTCGGCCAGAGACCGGCGCGAGAGCTCGAGGATCGCCGCGAGCTGGGCAAGCTTGGCGTTGCCCAGTCCCTTTACTTTCCTCAACGCGGCCAGATCCGCCGAGAGCAGGCCGGCAAGCCCGCCGAAGCGGCCGAGCAGCTCGCGCCCAAGCTCTACCGCGCTCTTGCCCGCGATGCCGGTGCG
Source organism: Burkholderiales bacterium (assembly GCA_038329645.1). Classification (GTDB taxonomy): domain Bacteria; phylum Pseudomonadota; class Gammaproteobacteria; order Burkholderiales; family SG8-39; genus SZAS-79. Next base: position 5,796 of record JBBQNG010000177.1, read on the forward strand.
CAGAAAAAGCGCGACTAGCTCCGCGTCTGAGAGGACCTTGGCGCCGAGGGCGAGCAGGCGCTCGCGTGGCCTCTCGGCGGCCGGCCAGTGTGAAATCGCCATGCCTTTGGGTTTCCCGTAAAATGCCCGTCCCTTGTAAACGCACGCGGCGGCAGCGGGATGACAGCGCACACGACGGCGAATTCACGCAGGCGCATCCTGCTCGGGTTGACCGGCGGGATCGCCGCCTACAAGTCGGCACACCTCGTGCGCACGCTGGTCAAGGCCGGTTATGACGTGCGCGTCGTAATGACCGAAAGCGCGGGCCGTTTCGTCACGCCGGTCACGATGCAGGCCTTGTCTGGACAAACGGTATGGACGGACCTGTGGGATCCGCGCGTTCCCGACAACATGGGCCACATCGAGCTGTCGCGCGATCGCGAGCTGATCGTCATCGCACCGGCCTCGGCGGATTTCATGGCCAAGGTCGTTCAGGGCCTCGCCGACGATCTCCTGTCCACGCTGTGCCTGGCCCGCGATTGCCCGTTGATGCTTGCGCCGGCGATGAACCGGCAGATGTGGGACAACGCCGCGACGCAAAGGAATGCGGCGCAGCTGCGCGCCGACGGCGTGCTGTTCGCAGGACCCGAGGCGGGCGACCAGGCCTGCGGCGAAACCGGCATGGGCCGCATGCTCGAGCCCGACGAGATCTTCGCGGCGATCGAGGCCTTCTTCCAGCCCAAGGCGCTCGCGGGCAAGTGTGTGCTGGTGACCGCGGGGCCGACGAGCGAGCCGATCGACCCGGTCCGCGCAATCACCAATTCGAGCTCCGGGAAAATGGGTTACGCGGTGGCACAAGCCGCGCGCGAGGCCGGTGCCACGGTGACGCTGGTGAGTGGGCCGACTGCCTTGGCCGCGCCGGCGGAGGTGACGCGCGTCGACGTGCGCACCGCGCAGCAAATGTTCGACGCGGTGAAGAAAGCCGTGACGGCCGCCGACATTTTTATTTCGGTCGCCGCGGTCGCCGACTATCGCGTCGTCAACTCATCCGGCCAGAAGCTCAAGAAGGTCGCTGGCACGGGGATGACGCTCGAGCTGACTGAGAATCCCGATATCCTCGCCTACGTGGCGAGCCTGCCCAAAGGCCCGTTCTGCGTCGGCTTTGCCGCCGAGACCGAAAAGGTTGCCGCCAACGCGAAGGAAAAGCGCGCACGCAAGAAGATCCCGCTGCTGGCGGCCAACCTGGCCCAGGCCGCGCTCGGTTCGGACGACAACGAGATCACGCTGTATGACGACGCGGGCGAGCATCCCCTGGGGCGCGGCTCCAAGCTCGACCAGGCGCGCAAGCTCATAGCCCACGTTGCCGCCATGGTCCACAGTGGGAAGCCAGGCGCGTGAGGCGGCTGGACGTAAAAATTCTCGATGCACGGCTGAAAGGCAATCTCCCGGCCTACGGAACGCCGGGCGCCGCCGGCCTCGACCTGCGTGCCTGCATCGAGGATCCGCTGGTCCTGGAGGCGGGCGACAGCCACTTGGTGCCAGCCGGAATCGCGATCCATATCGGCGATCTGGGCTATGCTGCGGTGATCCTCCCGCGCTCGGGGCTGGGCGCGAAGCACGGCATCGTGCTGGGCAACCTGACCGGCCTGATCGACTCGGACTACCAGGGGGAAATCTTCATTTCCTTGTGGAACCGCGGCAAGGCCGCTTTCACCGTCGCGCCCATGGAGAGGATCGCGCAGCTCGTGGTGGTGCCGGTGGCGCAGGTCGAATGGAACGTGGTCGAGGATTTCGCCGCCAGCGCGCGCGGCGCGGGCGGCTTCGGCAGTACCGGCAAGACCTAGTCAGCCCAGCGAATCCGCCCAGATATTGCGGGACCAAGTGTCCGCATAGGCTTTTTCGAGCTCGCTGCGCTGCGCCGACACCCCGCCTGCGCCGGCAACCGGAAGGATCGCCTTCGTGCCTGCGTCATAGCGGTGCACCGAGGTGACGTGCATCGCCTCTTTGTCGCTCACATAGCTGTAGCAGACGTTGGCGATGACCGGATCCGGATTGACCTGCCGCCCGGTGAGCAAGGCGACGATCGCGCCTGCCGCGATCTTGGCGTGGCTGTTGGCCATGCTCGCCGATTTGGGCATCGCCGAAGCCGACAGCGTGGCGTCGCCAAGCACATGGACGCCCGCAACGGCTTTCGATTCCATCGTTAGCCAGTCGACGTCGCACCAGCGGTTGTTGGTGGTAATGAGCTTGCCCTGCGCGGCGATGTTGCCGGCGCGCTGGGGCGGGATCACGTTGAGGACGTCGGCCTTGAAGGTTTCGAAGTCGGTCTTCACACTGCCGGCCTTGGACATGACCTCCTTCACTTCATGGTTCGGCATGTACTGGATCAGGCCCTTGTAGAGCTCGTTCCACGCGGCGAGGAACAATCCCTTCTTGGAGACGATGTCCTCGTTGGCGTCGAGCACGACCACCTTCGACTTCGGCTTGGCCTGCTTAAGGTAGAAGGCGATCTGTGAGGCCCGCTCATAGGGTCCCGGCGGGCAGCGGTAAGGTGCCTTCGGAATGGACAGAAGCACCACCCCGCCGTCGCGCATTGCCTCGAGCTGCCGACGCAGGGCGAGCGTTTCGGGCCCCGCCTTCCACGCATGCAGCACTGTCTTCTGCGCTTCGGCGTCGTAACCGGCGATCTGGTCGTGCAGCAGCTCGATGCCCGGCGACACCACCAGGCGGTCGTAGGCCAATTCCGTATTGCGGGCGAGCGAAACCCGTTTCTTGCCGGCATCGATGGCAGTCACCTCGTCCTGCACCACCGTGACGCCCGAATTGCGCAGCCTGTCGTAGCCCATGGTGAGGTCGCCGATGCTGCGCGAGCCGCCCAGCACAAGGTTCGACAGCGGGCAGGATACGAACTGCGAATTGCGCTCGACGAGCACCACCTCGATCGTCCCGCCGCTCCAGGCCCGGATGTAGCGCGCCGCCGTCGCGCCTCCATAGCCGCCGCCGATGACGACGACGCGCGCGACCGGTTTTGGCGTTCCGGCTGTCCCGGCACACCCCGACAGCCACAGGCCGGCAGCGCCCGCGCCGGCCGACTTGATGAACTTGCGCCTGCTGAACGCGATGCCCAAGTGCGCCCCCTATCGCGCTTTCTGCGCGGCGAAGTACTGTGCGAGCGAG
>JBBQNG010000178.1:0-8899 GCA_038329645.1 Burkholderiales bacterium
GCCTTTACCCCCGGATCGGGCTCGACATTGCCGGACGCGAACTGGCGGTCGTGACGGATGCCGATGCTGGTGCGTCCCGCATCTTCGGTCAGCGCGACGACGCCGTCCTTGAGCTCGGGAGCGAGTTCTTTCTCCAGCTGCTGCCGAACGGTCAGCGCGGGCGGCGGCGCGACGCTCACCGGTCGCTCAGCGGAAGTCGCGGAGGAAGTCGTGGATTCAGGTTGCGTCGCCTCCGGGCCCGGCTTGAGCATGCGATATCCGCCAAACAGGACCAGCAGCGCAATGGCGGCGGCGCCAACGGCGCGCCAGGGAAATGCCGCGGGCGCCTGCGTCGCTGCCGGGAGGACAGCGGCACGCGGTGCCGTACCGGCCGCGGTCCCGCGCCAGCGCTCCGACAACCCGTCGGCCGGCCTTGCGCGGCGACGCGTCACCAGTGCATGCAACCCCGCGCGGATGCGTTCGACCTCCTCCTCGCCGCCTTGCGCATTGCGGTAACGGCCCTGGAACCCGAGCGCGAGGCAGATATAGATCAGCTCGAGCAGCTCGGCGTTCTCCTCGGGCTTCTGCCTGACCGCTTCGAGCAGCACGAAGAAGCCTTCGCCGCCGTTGGTTTCGCCGCGCAATTCGCGCAGCAGGCCGTTGGTGGTCCACTCGCGTCCCCAGGGCGTGGAAGCGGCCGCATCGTCGGCCATGCAGCACAATGCATACACCGCGCCCTCGAGGACTTCGACCTGCACGCCGATCTTGCTTGCGCCGGCCTCGAAGGCTTCGATCAGGTCCTGCAGCGTTTCCTTGAGGAGCGCCGGGTCCGGATGGTTGCGGGCCGCGGCGATCTGGGGCACCGCGCTGAGGATCGGGTTCGCAAATGCGATCAGGGAATTCAGCCCGCCGAGCGCGGCGAGGTTGGCCTGCAGCGCCTCGGGCAGCGCCTTGGGCGCAAACGGGTTGGCGCGTCGCCTCACGCTTCCAGAGCTGCCAATCGTCGCGTCGGGATCGAAGGCCGCGATCGGCCCGCTGAACGTCTCGTCCGGGTCCGGCTCGCGCGGCATCGGCTTGATCGTGTCCTCCGGATCCATCGCCTCGAGGGCCGCGCGCATTTTCGGCGAGACCGTCTGGTCCGGGTCGGGCGGCGCAAGCGGTCCCGAAATCGTCACATCCGGATCGATTTGGGGAGGGAGTTTGTTTTTGTTGCTCATCCGGGCTCTATTTTAGAGAACCTTTGGCCGTCACAAGCCGCAGTTTTCACCGCTTGATCGACTTCCCGGGCGCTGCTAGCCGACCGGGCCGGTCCAGGTTTCCGACCAGGCGAGCACGCAGCTCGACGCAGGCTTGCCGAAACGGTCCTGCATGAAGACTTTAGCGGTGGCCGCTTCCCCGTTCACGGCGAGCTGGGCGCCGCGGGCCGGCAGGAAGGTGCTGTACACGCCGATCGGCCTGTTCATCGCGCCGGGCGGAACGGTGAGCACGAAAGGCGCCATAAGATCCCACCAGGTCATGATGATTTCGCCGTCGTCCGAAACGATGCGCTCCTCAACCGTGCTGAGCGAATCGCCCGCGCGGATGAACTCGGCATCCATGACCGGCAGCGATTCGTCGCCGAACGGCTTGTGCAGCAGGACTTCGATCGTGCGCTGGAGAAACCGCGTCATGCCGATGTTGTCGGAATAGACGCGCGGGCCCTTGCCCGTCAACGGGCTTTCGATGAACAGGGCGTGGCCCTGACCCGCCGGCGACCACAGCACGCGCCAATGGCTGACCCGGTCGGCGATCGTTTTTCCGCCGTCTTCCGTTAGGCGGATGAACGAGTTCTCGCCCGTCATCACGACTGCATGCGGATCCACCATTTGCGGTTCGGCCATCGTTTTCCTCCCGGTAAGCCGCGAAGGATACCACCCGACCCGGCGTATAAATGCGCGGCCTTACCTGCCGCGCGCGAGCAGATCACGCTGCGCCGGGGAAAGGCGGCACCAGCCGCCTTCGGCCAGGCCGAGGGACGCGAGCGCCAGCCCGCCGATCGCAGTGCGATGGAGAGCCGCGCAGTGGTTGCCGGCGGCCGCGAGCATGCGCTTGACCTGATGGTACTTGCCCTGCTCGAGGATGATTTCGAGGCTGTGCCCATCCAGCCGTCGGCAGGTCTGCGCCGCGATGGGCGCCGGCTCGTCCTCCAGCTGCACTCCCGCAAGCATCTTTTCCACAAGCTCCGGGGTCACCGGCGCGTCGGTTTTCGCAACATAGACTTTGGGGACCTGGCGCTTGGGCGAGGTATGCGCATGGATAAAGGCGCCGTCATCCGAGAGCAGCAGCAGGCCGGTCGTATCGTGGTCCAGGCGCCCCACGGGCTGGGTTTCTCGCCAGGAGAACTGTTCCGGCAACAGCGACAGTACGCCGGGATGGTGGCTGGGTTTGCGTGAGCACTCGTAGCCGGGCGGCTTGTTGAGTGCGATGTAGAGGTGCTCGTGGTATTCCCAAGGCTCGTCATGCACCCTGAACGCGAGGCCTTCGGTTGCGAGGGGCGCGTCGAATTGCGTGACGGCCTGTCCGGCGATGCTGACTTCGCCGGCCCGGATCAGCGCCCGGCACGCCTTGCGCGTGCCGAAGCCCTGCGATTGCAGGATCCGGTCGAGCGTGAGCTTCTTCATGCATCGCGCGGCATTGCGCGCGGCGGGCTACGGCCTGACGACGATCACCACGCGGCGGTTCTTGGCGCGATTCTCCGCCGTATCGCTCGGGGCGAGCGGCTTCGAATCGGCGGCCCCTTCGCTCGTGACGCGCTTGGGATCGCCGAGCTTTGCCGCCAGCACTTTCGCGGCGGACGCCGCGCGGGCCGCCGACAATTCCTGGTTGGAAGGGAATTTCGGGTTGCTGCTCGGCTTAGCGTCCGCGTGGCCGGTGAGCACGATCGTCCCAGGCACCTTATCCAGCGCGGCCCCGATTCCCGCGAGGAGCGCGCGCAGGCCCGGCTCGGGATCGACGCCGCCGGAAGCGAACTGGTGGCTGTCGGCGATGGTGATCGTGGTTCCGCCGCCTTCTTGGGCGACTGCGACCTGGCCGCGTTTGGTGAATGCGGCCAGCTGGTCTTTCACGTTCGATCCGCCGCCAGCAGCCGGGGCGGGCGTTGCGGGTGCCGCGGCCGGAGAAGGTGTCGCCGGAGCAGTTGCCGATGGCGCAGGCGCGGGCGCAGGGGTAGACGGCGCGGGCGACGGGGTTGAGGGCGCAGGCGCCGTGGCGACCGGCCCGGTCTTGGCCGCTTCCGGCGCCGGGCTCTTGCCGCCCGACATGACGAAGTAGAGGATGACCAGGACCACCACGATGCCGCCCGCGATCATCGGCAGGCGCGAAGGCTCCTGGTCGAGGATCATCGGCGGCACGGGCGGTGGGGCGACCGCATCGGCGTCCGGCTTGAACCCTCCCGGCGGCATCATCACGGTGGCGTCGCTGTCAGGCTCTTTCAGCGCGCTGCGGTTCATCGTCACCGTCGCGTCCTCGTCGGGCTCCTTGAGCGCGCTGCGATTCATCGTCACCGTCGCGTCCGCGTCGGGCTCCTTGAGGGCGTCGCGGGTCATCATCACGGTCGCGTCTTCGTCGGCCTTGGGAAGGGGTTCGGCGCGAGCCCCTGTCACGGTCGCATCGGGATCGAAATCGGCAGGCTTGTTTTTGTTGTCGCTCATGATTCCTGCTTTACTGTGCGGGGGGGACCAAACATTTAGACCACTTGCCCGAAATGCGGTCACGCCCTGCTTCTGAAGGCGGCTGCCGGGCCGGGCGAGCCGGGGCCATCGGGTAGCGGGGCGAAAACGGCTGTAGACTAAGAGCAGTTCCTTTTTCCGTCCCCTTTTCCCGTCCACCAGCGAGCCCGCCATGTACCCAAACACCCAGCTTTACATCGACGGAGCATGGTGCGCCGCCGCCTCCGGCCGCACGCTGCCCGTCATGAATCCGGCCACCGGTAAGCAGATTGGCACCCTTGCCCACGCCGAGAAGGCAGACCTTGACCGCGCGCTCGAAGCCGCCGAAAAAGGATTCGCAGTGTGGCGCAAGATCTCCGCATTCGAGCGCTCCAAGCTCATGCGCAAGGCCGCCAACCTCATGCGCGAGCGCGCCGACAAGATCGCCCCGCTCATGACCCAGGAGCAGGGTAAGACGGTGACTGAGGCGAAGATGGAGATCCTCGCCGGCGCCGACACCATCGACTGGTTTGCCGAGGAAGCGCGACGCACCTATGGCCGCGTCATTCCTGCCCGTGCCGAAGGCGTCTACCAGCTCGTGATCAAAGAGCCGGTGGGCCCGGTCGCCGCCTTCACGCCATGGAATTTCCCGGTCAACCAGATAGTGCGCAAGCTTTCGGCGGCGCTCGCCGCCGGCTGCTCGATCATTGTCAAGGCGCCCGAGGAAACACCTGCTTCGCCCGCCGAGCTGATCCGCGCATTCGCCGACGCCGGCGTCCCCGCTGGGGTAGTCAATCTGGTCTATGGCATCCCCGCCGAGATCTCGAGCTACCTGATCCCGCATCCGGTGATCCGAAAGATCTCGTTCACCGGCTCAACCGTGGTGGGCAAGCAGCTCGCCGCAATGGCCGGCCAGCACATGAAGCGCGTCACCATGGAGCTGGGCGGTCACGCACCGGTGATTGTGTTCGACGATGCCGATGTCGAGCTCGCGGCCAAGACCATGGCCGGCAGCAAGTACCGCAACGCCGGGCAGGTGTGCGTGTCGCCCACGCGCTTCCTGGTGCAGGAAGGCGTCTACAACAAGTTCGTCGACAAGTTCGTCGAGGCCACCAAGGCGCTCAAGGTCGGCAATGGCATGGACGCGGACGTGACGATGGGGTCCCTCGCCAACCCGCGCCGCTCGGCGGCCATGGAAGTGACCATGGAAGACGCGCAGAAGCACGGCGGCAAGGTGCGCACCGGCGGGCACCGCATCGGCAAGGAAGGCAATTTCTTCGAGCCGACCGTGATCACCGAACTGGGCAACGATGCCAAGGCCATGAACGACGAGCCGTTCGGCCCGGTGGCGATCATGAATCCGTTCAAGACCTTCGACGATGCGGTCAAGGAAGCCAACCGGCTGCCCTTCGGCCTCGCGGCCTATGCGTGGACCAAATCGGCCAAGACCGCGAACGCAATCGCATCATCCGTCGAGACGGGCATGATCACGATCAATCACCTTGGTCTTGCAATTCCCGAAGTGCCGTTCGGCGGTGTCAAGGATTCGGGCTACGGCTCGGAAGGCGGCACCGAGGCGATCGAGTCTTACCTCAATCCCAAATTCGTCTCGCAGGCCGGGCTGTAAGAATCAAAAACCGCGTCGGCATGGTCGGCCTGGGCATCATGGGCTCGGCCATGGCCGCCAACCTCGTGCGGGGCGGGTTCGAAGTCGTCGGCTACGACCCGCTGCCGGCGTGCCGGGCGCGGCACAGGAGGAACGGTGGAGTGATCGCGAAGAGCGTGGACGAAGTCGCGCGCTCGGCCGAGATCCTGATTACTTCGCTGCCTTCCGCGAAGGCTTTGGCCGACGTTGCGGCGCAAATCGTCGCAGCTCGCAACCCCAACCACATCGTCATCGAAACCAGCACGCTGCCGATCCCGGACAAGGAGGCAGCGCGCAAACGCCTGGCGAAATCCAAGGCAATCCTGCTCGATTGCCCGCTGAGCGGCACCGGCGCCCAGGCACGAACGAAAGACCTGGTCGTTTATGCGAGCGGTCCGCGCGCGGCGATACGAAAATGCATTCCCGTTTTCGAGGGCTTTGCGCGCGGCCACTACGACCTCGGACGATTCGGCAACGGCTCGAAGATGAAGTTCGCGGCCAACCTGCTGGTCGCGATCCACAACGTGTCCGCAGCCGAGGCCGTCATCCTCGCAAGGAAGTCGGGGTTGAATGCGGCCCTTGCCGTGAAGGTCCTCGGCGACGGCGCCGGCTCGTCGCGCATGCTCCAGGTGCGCGGGCCGATGATGGCCAGGCGCAGCTACAGGGACGCGACGATGAATGTCGAGGTCTGGCAGAAGGATATGAAGATCATCGGCGACTTTGTGCGCGGCCTCGGGAGCCCTACCCCGCTGTTCTCCGCGACGAGGGCGATTTATGACGCGGCAATGAAGGGCGGATTGGCGAAGTCGGACACGGCGGCAGTATGCGCGGTGCTCGAGGCCCGCGCACCGAAGCGTCAGAAGAGGCGCAGGTGAGTTTCCAAAACTGGGTCCAGTTTATGAGTCCGCCTGCTACAATCTGGGGACAGAAATACGTACAGGAGCCTTTCATGGAACCGCGCAGCTACACGGCGATCCGCAATCACCTCGCCGAAGCACTGGATGAGGTCAACAATGATCGCGTTCCGATTCTCATAACCCGCCAGAACGGCCGGCCCGCGGTCTTGATGTCCCTGGAGGAGTATCGCTCGTGGGAAGAAACTCTTCACCTGATGCGAAGCCCCGCAAACGCAAGCCGGCTCAATCGCTCGATCGCCCAGATCGAGGCCGGCAAGGGCAAACGGCTGCCTTTGCTGCAACCGCCCCCGTCTGGTCGGATCAAGCGCGGCAAGACTATCTCTGGTGGCGCGAGAAAAGCCCGGCCGTCCTGACGCGAATCAATGCGCTGATCGGGGACATCGGCCGCTCGCCGTTTTCGGGCATCGGGAAACCGGAGCCGCTGAAGCATGGCTGGCAAGGATACTGGTCGCGCCGTATCACATCGGATCATCGACTGATCTACAAGGTGGAAAAGGGCGGGATATTCATCGCCCAATGCCGCTACCACTACAGCCGGAAATGAGGAGCGGGCTGGCGAAATCGGACACCGTCGCGGTGTGGGCGTGCTCGAAACGCGCGCCCGCAGCTCAAGAAAGCGCCGCGGCTTATTTTCTGGAAACGGAAAGTTGATTGACCTGTGAGCCGCTTCCCTATTAGATCTGCAGGTTTAAATGTTAGACTTTAAGGCTACTTCACCGCTGGATCCCAGTGCTCCGCGATCAGCAAAGCTGCCACAAAAAGATGCGTAATTTTCATTTGGTGCTCCTGTTGCGAAATGGGACTTGTAAACCGGATGGCGAAAAGCGAGTCTGCGCCCAGAGGATATCCAACCTCAATCGGAGAACGAAATGAGCATCCATAAACTGGTTTCGGCGACGGTCGTGTCGTTAATTGCCCTCGCCGGGACCCAGGCCAGCGCGCAGGACAATTTCCCCTCGCGCCCGATCCGCATCGTGGTCACGTTCGCCGCCGGCGGCGGTCCGGACATCATGGCGCGCATCGTCGCGCAGAAGATGACTGGCAACATCGGCCAGGCGGTGGTCGTAGACAACCGCGTCGGCGCGACCGGCATCATCGGCGCAGACAACGTTGCCCATTCGCCGCCCGACGGCTACACGATCCTGCTCGGCACGCCGGCCCCTCTTTCGATCGCGGGCGGGTCGGGCCGCAAGCTCAATTACGACCCGCTGAAGGATTTCGCGTGGGTCACGCAAGGCGTGCTGCTTACGCCGATCATGGTCGTTGCGCCGAACGCGCCTTACAAGACTGTGGCCGACCTGATTGCCGCGGCGAAAGCCAAGCCCGGCGCGCTTACGTACGCTTCGGCCGGAATCGGCAACTCGCAGCACCTGGCCGGCGAGCTCTTCAAGCAAATGGCCGGCATCGACACGCTGCACGTCCCCTACCAGGGCGGCGTCTTCGCCATGGCCGCCATCGTGGCCGGGCAGACGGATTATTTTTTCTCCGACCCCTCCGCCCTGCCCCAGGTCAAGTCGGGCAAGCTGCGCGCGCTGGCCGTCTCCACGCTTAAGCGCTCGGCGCAGCTTCCCGACACGCCGACAGTCTCCGAATCCGGATTGCCCGGATACGAGTATTCCAACTGGTACGGCTTCCTGGTGCCGGCGAAGACGCCGCAGCCGATCGTGCAGCGACTCTTCAAGGAACTGACCGCCGTGCTGCGTGCGCCCGACGTGCGCGAGCGGCTGGTCGCCGCAGGCATGGATCCCGCGCCGTCCTCCTCGCCCGAAGAGATGCAGGGGTTCCTGCAGAAAGACCAGGAAAAGTGGGCGCGGGTGGTGAAATTCGCCAAGATCACATTCGATTGAGGCGGCGACTATGACATTCTCCATCCTGGGCCACTGCCCGCGCACCGGCAAGGCCGGCTTCTGCCAGGCCACCAGCACGCCCGCCGTCGGCTGGCGCATCACCGACATCGTTCCCGGCCGCGGCATCGCGACCATCCAGGCGCACGGCGACTACCGCCGCCTGCAGGTGGCCAAGAAGCTCATCGAGTTCGGCCACTCGCCCGAGAAGGTGCTCAAGGATCTGTGCGACGGCGACAAGTACTTCGAGTACCGCCAGTTCGCGGTGATGGACTACTACGGCAACATCGCCGTGCGCACCGGCAGCAAGACGCGCCCCTGGGCCGGCGAGGTCGTCGGCGCAAACCATGTAGTCACGGGCAACGTGCTGGTCGGCGAGAAAGTCGTGCGCGCGATGTCCGAGGCCTACATGAAGAGCGAGAAGGAGGAAATCGAGGAGCGCTTCATGCTTGCCCTTGAGGCGGGACGCGATGCGGGCGGCCAGGAAGAAGGCCAGACCTCGGCGGCGATCGTCGTATTCGGCAGGCACGAGTTCCCACTCGTCAACCTGCGCGTCGACGTGAGCGCCGAGCCGGTCGGCGAACTGCGCCGCAACCTCGACTGGTTCAAGCCGCTGATCGGCTACTACGAGAAGCGCACGCTCGACCCCGGCTCGGTCGAGCCCAAGAAGGCCTACCTCGCGAAGCTCGGCCTCAAAGACAATCCCTACCGGTAGATCCCATGACATTCACCGTCGTCGCACGCGAAGCAAAGACCGGCCTCCTCGGCATCGCCCAGTCCACCAACCCGCTTTCGGTCGGCGGGCGCTGCCCGTTCATCCGCGCCAAC
>JBBQNG010000179.1:0-8876 GCA_038329645.1 Burkholderiales bacterium
ACCAGGACCTGCGCGAACGTGTAATCGAGGTCGGCGTCGGGGCGCGTGGACGGGCCCAACACGCAGACTTTCGACAGCGACGACACGCCGCCGCCCATCCCGTTGAGCTGGCGGCCGTGCGGGTCGGGGCTGCCCATGGCCTTGAGGAAGAGCGCGTCCCAGGCTGCGCGCTCCGGGGGGAGGTCGCGCAGGTGGAACATCAGGGCCTTGCTGGTGCCGCCGCGCATGAAAACTGCGGGGAGCTTTTTCATCCCCCCGAGTCTACTGCGCAAACCCTCCTTTTAGAGCGTCCCCGCGGCGAACGTATTGCAGTCCTTAGGATTGCCCGAATCCATGCCGCGCTTGAACCATCGCGAACGCTGCTCGGACGTCCCGTGGGTGAAGGAGTCCGGAACTACGCGGCCCTGGGACTGCTTTTGCAGGCGATCGTCGCCGATGGCGGTCGCTGCTGCCAGCGCTTCTTCCAGGTCGCCCGCGCTCAACTGGTTCATGACGCCGGCCTGGTGGCCCCATACGCCTGCATAGCAGTCGGCCTGCAGCTCCATGCGCACCGACGTCCCGCTCGCACCGGCAGCATTGCCGCGGGCGCCCTCCAGCTTGTCCAGCGTGCCGGTGAGCTTCTGTACGTGGTGCCCCACTTCATGCGCGATCACATAAGCCTGGGCGAAATCGCCCGCTACCTTGAAGCGCGCCTGCATTTCACGGAAGAACGAGAGGTCGAGGTAGAGCTTCTGGTCGTTTCCGCAGTAGAACGGCCCCATGGCAGACTGCGCCGTGCCGCACGCCGAACGAACCTGCCCGTCATAGAGCACCAGCGTGGGGGGACGATACTGCGCCAGGAGCTTGCTCCACACCGCCTCGGTGCTGCCAAGGACTTTGGCGGCGAACTGGCCGGTCTCGTCTTTGGGGGCGCCCTTGGCCACCGGGCGCGAATCCTGCCGCGGCTGGGTCACCTGCTGCGCCACGTTGATTGCGGTGCCCGGGTCGAACCCGAGGAAATAGGCGATCACCGCGACTACCACACCGCCCACGCCCAGCCCGCCGCCGACGCCAATCCCGCGCCGGTCTTCGACGTTGCTGCTGGCTTCCTGTCCGCCGAGCTGCATGGCTTACCAGCGCGTCGGGTTGTTGGGACGAAGGACAATAAGCAGAACAGTAAGTTTTTTCATGGTCGCCCTCGCAGGAAAATTGGCATGGCCCAGTCTCGTTCCCGGTGGCAGCCGGGTCTGTACGCGAGCACACGATGTCACCCTCATCGCCGATGTCACCCTCATCGCCGGCTTATGTGCGTTCTCGTACAGAGGTCAAGGCCGCGGCGCCGCAATATGTGGCGTTGGTCGGAAACTGCCTCAAACAAACTGGAGTGCAGCTGCCGTCGCGTCAACCATTCCGGAACAAACGGTGCTGGCCGCGTGTTAGCCCGTTTGCAACGCGCAAATCGAAGGGCCGCAGTTCCGCAATTTCAACTTAAATGGAGGGATGAAACATGAAGGTATCCAATCGGGTTCGTAATCTAGCCGCGGGCTTGGGCGCCGCAGCGCTGCTCCTCAGCGGCTGCGCCGAAGTCACGGCGACGCTGCACGGCGGCAAAACGGTCAACTTCTTCCTGAGCGGGAGCAATGAGGTGCCGGCGGTTTCCACCGCCGCGCGCGGCGAGGGGACGATCACGGTCTCGGACGACGGTACGGTCGCGGGCCGCGTCACCACTTCGGGGATTGCCGGCGTGGCGGCGCACATCCACACCGGCGGGCGCGCCGAGAATGGCCCGGTGGCCGTCGGCCTGGTCAAGTCGTCGGATACCGTATGGTCGGTGCCGACCGGCGCGCGGCTGAACGAGGCGCAGCTGGCCGCATTCAAGGCCGGCAACACCTACGTGAACGTGCATTCGGCCGCGTACAAAGGCGGCGAGATCCGCGCACAGCTGATGCCGTAATTGTCATAACTGGAAAGTGTATTGACGCAGGAGCGGCTCTGGTAGCCGCTCTTGTTATTTTAAAGTGTAAGTTTTACGGGAAGCGGCGCCGCAGCGCGGCGCTGAATTCGCGCACCCGTCCGGCGTTGATCCCGAGGTCGCTTCTACCCACCCGCGATTTCGAGCGGATGTCCACCCGCGTCGTCCCGTCGGTCCCCGGCACGATGCGGACCACCACGTCGTCCTCGAACCCGAACAGAAGCGACCGGTCGGTGGCCTCGACGCGTCCCTGGATGGGCTCGGCGTCGATCACCTCCAGCCCCATCCCGGCGAGGATCTGCCTGGTCGCCTCGAACACCTTGTCCGGCGGCGCCTTGAGTACGATCGGCCCGATGTCCGGATAGCCTTGCTTCTGCTGGGCCGCGACCCCGGGCCCGTCATAGGAGAGCGGGTGGTCGGTTTTCTTGCGCGTCCCGGTAATCCTCACGAACTGCGGCGGGTTTTCGAAATCAGTCGTGATGTCGTGGATCGGCGGCACGCTGCGGATGACCTCGCGCAGGCTCCACGGGATGTAGGCGGTGGTCGCCGCTATCAGGAGCGCGAACCCGCCCACGACGACCGCTCCGGATCGGCGGGTGGCGAGCCCCATGATTGCCGCGACAGCCGCAATCACGGCGGTGCCGGCGGCGAGCCAGAAAACGTAGGGCAGGGCGCCGATGCCGTCGCGGTAGTCCCACAGGTCGAGCCGGTAGCCGATGCCCGCGAACAGGCCGGCGATGCCGTCGGCCAGGGCAATCGCCAGGCAAAGCTGCGCAAGTAGCCACGCGGCGTTGGCGGCGGGCTGGCGCTTGCGCAAGTACAGGTCGTCGACCGTGCTCACGCGGCCGCCCGGCTGCGGTAAGCGTCGCGCAATTCGCGCTTGAGGACCTTGCCGATCGCGCTGCGTGGCAACGAGTCCACGAGTTCCACGCCCGCGAGCCGCTGGATCTTGTTCACGCGCGAATTGACCCACTCGCGCAGCGCCGCGGCGCCGGTCTTCGCGCCGGGCTGGGGCACGACAAAGGCCACGGGCGTCTCGCCCCATTGCTCCGAGGGCACGCCGACCACGGCGCAATCGGCAACGTCCTGATGGGTTCTCAGCACCGCCTCCAGGTCGCTCGGGTAGATGTTGAACCCGCCGGAAATGATCATGTCCTTCTTGCGGTCCATGAGCACGAGGAAGCCGTCGGCGTCGAATCGCCCGACGTCCCCGGTGCGGATGAAGCGCTTGCCTTCGGGCGAATACCACTCGGCCTCGGCAGTCTTGTCGGGCTGGTTGTGATAGCCGTTCATCATGCCGGCGGAATGGCCGACGACTTCGCCCATTTCGCCCGCAGCGACCTCGACGCCGCTCTCGTCGACCAGGCGGATGTCGTGCCCCTCGGCGGGCGGGCCGACGGTATGCAGTTTCGCCGGGTGCTCGTGGGCGCAGAGGATGCACGTCCCGCCGCCCTCGGTCATGCCGTAGAACTCGACGAGGCCGCCGGGCCAGCGCCTGAGCACGTCGGCTTTCAGCGCCGCCTGGAACGGCGCGCTGGTGGAAAACTTCATCCGGTAGGAGGACAGGTCGAACGAGTCGAACGCGGGCAGCGCCATGAGGCGGTGGAACTGCACTGGCACCAGCATGGTGTGCGTCGCGCGATGCTTCGCGGCCAGCGCAAGGTAGGCACCCGCCTCGAACTTGGCCATCAGCACCACGGTGCCGCCGTGGCCCAGCGTCGGGAAAAAGCTGACCAGCGTCGTGTTGGAATAAAGCGGAGTCGAGAGCAGCGTCACGCTCGAAGCGTCGTAGCCGTAGACCGCGGCGCGGTGGATGTGGCTCCAGCGCATGGCGTGGGACTGAACGATTCCCTTCGGTGTGCCGGTGGTGCCCGAGGAATAGATGATGTTGAAGGCCCACAGCGGCTCCACTACAACCGGCGTGGGCTTCGAACCGGCGGGCGCAAGCCAGGCCGCGAGCGGCGAGCCAGCCGCGGATCCGTCCAGGGCGATGGGCTGCGCCGCGATTTTTTGCGCTACGGGCTCGAGCGACTGCGCCACTGCCGCGTCGAGGAAAAACAGCTTCGCGCCCGCGTCGGCTGCCATTGCG
Source organism: Burkholderiales bacterium (assembly GCA_038329645.1). Taxonomy (GTDB): domain Bacteria; phylum Pseudomonadota; class Gammaproteobacteria; order Burkholderiales; family SG8-39; genus SZAS-79. Next base: position 4,041 of record JBBQNG010000179.1, read on the forward strand.
GCGAGCTCTTCTGCCGTGCACGAAGGCGCCAGCGGGGCCACCACGATTCCGGCGCGCAGGGCCCCGAGGAAGACGGCCGCGTATTCGATCGAGGTCCCGGCGCAGATGGCAATCGAGGCCTGTGGTGCAATTGCGTCGCGCTGCAGCGTTGCCGCAACGCGATCCATCAGCAGGTCGAGCTCGCCGTAGGTAACTGTGCGCCCGTCCTGCACCAGCGCAGCGTGCGCAGGCCTGCGGGCGGCGTGGCCGCGGATAAGGTCTGACAGCGTACCGAACTCCAATTCGGCACGCAGTTCGACTTCGTCGGCAGGAGACGGGGCGGAACTCATAGGTGGGATTCTACGGGTGGTCTATGATTTGCGCTCGTTAAGGAGGGCAGGGGCGCATTGGGCGTGGCGGAACATCGTGCGCTGGAGCGCGCTTGCGCGCGAGCGGAAGATTTCGCTGGACGACTAGGCCTGCAAAGCCAGCCTGGTCGGGCGCATCGAGCGCCACAGCAGTGATGCCGCAATCGCGATGTTCAGCAGGTTCCAGCCCATGCCGTGGATGAATGCGGCGTGGTAGGACCCGGTCAGGTCGAAGATCGCGCCCGTCAGCCAGCCGCCGATCGCCATGCCGAACACGGTGGCCTGCAGCACGAGGCTGACACGGGCGCCGGCCTGCGAGGCCGGGAAGTAGTCGCGCACGATCAGCGCGTACATCGGCACGATGCCGCCCTGCACCAGGCCGAAGAAAGCCGACACCACGTAAAGGCTCGCAAGGCTGTCGAACGGCAGGAAAAGGGCGAGCGCGATCGCCTGCAGCACCGATCCCAGCAGCAGGGTGCGCAATGCCCCGATGCGATCGGCGATCCAACCCGAGGCCATCCGGCTCACGATGCCGGCGCCAAGCATCAGCGCGAGCATCTCCGCGCCGCGCTGCCCGGAGAACCCGAGGTCGCTGCAATACGCGACGATGTGCACCTGCGGCATCGACATGGCCACGCAGCAGGAGATGCCCGCGAGCACGATCAATCCCTGCAGGACGGAGGGGCGCAGGCCCAGCGGACGGGCCGATACCGGTGCGGCAGGCGCGGCGTCGTGCTCGACGCCGCCGATCGGCGCGGGCCGGCGCAGCACCCACGCGAGCGGGATCATGGCCGCGAGGCAGATCGCGGCCGCAACCAGGTATGCCGTGCGCCAGCCGTAGGCGTCGAAGAGCGCCTGCATGACCGGCGGCCAGAAGGTTCCGGCGAGATAGTTGCCGCTCGCGCAGATCGCCACCGCCAGGCCGCGGCGGCGCGTGAACCAGTGCGAGATGTCGGCCACCAGCGGGCCGAACGTGGTCGAGGTGCCGAGGAGCCCTATGATCAGGCCATGCACCAGCACGAACTGCCACAGGCTCGTCGCACCGGCCGCCAGCACCAGGCCGCCGGCCAGGCACAGCGCGCCGAGCATGATCGGGCGCATCACGCCGAAACGATCGGAAAAGCGGCCCATGAGGATGCCGCCGATGGTGAAGCCGATCATTGTGGCGGTGTAGGGCAGCGAGGCGTCGGCGCGCGACACGCCGAACTCGGCCTGGATGAGCGGCAGCACCACGGTGACCGAGTACATGCCGGAGCCGCCGAGACCCATGAGGAGCACCGCGGCGGCGAGGCGCATCCATGCATACGCCGACTCGATCCCGCCGGATCCCTTTATTTTTGCCATATCAGGCATATTAATTGGCGGCAGAGCAGCCCTGTGAGCCGTTCTGCAATATCAGATCTTCAGGATTGTCGGATCGGGCAGTTCAGTTCGACGCCGGCGTGTTCGGCACCGCCATGCAGACGCCCCTGACATACTTCTGGTAGCCGCCTGGCACGATGACGCGCTTGCTGGCCGCTTCGCATTGCTCGAGCGACTCGTAGGGCACGCGCACGCTGAAATTCTGCCCGTTGCAGACCTGGCCGGCGCCCGTGGGGCCGACGCAGCCCTCGACGATGAGGAGGAGGAAGTAGGAAAGGTTGAGTACCATGGCTCGCTCTCGGGGCGGTTGAGTTCGGGGCTGTACGCCCGCGTCGATGGATTGCATGATAAACCACCCGGCCGGGCTTGGTACTCGTCCCGAAGAGCGCGGCGGGACGCCAGTGGAGGAGATAACGTGAAACATTGTGCTCGAGCGGCAGTAGTGCTCATACGGCTGCTCATCGTGTTCGCTGCGATGCTTGGCTGGGCGGAGGCCATCGCGCAAGGCTATCCGGCGAAACCGGTGCGGCTCGTGATCGGATTTCCGCCGGGCGGGCCGGCCGATATCTTCGGGCGCGTGCTTGCGCAGGGGCTGAGCGCGAGCTTCGGCCAGAGCGTGATCGTGGAGAACCGTCCCGGCGCCGGCGGCGTCACCGGCGTGGATGCCGTGGCCAAGGCCGCGCCCGATGGCTACACGCTGGCGATGAACAGCTTCTCGTCGGTGGCGATGGCGCCATTTTCGCTTACGAACATTCCCTACGACCCGGCGCGCGACCTCGCGCTCATCACGACCGTTGTACGCGTGCCCGAAGTACTGGTGGTCCATCCGTCGCTGCCCGCGAACACTTTCGCCGATCTCGTTGCGTATGCGAAGGCCCACCCGGCCAAGGTCAATTTCGGCTCGGCCGGCTCGGGCACCATAACGCACCTCGCCGGCGAGCTGCTGAAGGCCGAGGCGAGAGTCGACATGGTCCACGTGCCTTACAAGGGTGCCGCGCCCGCGGTCAACGACCTGCTCGGCGCCCAGGTGCAGATGGGCATCTTCGACGTACCGGTGGTGCTGCCGCACGTCCGCGCGGGCAAGCTGCGCGCGCTGGCGGTGACGAGCGCGAAACGCGCCGCGTCGCTGCCCGACGTGCCCACGACTTCCGAGGCGGGCTACCCGAAAGTGAACTCGGACAACTGGTACGGCCTCGTGGCGCCGGCCGCGACGCCGCCGGAAATACTCAAGCGCATCCACGCCGCGGCGATGGCGGCGCTGCAGTCGCCCGCCGTGATCGAGCAGTTCGCCCGGGTGAGCGGCACGGCGGCGCCTTCGACGCCCGAAGAGTATTCGACTTTCCTCGCGGCCGAGCAGGCCAAGTGGGGCGCGATCATCCGCGCCATCGGCTTCAGGGAGTAGTTGGAACTCCCCGGCGCTACTTCTTCGCCCAGGAATCCCTGAGGGTTACCGCGCGGTTGAAGACGGGCGCGCCGGGCTTCGAATCGACGCGGTCGGCGACGAAGTAGCCGTGCCGCTCGAACTGGAAACGCTCCTCGGGCCCGGCCCCCCCCAGCGCCGGCTCGAGCTGGGCGGTAATCACCTTTTTCGAATCCGGGTTGAGGTCCTTGATGAAATCCGTGTCGCCCGCGCCCGGATGCGGCGCCTTGAACAAACGGTCGTAGAGCCTTACTTCGGCGGCGTGCGAGTGCCCGGCCGAGAGCCAGTGGATGTTGCCCTTCACCTTGTAGGTATCGGCGCCCGGCGTGCCCGAGCGCGAATCCTCGAAGTACTTGCAGCGCACGGTGTCGCTGGCCTGGTCGTAGCCGATGCACTCCAGCACGAACCCATAACGAAGACGGACCTTGTTGCCCGGAAACAGGCGGAAGTAACCCTTGGCCGGCACCTCCTGATAGTCCTCGCGCTCGATCCACAGTTCCCTCGAGAAAGGCAGCGGCCGCTTGCCGAGCTCGGGCTTCTGCGGGTGGTTCGGCGCTTCGCAGAGTTCTTCCTTGCCTTCGGGAAAGTTCTCGATCACGAGCTTGAGCGGATCGAGCACCGCGATGCGGCGCGGCGCGACTTCGTTGAGGTGCTCGCGCATGCAGTCTTCCAGCACCGACAGGTCGATCCACGAATCGGCCTTGGCCACGCCGATGCGATCGCAGAACATGCGGAAGCCCTCGGGCGTGTATCCGCGGCGGCGCGCGCCCGCGAGCGTCGCGAGGCGCGGGTCGTCCCAGCCGTCGACGTGCTTCTCTTCGACGAGCTGGATGAGCTTTCGCTTGGAAAGCACCACGTAGGTGAAGTTGAGGCGCGCGAACTCGATCTGCTGCGGCAGCGGCCGCTCGAGCTGGCCGCCGTCGGCCAGCTTCGCGTTGAACCAGTCGTACAGGGGCCGGTGGTCCTGGAATTCGAGCGTGCAGATGGAGTGCGTGATGTGTTCGATCGCGTCCGACACGCCGTGCGCCCAGTCGTAGGTCGGGTAGATGCTCCACGCGTCGCCGGTGCGATGGTGGTGCGCATGCCGGATGCGGTACATGGTCGGATCGCGCAAATTGATGTTGGGCGAGTCCATGTCGATCTTCGCGCGCAGGACATGGGCGCCGTCCGGATGCTTGCCTTCCTTCATTTCGCGCAGGAGGCGCAGGTTCTCCTCCACGGGGCGGTCACGGAACGGGCTGTTACGCCCGCCTTGCGTAAGCGACCCGCGGCTCGCACGCATCTCGTCTGCGCTCTGGCTGTCTACGTAGGCGAGGCCGCGCGATACCAGGTGCTCGGCAAAACCATACAGCTTGTCGAAATAGTCCGAGGCGAAGAACTGGTGGGTCGTGCCGTTGCCTTCCCACGAAAAGCCCAGCCAGTGCACCGCATCGATGATCGAGTCGACGTATTCCTGCTCTTCCTTGGTCGGATTGGTGTCGTCGAACCTGAGGTGGCATACGCCGCCGTAGTCGCGCGCGAGGCCGAAATTGAGGCAGATGCTCTTCGCGTGGCCGTAATGCAGGTAGCCGTTGGGCTCCGGCGGGAAGCGCGTGCGGATCCTGGCCGGGTCGTTGCGCGCGGCGTACTTGCCGTCGGCGAGGTCGTGCTCGACGATGCTGCGGATGAAATTGGAGTGCGATGCGGGGGAGTGCGTTGCGGTAGTCA
>JBBQNG010000180.1:0-8751 GCA_038329645.1 Burkholderiales bacterium
CGGGATCGAGCGAGCCCCAGTTCACGCCGATGCGCACCGGTTTTTCGTAGCGGCAGGCCGCCTCGATCATGCTGGCGAACTGGTCGTCGCGTTTCTTGCCGTGGCCGACGTTGCCGGGATTGATGCGGTACTTGGCCAGCGCCTCCGCGCACTCCGGGTACTGCTTGAGCAGGCGATGGCCGTTGAAATGGAAATCGCCGACCAGCGGCACGCTGCAGCCGATCGCGTCGAGCCTGTCCCGGATCGTGGCCACCTGCGCCGCCGCTTCGGGCGAATTCACCGTGATGCGCACGATCTCGGAGCCGGCGCGCGCAAGGTCGGCCACCTGCCGCACCGTCGCTTCGGCATCCGCGGTGTCGGTGTTGGTCATCGACTGCACCACAATCGGCGCGTCGCCGCCAATGGCCACACCGCCCACCATGACCTGCCGGGATTTTCTGCGCGCAAAGGCTGCCATGCTCTTCGCCCGGATGCCTAGTTCAGCGTGAACCGCGCTACATCGACCTTGAAATGCGGCTTCAGGTCGACCGGCTGGTCGTTGTAGGAGACGTGCACGCTGGGCGCATTGCCGATGGTGAGCTGGAAAGGCGGGTCGCCATCGACGACCTTCTCGCTGCCGGCGGGATTGAGCTGCGACATGAGCGTCACGCCGTTGCGCGCCTTGATCTCCACCCACGAGTCCTTTTCGAACCGCATGACGATCCGCCGCTTGCCTGGGGCGAGCGGACCGGCCGCGCCTTCGGCCGGCTGCTTCTCGAGGCCTCGCACCGCCGTTTCCCGGACCGGCGCCGGACCGGCGCTGGCGAACGTCGACGCGTTGGCATCGCGGCCCACGGGCACCGGCACGGCGGACCGCGGCTCGGCGGGGGAAGGCTCCGGCGCGAGGGGGAGCGCGGCAGGCGGCTGGGCGGAGTCTTGTCCGGCGGATACGAAGGCGAGCTTGGGCGGTCTGCTCTTTTCCTGGTACCACTCGAATGCAAAAAACGCGACGACCACCAGGATGATCACCGAAATGGCCGTGTAGATGAAGTTGACGTGCTTGCCGCCTTCGGAGAACGGGATCGGCGCGCGCAGCGACACGGCCTGCTCGGGTCCGGGCTGGGGTCCGATGCCCGCGGCCGACATCTGCGCCAGCGCCGCTGCCGGATCGAGCTTGAGCAGGCGCGCATAGCTGCGCATCATGCCGCGCGCAAAAGTGCCGCCGGGCAGCTTGTCGAACTCGCCGGCCTCGAGAGCTTCGATCAGGCGCGGGGAGAACTTGAGCTGGTTGGCGACGTCCTCGAGCGACAGGCCGAGCTGCGCGCGGCGCGCGGCAAACAGCGCGGTCGGCGGCGCCTCGCCCGCCGCTGCGAGCGAGTCGTGGCTGGCGGCAGGCGCGCCCGGCGCTTCGTTAATGGGGTCGGTCATGCGTGAGCCGTTCAGTCGTACTCGCCGCGCTGCATCTGCTGGTATTCGCGCGATGCGGGAAAGCGGCGACGCAGCTGGTTGGCGTAGCTGTTTTCGGCGGTCTTGTCGCCGACCTTGCGCTCGATGCGCACGCCGAGCCACAGGCCCTCCGCGCTCGGCTCAACGACCCTGCCGTAGCGGGCCACCAGCCTGCGCGCTTCGGCCAGGTCGCCGTTGCGGTACTGGATGCCTGCCAGCTTGAGCAGCGCGTTGGGCTCATCGGGCTCGAGCTTAAGCGCGCGCCCGAAAAAGTCGGCCGCATCCTTCAGGTTGTCTTTCTGCAGCGCGCACTGGCCGGCCGCGGAATACGATTTCCACGGCGTGGCGTAGAGGGGGTTGCGCACGGCCTGCAGGAAATAACGCGTGGACTCGGCTTCCTTCCCGGTCTGGCAGAGAAACCATGCGTAGTTGTGGTTGATGTCGGGGTCGGTCGGGGCGTAGCGCAATGCCCGCTCGAAGCTTTGCTGGGCCAGCTGGTTCTCGCGCAGGTCCATGTAGACCAGGCCGAGCATGCCGTGAGCAGGCGCATAGGTCGCATCGGCCGCCGTCGCGGTGCGCAGCACTTCGAGCGCGACGCCCAGGTTGGCCCGCTCGTAATAGAGCGCCGCGAGCTCCGTGTTCGCGCGCGCGCGGACGCGGCCTTCGCCGGATTCGGTGATGTCCGAGCTCGACTGGCTGACCTGCGGCTCGGTCGGAGTTGAACCCATACCCGCGCATCCCGCCAGCAGGACCGGAACGAGCAGCGGCAATAGGAATGCCAGGCTGGGCTGCTTCATGCGCGAACCTCCTTGATGGTTACGTCTATGCTCTTGCGCGTGCGGCGCGTGCGGTCTGTTACATCGCCGGCCAGTTGCCCGCACGCCGCGTCGATGCCCTCGCCGCGCGTCCGGCGCGTGGTCACGGTGAGGTCGGCGCGCTGGAGGATTTCGGCGAACCGCCGGATGCGCTCCTCGCCAGAACGGCCGAACCCCGAGTTCGGGAATGGGTTGAACGGGATCAGGTTGAACTTGCACTTCACCTGGCGCGACAGGGCAACCAGCTCTTTGGCGTGGCGGTCGGAATCGTTGACCCCGTCGAGCATGACGTACTCGAAAGTGATGAAATCGCGCGGCGCCCTGACCAGGTACCGGTTGCAGGCGGCGATGAGGCTCCTGATCGGGTATTTCCTGTTCACCGGCACCAGCTGGTCGCGCAGCGCGTCGTTCGGCGCATGCAGCGACACCGCGAGCGCGACAGGACATTCTTCGGCGAGGCGGTCCATGCCGGGAACCACGCCGGAGGTGGACACGGTGACTCGCCGGCGCGAAAGCCCGTAGGCATTGTCATCGAGCATGAGGCGCAGCGCCGGGATCACGTTGTCGAGGTTGAGCAGGGGCTCGCCCATGCCCATCATGACCACGTTGGTGACGATCCGTTCGCCGTTCGAGTGGCTGTCGGCCTGCCGGCCCAGCTCGCGGTTCGCGATCCACAGCTGGCCGATGATCTCCGCCGTGGAGAGGTTGCGGTTGAAGCCCTGCTTGCCCGTCGAGCAGAAAGCGCAATCGAGCACGCACCCCGCCTGGCTCGACACGCACAGCGTCCCGCGGCGGATCTCGGGGATGTAGACCGCCTCCACCGCGTTCGCGCCGTCGACCTTGATCAGCCATTTGCGCGTGCCGTCTTCCGACATGCTGTCGCCCACGACCTGCGGCGGCTCCACGCGCGCGGACGCGGCCAGCTTTTCGCGCAGCACCTTCGCGACGTCGGTCATCTGCGCGAAATCCGCGACGCCGCGCTGGTGCATCCAGCGCAGGACCTGCGTGGCGCGGAACGGCTTCTCGCCGATTGCGGCGAAATGCCCCTGCAGCATCGCAGCGTCAAAGTCGAGGAGGTTCACGGGGAGGGTCACGTCCAGGGTGTCAGCGCGAAAAAATATCGCTCGCCGCGAAAAAGTACGCGATTTCGGCCTGCGCCGTTTCGGGCGCATCGGAACCGTGCACCGCGTTTGCGTCGATCGAATCGGCAAAGTCGGCCCGGATGGTGCCTTTGTCGGCTTTCTTGGGGTCGGTCGCGCCCATCAGCTCGCGGTTTTTCGCGATGGCGTTCTCACCTTCGAGCGCTTGCACGACGACCGGTCCGGAAATCATGAAATCGACGAGATCCTTGAAGAACGGGCGCGCCTTGTGCACGGCATAGAAGCCTTCGGCTTCGGCGCGCGACAGGTGCTTCATGCGCATCGCGATGACCTTGAGGCCGGCCTTCTCGAAACGAGCGACGATCTGCCCGATGGCGTTCTTGCCGACCGCGTCGGGCTTGATGATGGAAAGGGTGCGTTCAACCGCCATGTTCTGCTGCTCCGTAAGCTTGGTAAGGAAACCCGATATTCTAGCATGGACCTACGGGAGTTTCGTAAAAACAATGGCTTGCAGTCAGTTCCCGCGATTCCACTCGGGCAGGATGCCGGCCTTGCCCGCGCCCGCCCGATAACCCGCGGCCACGCCAAGGCCCGGCACCCAGACAAGCTCTTCGCCGCAGTAGACCAGCGGCAGGCGGTCGCGTTCCCACGGCGGGATACCGGCCTCCTGGAAAAGGTTCTTCAGCGTGCGGCTGGGCCGGTTGGGCGCGAGACGCATCCTTTCGCCGCCCTTCCGGCTGCGGATCGTCACCGCCTGGGCCTCGAACCGGGTCGCGTCGATCCCGGCGCCCTTGCAGGGATGGAAGACGACTTTTCCCTGTGGGGCGCTGAAGGGCAAAACCGCGAGCTCGCCGCGAAAGCGGCCCATGACCTTGCCGTCCAGCGCGATTTCCAGCCCGGCAGAGGAAGATGTTTCGAGCACCTGCCGGAGCATTTCGTCGAGGCGCTTCGCGTCCGGGGCGCGCACCCCGCCAGCCTTCAGGAAGTCGCGCAGCACCAGCCTCGCCCGGGCTTTGGGCATTGCGCGCAGCGCCTCCGCCGACAAGCGTTCGGTTCCCCCTGCCGTCAGCAGTTTGTCCGCTTCGCCGAAATGCGCCGCCGCGCGGGCAAGGCCTTCGCGCCAGCGCGGATAGCGGGCAGCAAGCAGCGGCCCCACGGACCGCCTGACCCAGTTGCGCGCCAGGGATTCATCGAAGTTGCTTTCATCCTCGTCCCAGTGCAGGTGGTGGGCGATCGCATATCCGACGATCGCCTCGCGCGGAACCGCAAGGAGCGGCCGCAGCGCGCGCAGCGCGGTTTCGCCGGCCACCGGCAACGGTCCGGTTTCCGGCATGGCGGCGGCGCCGCGCAGACCTGCGCCGCGCAGCAGGTTCATGAGCACCGTTTCGGCCTGGTCGTCGAGCTGGTGGGCGAGCGCAACGAAATCGGAGCGTGCCGCGGCGAGCGCCGCGTAACGTGCATCTCGCGCAGCCGACTCCAGGCCTCCCTTGCGCCGGGCGGGAATCTTCACGCGGCGCACCGTGAGGGGAACCCGCAGGCGACGGCACAAAGTGCGGCAATGTCGCTCCCACGCGAAGGCGCTGGGACTAAGCCCATGGTTTACGTGTAAAGCCGAGAGGGTAAGGCGGAAGGTTTTTGCGACTGTTGCCAGCCCGTGGAGCAGCACGACCGAGTCGACCCCACCCGACAACGCGACGCAGACTGCCGACCCGCGTGCACCGGTGCGTGCGAGCGAAGCGGCGAGCGCAGCCTCGACCCGGCCGCCCGCCGGCGCCTTACTTGGCCCCGGTTTCCTTGAACTTGCCATAGCCCATCAGGCGCTCGAGGCGTTCCTCGACGAGCAGCGCGGGCTTCTTCGCCTGCAGGTTCTTGAGCGCCTCGGCAAGCGTCTTGCGCAGCGCCTGGGCGGCGGCCTGCGGATCGCGGTGCGCGCCGCCAAGCGGTTCGCTGACGATCTTGTCCACAACGCCGAGCGTCTTCAGGCGGCTGGCGGTGATGCCGAGCGTCTCGGCTGCTTCGGGCGCCATGTCGGCGCTCTTCCAGAGGATCGAGGCGCACCCTTCGGGCGAGATCACCGAGTAGGTCGAGTACTGCATCATGATGGTGATGTCGCCGACCGCAATCGCGAGCGCACCGCCCGAGCCGCCCTCGCCTATCACCGTGCAGATAAGCGGCACCTTGAGAGAGGCCATCGCGTACAGGTTGCGTCCGATGGCCTCCGACTGCCCGCGCTCCTCGGCGTCGATGCCCGGGTACGCGCCGGGCGTGTCGACGAACGTGAACACCGGCAGCTTGAATTTCTCCGCCAGCTTCATGAGGCGCAGCGCCTTGCGGTAGCCCTCGGGCTTGGGCATGCCGAAATTGCGCGCGATCTTCTCCTTGGTGTCGCGGCCTTTCTGGTGGCCGATCACCATGCACGATTCGCCGTTGAAGCGCGCGAGGCCGCCGACGATCGACTGGTCGTCCGCAAACAGGCGGTCGCCGTGGAGTTCCTCGAAACCGGTGAAGAGCATCGCGACATAGTCGAGCGTGTAGGGGCGCTGCGGGTGGCGCGCCACCTGCGCGACCTGCCAGGGTGAGAGCTTGGCGTAGATCTCCTTGGTCAGCACCTGGCTCTTCTTCTGCAGGCGCGCGATCTCCTCGGAGATGTCCACCGCCGAATCGTCCTGCACGAAGCGCAGCTCTTCGATTCGCGTTTCGAGCTCCGCAATCGGCTGCTCGAATTCGAGGAAGGTGGTCTTGCTTGCGGGGGGCGGCATGGCCGGATTTTACGCTAGCGGTCCCCGGGGGGCGCGGGGGGAGATTCTGGCTCCCCCGCACCTAGTATTCGACCGGCACCGGATCCAAACTCCTCCACAGGTACCACGTGGCCACCGACCGCCACGGCCGCCACGCTTCGCCATGCGCGCGCAGCCGGTCGAGCGGGATCTTCTGGTCGTCGTAGTAATGCAGGTGCACCGCTTTCTGCAGACCGAGGTCCGCGACCGGGAAGATATCGGGGCGCAGCAGGTTGAACATGAGGAACATCTCCGCGGTCCAGCGGCCGATGCCCCTCACCTGGACGAGCTCGTCGATCACCTCCTCGTCCGTCATCTCGCCCCAGCGATGCGGATGGATCGTGCCGTTGGCAAAATGCTTGGCGAGATCGACGATGTATTCCACCTTGCGTTCGGACAGGCCCGCCGCCCTGAGCCGCCGCGTGCGCGCCCGCAGCGCGACGATCTGCGCCGGCTGCATTTGCGGGGCGAGCGCATGAACCCGGTTCCAGATGCTCTGCGCAGCCTTGACCGAAATCTGCTGGCCGACAATCGATCGCGCGAGCGTGAAGAACGGCTCGCCGCGGCGCTGGATCGACACCCGCGGATAGGCGCGGATGATCTTCGCCATGACCGGGTCGGTGCGCACGAGCTCGCGCCTGGCCTTCTGCCAGAACTCCGGCTTGATGATCAGGCCACGGTCGTTCATAACCCGGCGCTCACGAAGCCTGCGCCAGCGGCAGGCTCACCAGCAGGTTCTGCGGCTTCATGCGCACCACGTCCTCGTCGTCGGCCGAAAGCGCCATATAGACGGGGCGCCCGGCAATGTCGGCACGCATGTCGGAGGCGTTCCCGAAATCCATTCGGAAAAGGCAGAGCAGCCGCCGCATCCGCCCGTGGTCGACCTCGACGCCCTCGAAAAGGTCGTTGAGGATGCCGGTGGAAGCCGCGTCCAGGCCGATGTGCCAGGCCCAGCGCGACTCATCGATGCGCGACAGCGGCCTCACCTTCACGGGTACACCGTGGAAATGCGGTATCCACGCCTCTATCACCCGGCAAAATGCTTCGAGGGCGGCGCGACCGTGGTTGATGCTGATCACCGTGTCGTAGCTCGACTCGCGCTTCCAGTAAAGGTCGGCGTTGTCCTTGTCCAGCACATCGAGCTCGATGCCCTTCAGGCTGGTCTGCGCCTCCACGATCAGGCGGCCGATGCTGCCGTAGGCGTTGCCGGCAGCGTGCATTGCAACGGTTTCGCTGTCGGCGAGGAGAATCGTTCCGTCCTGCAGGTTGAGCTTCTGCTCGCGGAAGAAGAGCTCAGCGGCGCGCAGGCGCAATGGGTCCTGCGTCCCATCGAGGACAGAGCGCAGGATCACATGAGCCATCTGTTCGACGAACAGCGGCGGGATGTCGACGCCGCCGGACCGGAAGAGCGCGAGGTAAGCGCCTTCGAGCGTGCCGGCAGCCAGCAGCCGTTCGCGAAAGCGCAGCACAACGCGGTAGTTGTCGCGTGCGTCCTCGTCCTCGACCGCGTCGACTTCCGCGTCGCCGACCGCGCGGCGCGGCTGGTCCATCAGCGAAGCATGCAAGGCGAGCTCGGCCTCGCCGGATTCCTCAACCGGATGGACTTCGGGACGCAGGTAATAGGCGCGCAGGAAGTTGTCCGTGACCGTCAGCCAGCCGCGCTCGTTCCTCTGCAGCAGGTGAAAACCGCTATTGCGCCAGAAATCCGGCACGGAGACTCACAAGGGAGGAAGGGGGTACGGGGGACACCTTTTTGGTGTCCCCTGTTCCGATCATGCCGCAGCAAGTACGAGGCGCGAATGCGCCGAGACGTGCTGCTTCAGGAATTCCATCTGGTCGGAATAGATTCGGCGGTTGGTGAGGATAAGGTATTCGGCCTTGTTCGGCACATACGGCGCATACAGGAGCTCGGTGCCCGCTTCCTCGGGGGTGCGGTTGCGCTTCACGCCGTTGCAATGCCGGCAGGCGGTGACCACGTTCATCCAGGTGTCCCTGCCGCCACGCGACAGGGGCGTGATGTGGTCGCGAGTGAGGCGGAAATAGTGGAAATCGCCGCCGCAGTACGCGCAGATCTGCCGGTCGCGCCGGAACAACTCGCGGTTGTTGAGCGGCGGGATGTGGTTGAAGCCCTTCCTCGCCATCGCCTTGCCCTTGATGGCGATGATGGAGTGGGTGGTGATGCTCGAGCGCATCCCGGTGGTCCGCGACACCCCGCCGTTGAAAGTGAAGGTGCGCTCGCCCATGGTCCAGGCGACCAGGTTCTTGGCGTAGTAGAAGCAGGCCTGCTGCCAGCTGATCCAGCGGTGCGGCACACCATGCAGGTCGAGCGAGAGAATCAACGGACTGTCCATAATCCTTCCGGGGCGGGGTTCTCCCGGGAGATTTTGCCGAATACCAGCGGACTTGGCAACGCTCGCTAAAGCAATTACTAACGTTTCCGCGCGCCCGGGCCGCTCCCCTCGACGGCATCCTTGAACGCCTGGCCGGGCGTGAATGCGGGGCAGGTCTTGGCCGGGATCTTGATTTCCTTGCCGTTGGAGGGGCTGCGGCCCGCGCGGGCCTGGCGCTTGCGCGCGAGGAAAGTGCCGAACCCGACAACGGTCACGCGGTTGCCCTTGGCAACGCCAGCCACCA
>JBBQNG010000181.1:0-8731 GCA_038329645.1 Burkholderiales bacterium
GGCGTTGCGGGCGTCCCGCCCGCGCTTGGTGTGCTGGGCGGCGGCGTTGCGGGCGTCCCGCCCGCGCTTGGTGTGCTGGGCGGCGGCGTTGCGGGCGTCCCGCCCGCGCTTGGTGTGCTGGGCGGCGGCGTTGCGGGCGTCCCGCCCGCGCTTGGTGTGCTGGGCGGCGGCGTGCCGCTGCCGACCGACAACGGCGTGCCGTTCGCGAGGCCTGGCCGAATCGCGAACGCCGCCGCGGGGCCCGCTTGGCCGATGGCGCTGTTGGTCGGCGTGTAGGCTGGAACGTCTTTGGTGTAGTTCGTCTGATCGTTGGTCGTCGAGCCCGCCGCGTTCACGCGGCTGAAACCCCCTAATTGATTGGGTATAGCGATCGGCTCGCCATAATTATTAAGCGTAACAGACCGTACCAATGTCCCGTCCAGCTTGTTGACCTCGTAGCTACCGCTATTGAAGGTAAGAAATGTGCCGTCCGGCATGGGAAGCGGAATAGCACTCACGCCACTTGCGATTTCCGCGCCTGCGCTGTTACGCAACTGAAAGCCATTGCTTCTACCATCGGGCTGTCTGCGTACTTCAACCGATCCGCCATCACTGGTGGGAATATTCACACTGGCAGGCAGTCCATTTATGGTGCTGCCATTGCTGTAAAACACGGGAATGCCTGCCGCGAGCGTGGCGTTGTAGGCATTCTGTGTAGCGGTAAGACTGTTCTGAAGGGACGCTACAATGTTCCTGTATTCGGTGTCGTAAGCTGCTAACGCCGCAGCTATAGCTGCGTTGTAGGCTATCCTGCCTTCCGCGTAAGCTGCGAGGTACGCAGCTTGAGATTGAGCTATGGCAGCATTGTTGTCGATAAGCGCCTGCCTGGCCGGAGCCGTAGCAAGTGCGAGTGCATTGTCCGCAACAATTACTGCGTTGTTATATGCTGCAGGATTGTAAGTTGGGCTGTAATACCCGTATGTATTGTATGCCTCGGTTATGGCAGCATTACGATTAATGAGCGCAGCGTCCGTTGCTACTATCAACGCATTGCCCAAAGGTTGATTAAGTCGGAGGTTTGCTAGGTGTGTCTCGAGGAGCGGGCGATAGCTGGCATCAAAAGCTGCATCCGCGGCCGTTGCCGCTTGGCTATACGTTCTATCGATTGCGTTCAGATTAGGCGATGCCCTTGCGCGAATTGCTGCCTGATAAGCGCTCGCCTGCGTACTCCCCACAGGCAGAGGGGTCGGCCCGGACACCAGCGCGCCTGTGCGTCCATCTAACACGACTTCAAACAGCCCCACCGGCTCGCCGTTGTCTGCCGAGCGTTGAAAGCGCACCACTAAAGTGCCATTGGTGCCCCGGAACACGATCGCGTTGTTGTCGGAAAAGCCCGTCGGCGTAACCCAGAGGCTCTGCGTGCTACCTTCCAGATACTGCGTGGGCTGATTCTGCAGGAACGTGACCTGCCCGCCCACGGCATGAGTATTGCCGCTGGGGGAGACCAGCAGGTTGTTGGACTCGAACGAGATTTTTCCGTTGGCGCCGTCGGCATTGATGATGGAGTCGTATTCCACTTCGAGCAGGCTGCCGCCGCGCAGCGTGATAGTGCCATCCGGGGCGTTGATCTGGCTCGCGCCCTGGATGCGCAGTTCGTTGGTGGCGGCTATGCTGACGCTGCCCTGGTTTCCGGCGTTGATTGTGCCGCGGTGGTTGACGAAATCGGCAAACAATCCCACCCCGCCGCGGTCGGCGGCGATGGTGCCGAGCGAGTCGACGGTGTTGGTGCCGTCGGTGGTGACGTTGAAGAGCATGTTGCCGTTGCCGGCGGTGGCCACCTGCACGGTGCTGCCCGCGGCGAGCACGACCTGGCCCTGAGGCGCGGTGATCGTGCTGCCCGCTTCATGGGTGACGTTCTTCGCGAACAGCCACACCTGCCCGCCCGCGCCGTAGGTGGAGGTGAGGATCTGCGCGCCGCTCTGCACGGTGATGGCGCCCGCGCCGGTGCCGTTGAAGCGGTAGTTCCCGGCGAGGAAGTTGGCGTCCGTGATATCTCGCGTCGAGGCGATCAGCCCGGCCACGTCGACGACCGAACTCCCGCCGAAGACGATGCCGTTGGGGTTGACGAGGAACACGCGGCCGTTGGATTCCAGCCGCCCGAGGATGCTGGACGGGTTCCCTGCGGTCACGCGGTTGAGCACGGCGCTCGCCGCATTGGATTGCACGAAGCGCGTGGTCTCGCCCGTCGCGATGGAGAAGGACTGCCAGTTGATGATCGTGCCCGGGGTGTTGACGACCTGCTGCACGCTCGCGGATGGATTGGAGAGCAGCGCCGCGCCGTTCACCACCTGCGCCCCGGTGGGAGCGCCCCATGCGGACCCGAACGCCACGCCGAGTGCCAATGACAGTATCGTGCGTTTCATCGCTTTTCTCCTAGAACCACCACACAGCGGACAAATGAAGGAACTTGTCGCCGCGCGGGTTGCGCGCGGTGCCGTTCGATATCTGCGCGAAGTCGGCCGACACCTGGACGCTGGTGCCGAACTGCCCGCGCCAGCCCACGCCTATGCTGGACAACCCCTCGGTGCCGATTTCCCCGGGTTGCGGCTTGAGGCGCTTGGACCGGCCCATGTCGACAAAGCCGAGCAGGCGATGGGTTCCGGCGAAGCGCGGCCCATACAGTTCGAGGTTGGCGCGCAGGCCGCGGTCGCCCGCACCCTCGCGTTCGCGAAAGCCTCGCACCGCGCGCAAGCCCCCCAGCCCGAACTGCTCGGCCGCGATCAGCGGGGCGGCAGCGTATTGCGCGTTCATGCGCACCGCGGGCATCCATCCCGAGGGCAGTTCGCGCTGCCAGGCGGCATCGAATTGCCAGGACTGCCACTTCGAATTCGCGCCGACGCGGCTTGCGGCGTAGGTGGCGTCGTCGTTGCGCACGCCGCCGGGGAGGTTTTGCTGCACGGTCGCGGCAAGCGACAGGGCTTCGCCCGAACTGTTCGAGAGGTAGCGGTAGCCCGCGCTCACCGGCTTCACGGTGACGCTCACCCCGAGGTTGGTGCCAAAGAAATCCACCACATCGCGGAAATGCCGCTCGTCGTAGCCCACGTCGATCACGTGGCGGGAGAGCGCGTCGCGCTTGAGGTTGTGCTGGTAGTGCGCACCGAAGGTGGTGCCCTTGCCCGAGATGTTGAAGGCGTCGGCGACGCGGCCCGAGTCGGTGTCCGAGTAGCTGGCCGAAAAACTCATCGTGTCGCCGAGCGTGGGCAGCGGGACGCTGTAGCCGAACCCGGCCTGGAACACCCGCTCCGGGCGCTCGATGGACGTGGTGACGCTCGCGCCGATTTGGTGGGAGAGGCCGAGGAAGTTGGAATGGTTCCAGTTGAGGCCCACGCGCGTGGAGCCGGTGGCCTGGTTGCCGGTGTTGTTGAACGTGGCCGCGAGGCGCGACTGCGGCTGCTCGGCGACCTTGATCGCCACGTCCGTGGTGCCCGGTGCGCCCACGGTGTATTCGAGGGTCGCGTTGCGGCCCGGGTTGTCGTTGAAGAGAAAGAGTTCACGCGCCAGTTGCAGCAGGCGAGGTGTACCGGTTTCCTCCAGTTCGGGCAGTTGACGGCGGATTTCGCCTTCGGCGATTTCCTTGTTGCCGCTCACCGTGACCTTGCCGACGCGGACTTCGCGTACGACGAAGTAATGCACGCCGGCTCGGCTGCGGCGTCCGTCGTAATCGACGCTGAGAAGCTCGTAGCCGCGGGAGAGGTAGGCTTCGCGGATCGCGTCGCGGGCGCCGTTCAGGTCGGCGATCGACTTTCCCGACCCGATGAAGCGGCCGGTTTGCTCGAGCAGTTCGGGCGTCCCGACGAGGGTGTTGCCCTCGATGCGGATCTCGGCGATCGTGAAGCGGATCTGGTCCACAAGTTGCTGCGGCAGAACCGAAGGGGTCTGCGCCTGCGCACCAACTGTCATGGCAAGACCGGCGCCCATCAACCCTGCAAGCATTCGGAGCAGTCCCGCTGCGTTGCGCCCAACGCGACCTTCCGCGCCAGGGCTGTTGCTTGGCTCACGTGCGGAAATCGAATGCGCTTCCATTTCGCGGCTATGTCTTTGGACGCAGGCGGCTGCCGGTCCGCGCGCGTTCGACTACGCCGGTCCAGGACTTCGAGTCCGATCGGTCGAGGCGCGCGATGAAAGTCGCAGCGAGCAGGTCCATGGGTGGCTTGTACGGCAACGCCGTCACAGAGCCGTCACAAACACCGGCCCGTGGACGCGCGCATCTGCCCCTCGCCGGGACATTGGTGGGGGATAATGTTTCCCCGATCATCCGGAAGGCCTGCGGCTCGATGAAAAACATTTTGTATTACAGCGTGTTAGCAGATCAGCCCCGCCGCCCCTAGCGCCGACGCGATGACGCGACTGCGACTCAAGCTGCTCGGCGGCTTCGAGGCCACCGATTCCAGCGGCCATGCCATTGCCTTTCCAAGGAAAAGAGCCGCGGTGCTGCTCGCGTTCCTCGCGCTGCAGCGCGGACAGGCGTACTCGCGCAACAAACTGGCGGCGCTGCTGTGGGCCGGTGCGGACCCCGAGCGCGCGCGCCACAGCCTGCGGCAGGTCCTCGCGAGCCTGCGGCAATGCCTGGCTGCCACCAGCCTCCCGTTGCTGGTCACGGACGGCGAATCGCTGGCGATCGATCCGGACGGGCTCGAGGTGGATGTGCTCGCGTTCGAGAAGCTCGCTGCCGAGGGAACGCCGCGGGCGCTCCTCCAGGCTGCGGAGCTCTATCGCGGCGAGCTGCTCGCAGGCCTCGGCACGCAGGACAGCGCGTTCGACGCGTGGCTGCCTGCGCGCCGCGAGCACCTGCGCGAACAGGCGATTCAGGCACTCTCGTGGCTGCTGGAGCACCAGCACACGCGGGGCATGGACAACGAAGCGATTGCCACGGCCGCGCGCCTTCTCGCGATGGACCGAACGCGGGAAGCCGTGCACCGCACGCTGATGCGCATTTACGCGCGCCAGGGACGGCGCGGCGCGGCGCGGCGGCAGTACCAGGCCTGCCTTGCCTCGCTGGAACAGGAATTGGGCGCGCCGCCCGAGGAGGAAACCCGGCTGCTTTACCAGGAACTGCTGCGCGCCAAAACGATGGCAACCCCGCGCGGGACGGAGCAGCCGCTATTTGGCCGAACCGCTCACGCGCAACCAATTGCCTCAGGCGTGCCATTGTCGGGACGTGACGAGGAGATCTTACAGTTGCGGGCGTTGTGCGCGGAGATCGCCCAGGGCCGCGGTGCCAACGTCGTGATTCTCGGCGACGGCGGCATCGGCAAGAGCCGATTGGTCGAAGCGCTGGTCGACGAGGCGGAAGGAGCTGGCGCCCTGGTGCTGTTCGGCCGAGCGTGGGAAGCCGAGCGTAACCTTCCGTTCGGCCCCTGGGTGCACGCGTTTCGCGCGGCCGGGGTCGTCCCCGAAATCGCCGCCGGTCTCGATGCGCGATCGCGGCGCGATCTCGCGCGGCTATTTCCGGAGGTGGGTCCGCCGCCGGAGGAGACGCCGGCCGAGGACCCTGTCCCGCTCTTCGAGGCCATGGCGAAGGCCCTCGACAGCCTGTCCGCGCGCGGCCCGCTGGCGGTCGTGATCGAGGACCTTCACTGGGCCGACGAGATGAGCGCGCGGCTGCTCGCGTACCTCGCACGCGTGGCGTCTCATCGGCCGGTGCTGTTCGCGACGACCGCGCGCCCGGACGAGGTGCGCGCCATTCCATTTGTGGAACGAATCCTCGCCGACATCGGTCGCCTACCGCGGGCCCGCCGGATCGCGCTCGCGCCGATATCGCGCGCCGACACGCTCGTCGTCGTGCGCACGTTGACGCGGGTGGGCGCCGGCAAGCGCGCAACCCGCAGCTTGGGCGAGAAAGCCTGGCGCATCAGCAAGGGGAACCCGTTGCTGGTGATCGAGACAGTTCGCGCCGCGCGCGACATCGGCGAGGACCGGCTTGAGTCCCCGCAGGCGGGCGACTTGGTTTCGGGGCGCCTCGATCGCCTGACGGGCATCACGGCGCAGGTCGCCGCTGCGGCAGCGGTGATCGGGCGGGAGTTCGACCTCGAATTGCTTGCCCGTGCCTGCGACCTCAAGCCGGCCGAGGCGGCCGAGGCTGTCGCCGAGCTGGTCGAGCGGCGCCTGCTGCACGCGGCCGGCGAGCATCTGGACTTCGCGCACGACCACATCCGCACCGCCGCCTACGCCCGCCTCGCGAGCCTGCATCGCAGAATGCTGCATGGCGCTGTCGCGCGTGCTCTGGAGGAAATCCACGCCGACGACCTGGCGCCGCAGTATCTGGCGCTCGGCCGCCATTGCTTTCAGAGCGAGCGTTGGGACCGCGCCTTCCACTACCTGCGCGCCGCGGGACTTGGCGCGGCGGCGAGGTCGGCGCACCGGGAAGCTGTCGCTATTTTCGAGCAGGCGCTGGCGGCCGGCGCGCAGCTGCCGCAGAACCCGGAGCGCGCGCGGACCGCGATCGACATCAGCTTCGCGCTGCGCGGCTCGCTCACCATCCTCGGCGACCTGAAGGGCACGCTGGACTGCCTGCGCGCGGCCGAGGCGCAGGCGCGCATCCTGGGCGATCCTCTGCTGGAGGCGTGGGTTGCAATCTTCACGGGTAACTGCCTGACGCTCCTGGGACGACACGCGGAGGCGATCGAGGTGGGCGAGCGGGTGTCCGCGGTTGTCGCCGCGGGCACGGTAGCGGGCCTGGAGCCCCATTGGTCGACGAACGTGCTCGGCACTTCGCGCTTCTTCATGGGGGATTTTCGCCAGGCACAGGCGCTGCTGCGCGCCGCCGCTACGGCGGCGGACGATGCCGACTATCGCAAGCCCGGCGTGATCGGCCATCCAGCGGTGATCTCGCACGGCTGGCTTGCACTCAGCCTCGTGGAAACGGGAGATTTCGACGAAGCGCTCGCCCACGCTGCCAGCGCTCTCGAGCTGGCGGAACGCCTCGACTCTGCCTGGGACATGGTGCGCGCGTGCTTCGCCGCTGGCGCCGCGTACGTGCGCTGCGGCGAATTCTCGCGTGGCATTCCCGTGCTGCGGCACGGGGTCGAGCTCGCCCGCGTTCGCGACCTGCCAATGGGAACGCGGGTGCTTACGCCGATCCTCGGGTGGGGCCTGGCCCAGGTCGGCGAGATGGCGGAAGCGCTAGCCATCCTGGCGCCGGTGGCGGCGGCGCCGCTGCTGCCCTATTGCCTGAATTTCGTCGCCGAGGCCTACTTGCTCGCTGGCCGTCACGACGACGCCGCGGGCGTGGCCGCGCGCGCGCTGAAACTGAGCACAGAGAAAAATGAATTGGGCTCACGCGCGTGGGCCCTCTGGCTGCAGGGCCTGATCGCCGCCGGGCGCGCGCGTCCCGACAGCGTAGCCTCGCTCGCGGATTTCCGGCGGGCGCTCGCCCTGGCCGAGGAGCGCGACATGCGGCCGCTCGCGGCACACTGCCACCTCGGGATCGGCGAACTGCATGCGGCGATCGGACAGCCCGGGGATGCGCATTCCGCTTTCGCCCGGGCAAGCAGCCTTTACGAGGGGATGGGAATGTCCCGCTGGACCAAACGCGCCCAATCGGCGTCGAATTAGAACGGGATTAAGGACGCGATCACCTCGCGCCACTGGTTGCGCTCGCGCACGAAGAACGCGAGCACCGCGCGCCGGGAGCGGCTTCGGCGTACGCCTCGGTGAGCAGAGCAGCCGCGAGGCGATGCGGCACAGCTCGCCCAGCCGCGCGCGCAAGTACTGGCTGCTCGATGTCGCGATCGTCTGGGCGATGGAGGAAATACTCCAACCCAAGCGCAGGAAGAAAGCGCGATAGGGTTGTTGATCTCAAAGGCCCGTCGTGACCTCGAGTGCCAGCGCCGCCCCGGCGAGCGCATCCCACCCCGAGGTTTGGCCGATCGCGTCGATGCGCTTGAGATCCACTTCGCCGCCCGCGATCAGCGCCACGATCGCGTCGTTCACCGCTTCGCCGCATTCGCCCTGGGCCGCGCAAGCGAAGTGGGCGTTGCTGATGCGGTTGGTGCCTGATCTCGCCAGCGGCAGCGCCCAGGCGGCCAACCGCTGCGCGATGTCCGCCCGGCCAGCCGCATGCAGCGCACACATCGCACCGCCAATGAGGTCGTCGCCCGATGGCGTGAGGCCCGGCCCCAGCCCGATCAGGCCGGCGGCACCGACCGGGTGGCCGGACGGGTTCCGGAGCCATGCGTTTAGCGCTTCGACGGCAAGCGGGCGCTCGCGGGATGCGTCCAGCAGGTAACCGAACCCGTCAGAAGGCAGGCGGCGAATCGCCACCAATCGCAGGTGATCGAGCGAGCCGGCTGCGATGGCGCCGTCCCAGGCGGGCGCGGTCCGGGGGCGCCAGTCGGAGGCATCGTCGAAATCGCAGTAGGGGATGTCGCCGACCGATAGCCCTTGCGGCAACAACTCGCAGTGCGCATTGAGCGGCCCGTTCCCGACCATGCCGATGCAAGCGAGGCCCGCAGGCGTCTCCACGTAACAACTGCGCTCGAACACCGCAATGACGCGCGCCTCGCCGGATGAAAGGGCCACCCGCGCAAACCTTCCGAGCGAAACAACCCTAACCGGCGACGACATGCGTGCCGGCCTTTCCCTGCAGCGCCGGCAGCGCTTCCTCCAGATGCGCGATGATCACGCGCCGGCCGCCACCGGCCATGAACGACAGCGCGGCCTCGATCTTCGGGCCCATGCTGCCCTTGGCGAA
>JBBQNG010000182.1:0-8702 GCA_038329645.1 Burkholderiales bacterium
TGCGGATACTCACCGCTGGGGTGTTGGGCTTGGGCTCCGGGTCGAAGACCATCGGCAGCACGATCACCGCAAGCAGCACGAGAGCGATCGCGCCCACCAGCCGGCGCCGGCCGCGCTTTTGCAGCGTGCTGACGTCCTGCGCCGCTTCCTGGTTCTTTTTCGTCGCGTTCGAGCGCTCGGCCATGATCTTCAGCGGTTTCCGGGCAATGCCTTCGTTGAAAGATGCTGCATTACTTCGGCCGCATTATTTCTGCCGCATTACTTCGGCAACGGTAAGAAAGGACCCGAAAACCGCGATTTTATCAGCTTCGCCCGCCTGCCTCCGCGCCTCCGCGAACGCCAGCGCGGGCGTTGCGTGCTGGTCGACCGGTACTTTGATCCCTTCGGCGGCAAGCACGGCGGCGAGCTCGGCTGCCGACGCCCCGCGCGGACCGCCAAGCGTCGCCAGGTGCCATCGGGTGACGCGTTGCGCGAGCGCGCGCACCACGCCGGCAATGTCCTTGTCGCGCAGGGCGCCAAACACGGCGTGGGTCTCGGGGGCGAATCCGCTGTCGGCGAGATTCGCCGCAAGGTTGCGCGCCGCCTGCGGGTTGTGTGCCACGTCGAGGATCACGCTCGGACGTCCCGGGAGCATCTGGAAACGTCCGGGCGCCTCCACTTCGGCAAGCCCCCGGCGCAGGTCCTGCATGGCGACCGGCAAGCGATCGCGCAACGAATCGAGCGACGCGATCGAAGCCGCAGCGTTTACGAGCTGGATCGGCCCGCGCAGCGCAGGATAGGCAAGCGCCGGCCGCTTTCCACCCGGTCCCCAGTACACCCACTGCGCGCTTTCGGCCGTGAACCCGAAGTCGCGTCCGCCGAGGAGCAGCTTCGCGCCGATTGCGGTACCAACATCGAGCACCGACTTCGGCGGATTCGCGTCCGCTACGACCGCGGGGCGCCCGGCGCGGAAAATTCCTGCCTTTTCGCGGCCGATGTCTTCGCGGGTCGGACCGAGGTAATCCATGTGATCCATGTCGATACTGGTCAGCACCGCGCAGTCGGCATCGAAAACGTTCACGGCGTCCAGGCGCCCCCCGAGGCCCACTTCGAGGATCCATGCGTCCAGCGCCTGGCGGGAAAAGAGCCATGCTGCGGCCAGCGTGCCGTATTCGAAGTACGTGAGCGGCGTGTCGGCCCTCGCCTGCTCGACCGCCTCGAAGGCCGCGCACAGCTGCTCGTCGGAGGCCTCGCGCGAGTCGATCCGAACACGCTCGTTGTAGCGCAGCAGGTGCGGCGACGTGTAGAGGCCGGTCCGGTAGCCGGCGCAGCGCAGGATGGCCTCGAGCATTGCGCAGGTCGAGCCCTTGCCGTTGGTCCCGCCGACGACGATGACCGGGCAGGCGGGCTTAAGGCCGAGGCCCTCCCGCACCTTTTCGACCCGGTCCAGGCCGAGGGCGATGGCCTTCGGATGCTGGCGCTCGATGAACGCCAGCCATTGGTCGAGCGAGCTAGGAGATCCCACGGGCGGTGTTGGAGGTAACAGGGGAACCGCAGGTTCCCCTGTTCCGAGCCTTCTGCTTTTTCAGTTTGTGGATTCCGCCGGCATG
The DNA here is from genome assembly GCA_038329645.1 of Burkholderiales bacterium. Lineage (GTDB taxonomy): Bacteria > Pseudomonadota > Gammaproteobacteria > Burkholderiales > SG8-39 > SZAS-79. The sequence goes on from JBBQNG010000182.1 coordinate 1,590, forward strand.
CCCTGCAGCAGCGCCAGCAGGACGGCGAGCTTGTCGCGCATCTGGCGCCGGTCGATGATCATGTCGAGGGCGCCTTTCTCGAGCAGGAATTCGGAGCGCTGGAAGCCTTCGGGCAGCTTCTGGCGCACCGTCTGCTCGATCACGCGCGGCCCGGCGAAGCCGACCAGCGCCTTGGGCTCGGCAACCACGACATCGCCGAGGAATGCGTAGCTCGCGGACACGCCGCCCGTGGTGGGGTCGGTCAGCACGGAGATGAAAGGCAGGCTGCGCTCGCCGAGTTCCGTGAGCGCGGCCGTGGTCTTCGCCATCTGCATGAGGGACAGCAGGCCTTCCTGCATGCGCGCCCCGCCGCTTGCGGTAAATACGACGAACGGCAGCCTCTCGTCGATCGCCAGGCGTACGCCGCGCACAAAGCGCTCGCCGAGCACCGAGCCCATCGTACCGGCCATGAAATCGAACTCGTGCGCGGCGACCACTACGCCAATCGACTTGATCGAACCCTGCATCACCACCAGCGACTCGGTCTCGCCGGTGTTCTCGTTCGCTTCGGCGAGCCGCTCGGGATAGCGGCGCGAATCCTTGAACTTGAGGCTGTCGACCGGGAGCACTTCGGCGCCGATCTCGAACCGGCCGTCCTCGTCCAGCAGCGCTTCGAGCCGTACGCGGGCGCCGATGCGCTGGTGATGGCCGCATTTGGGGCACACGTTGAGGTTTTTCTCGAGGTCGGTCGCGTAGAGGACCGCGTCGCACGAGGGACACTTGGTCCACAGGCCCTCGGGGACCTGCTTTCTTGCCGCGCCTTCGACGCGCTTGATCTTAGGCGGAAGGAGTTTCTGCAGCCAGCTCATCGGGTCGCCCTTCGCATCAGGAATCGAGCGCTGCGCGGATCGGGCGGATGAGTTCGGCCACGCGGCGCACTGCGTGGTCGGGTCCTGCGGATTCGATCTCCTCAATGATGCGGGCGCCTATTACCACCGCGTCTGCCACAGCCGCGATCGCCTTGGCGGACGTCGCGTCGCGGATGCCGAATCCAACGCCGATCGGCAGCTTCGAGGCGGCGCGGATCTTGGGGAGGTGCCTGGCAACCGCCGAGGTATCGATGTGCCCCGCCCCGGTGACGCCTTTGAGCGACACATAGTAGAGGAAGCCGCTGCCAACGCGCGCCACTTCCGCGATGCGCGCATCTGTCGACGTAGGGGAGAGCAGGAAGACCTGATCGATGCCGTACTTGCCGCACAGCGCGGAGAAATCGACGCATTCCTCGGGCGGGTAATCGACCACGATTACGCCGTCGACGCCCACTACCGCGGCGTCGCGGACGAATTTCTCCACACCCATGGCTTCGATGGGGTTTGCGTATCCCATGAGCACTATCGGCGTGGCCGCGTCCTTCGTCCGGAACTCGCGCACCATGCCCAGCACGTCGACCAGCCCTACGCCTTTTTTGAGCGCGCGCTCCGACGAGCGCTGGATCGCGGGGCCATCGGCCATCGGGTCGGAGAACGGCACGCCGATTTCGAGGATGTCGCAGCCGGATTCCGCGAGCGCGTGCAGGAGCGGCACCGTCAGCGCGGGGGAAGGATCGCCCGCGGTGATGTAGGGAATCAGCGCCTTCTTGCTGGCGGCGCGCAGGGCCTCGAACCTTGCGGGGATACGCGACATCAGAACTTGAGGCCCGATCTCTGCGCCACCGTGTGCATGTCCTTGTCGCCCCGCCCCGAAAGGTTGACCAGCAGGATCTTGTCTTTCGGCAGCGTTGCCGCGAGCTTCGCGGCGTACGCCAGCGCATGCGCCGATTCGAGGGCGGGGATGATCCCCTCCAGCTGGCAAAGGTCATGGAAGGCCTTGAGCGACTCGGCATCGGTCACCGCAACGTACTCGGCGCGGCCGGAGTCCTTCAGCCATGAATGCTCCGGCCCGACGCCGGGATAGTCGAGGCCCGCCGAAACCGAATGCGTCTCCATGATCTGCCCGTTGGCGTCCTGAAGGAGGTAGGTGCGGTTGCCGTGCAGCACGCCGGGCTTGCCGGCGCAGAGCGACGCGGAGTGCCTGCCCGTTTCAATCCCCTCGCCCGCAGCCTCGACGCCGATGAGCCGCACGCCATCGACGCTGATATACGGATAAAAAATACCCATTGCGTTGGAGCCTCCGCCAACGCACGCGATCACCGCGTCCGGCTGGCGCCCGGTCAGCTCCGGCACCTGCACCTTGCATTCCTCGCCGATGACGGCCTGGAAATCGCGCACCATCATCGGGTAGGGATGCGGCCCCGCCACGGTGCCGATGATGTAGAAGGTGTCGTCGACGTTGGTGACCCAGTCGCGCATCGCCTCGTTGAGCGCGTCCTTGAGGGTCTTGGAGCCGGACTCGACCGGCACGACGGTCGCGCCGAGCAGCTTCATGCGGTAGACGTTCTGCACCTGGCGGACCGTGTCCTGCGAGCCCATGTACACCACGCACGTCATTCCGTAGCGCGCCGCCACCGTCGCGGTCGCCACGCCGTGCATTCCCGCGCCGGTCTCGGCGATCACGCGCTTCTTTCCCATGCGCCGGGCGAGCATCGCCTGGCCGATGGTGTTGTTGATCTTGTGCGCGCCGGTATGGTTGAGATCCTCGCGCTTGAGGTAGATCTGCGCGCCGCCGATCCCGGCCGACCAGCGCTTGGCGTGATAGACCGGGCTCGGGCGCCCGACGTAATGCTTCAGCTCATAGCGGAATTCTTCGAGGAATTCGGGGTCGTTGCGGCAATGCTTGTATGCGGCGCGCAACTCGTCCAGCGCGTGCGTAAGGGTTTCGGCCACGAACGATCCGCCGTAAGGCCCGAAGTGCCCGCGCGCGTCGGGTAAGTCATACATCTGCATTTTTGACCTCTTGGATGAACGCCGCGATCTTCGCGGCGTCTTTGATGCCCTTGGCCGATTCGACCCCGCTCGATACGTCCACCGCCCAGGGCCTGACCCTGCGGACCGCTTGCGCCGCGTTTTCCTGCGTGAGCCCGCCGGACAGGACCAGCGGACGCTCGCGCACGGCGGGAACCAGCGACCAGTCGAAGCTCTGCCCGCCCCCGCCGTAACCCTCAACGAACGCATCCGCGAGCCAACCGGCCGCCCCCGGATACGAACGGAAGTATTCTAGCAAATCGACCCCCGCTTTTACGCGGCAGGCTTTCAGCCACGGCGTGTCGAAAGCGGCGCAGAAATCCGGCGCCTCCTCCCCATGGAACTGGAGCATTGAAGGGCGGACGCGCGCCACGACGGCGTCGACCTCTTCGCGGCCGGGGTTGACGAACAGGGCCACCGTCTGCACGAACGGCGGCAGCGCGTCGCGTATTTCGATGGCGCGCGCAATCGATACGCAGCGCGGGCTGGGCGGGTAAAAGACCAGCCCGATCGCATCGGCGCCGGCGCGCGCCGCATCGATGCCGTCCTGCGGGCGCGTAATGCCGCAGATCTTGACCCGCGTCCTCATCGCGAGGGCGCCAGCATTTCCATCGCAGGGGCAGGCAACACCGGAAGATTCCAATGCGGCTCGTACCCGACGTGCTCGAGGCACAAACCCTCCGGCGCGAACGTGGGCGCGGCGCGCGACCGGTCGAGCGACTGGAGAATTTCGGCGGCCCAGTGCGGCGGGTGCTTTCCCTTGCCGACGTATACGAGCGTGCCGACGATGTTGCGGACCATGTGATGGAGGAACGCGTTCGCGCGAATGGTCAACTCGATGCGCTCGCCTTCGCTTGCGATCTCCAGCAGGTGAACGGTCCTCACGGGGCTTTTCGCCTGGCATTCGCTCGACCGGAACGCGCTGAAGTCATGCTCGCCGACGAAATGGCGCGCGGCCTCGCGCATTGCCGCCACGTCGAGCGGCGCATGGAACCAGCCCGCGTGGCGCGCCTCCAGCGCGGGACGCACGGGGCGATTGACAAGCTGGTAGCGATAGGTACGCGAGCGCGCCGAGTAGCGCGCGTGGAATTCGGGCGCCACCCTTTTCGACCAGAGGACGGCCACCGATTCCGGCAACAATGCGTTCACGCCGCGGACCCAGGCGCTGTCGGGGCGGTCTGCCGCGGTATCGAAATGCACCACTTGGCCGCGGGCGTGCACGCCACGATCCGTCCTCCCGGCGCAGGTTACCGGCACTGGCATGGCCGCGATCGTCGCCAAAGCGGCCTCGAGCGCATCCTGCACCGTGCCCCCGCCCGGCTGGGTCTGCCAGCCCAGGAAGCGGCTGCCGTCGTATTCGATGCCGAGAGCGATACGGTTCATGGGGCGATTATCTGTCCGGAAAACAAAAAGGCCACGGCGCGCGGCCGTGGCCTTCGCGGCGCAACCGACCGGTCAACCCAGCTTGGCTAGCATCTGCCGGGCCTGGTTCTGCTGGGCGTCGTCGCCTTCCTTGGCCACTTCGTTGAGGAGGTCGCGGGCACCGTCCTTGTCGCCCATCTCCTCGTAGGCCTTGGCGAGGTCCAGCTTGGTGGCGACCTCCTGCCATCGCGCATCGCCCTCGACCGCCGGTACGAATGCGTCGGGCGTACCGAGGTCGAAGCTGATCGCCGACAGGTCGACTTCGGGCTTCGCTGCCGACGGCGCCGCCGTCATTCCCGCCGGCATCATCACTGTCTTGTCGGAGTCCAGGTCGAGGTTGAAATCCAGGCCGCCTGCGTCAAGCGAGGCGGGCGCGGCGGGTGCGGGCGCCGGCTCGGGCGCTTTGGTCGGCTCGTCCATACCGAGATCGAAATCGAGCCCGCCCGAAGCGCTCTTGGCTTCGTTCGAATCCATGATGATCGTCCCGCTGGGCGAAAAATCGGACTTTTCTTCGGCGGGTGCGGGCGCCGGTGCATCGTCCGCGCCCAGGTCGAAGTCCACCGAGGCAGGTGCCGCCGCAGCCGGTGCCTCGGCCTCCAGCGCGATATCGGGAGCGGTGGGGGCCGCCGCATCGAGGTCGAAATCCAGCGTCGGCGCGGCCCCGGCGGCCAGTGCCACTGGCCTGACCATGACGGTTGCATCAGGGTCGCCGCCATACAGTGTGTTGCCCGGATCGGCCGTGCGGCCAAGGACGATGGCCTTGTCCCAGTCCTCGCCCTCCCCGCCGGTGATTTCCTTGATCTTCATCGCCGTCTGCTCGAGGTTCTGCACGTCGCGGCGCGCGGCATAGATCTCGAGCAGCTTGGAATGGATCGCGAGTCGGTTCGGATCCTTGTTGAGCGCGTCCTTGAGGATTTCCTCGGCCTGCGTGTCGCGGCCATAGGCCATGTACACGTCGGCTTCCGCGATCGGATCGACCTCGTCGGCCTCGATCGCGCCGACACTGGAGTCGCTTACCGAAGCCTGCGAGACGGCGGCGCCGGTGTCGATGTTCTGGCTGGCCGCGCCGCTGAATACCGAGGAAGCGCCCAGGCTCGCCGCGGGTGGCGAACCCATGACGCTGTCCTGGAACCGCGACTGCTGCGCCTTCTTGCGCTTCCATGCCCACCAGCTGTAGCCGATGAGGAACAGGAAGATCGCGCCAAGTACGCCAAGGGCGATCGGGTTGTCGAGGAATTCATCGACCAGGCTCGGCGGCGGCGGTGGGGGCGGGGGCGCAACCGCCTTCTTCGGCGCGTCGGCTTTCTTGGCCGCTTCCGGCGGCTTGGCCGCTTCGGCGGGCGCTTTCGCGGCTTCGGCAGCAGGCTTCGGTGCTTCCGCCGGCTTGGCAGGCTCCGCGGCCGGCTTGGGCGCTTCGGCTGCCTTGGCGGGCTCGGGCGCGGCCTTTGACGGCTCCGGCGCGGGCTTGGAGGGCTCGGGCGAGGGCTTGGAGGGCTCGGGCGCCTTAGGCGCTTCGGCGGCCGGCTTGGCCGGCGCGGCAGCAGGCGGCGGTGCCGGGACGGGGGCCGGCACAACCGCAGGCGGCGGCGCAGCGGGGGCGGCGGGCGGCTTTGCCCCGCCCTTCTTCTCAAGCTCGGCCAGGCTCTGGTTCTTGAGTTCGAGAAGCTTGCGCAGGTCCTGCACGTTCTTTTCGAGCTCGGCCACGCGGAACTCGGATTCCTTGAGCGCCTTGTCGCGCGCCGCGGCGTTGTCGGCGCGCGCCGCCTGCGACGCTGCGCCCTTGCCGGTCGGGTCCGCCTTCGAAAGCTTCAGCTGGTCCTTCTGGTCGGCGGGCGCCGGTTCATCGGCCTTGGGCGTAATCCGCCCGCTCGCGCTGCGCTGCGCGGCAGCGGCCTCTGCCGGCGCGGCCGCGACAGCACCTGCAAGCTTGCTTTGGTATGCGCGGAAATCCTGGCCCTGCGCGGCGACCAGGCGGCGCGCATCGGCTTCGTCCACCGATGCCGCCGTTTCACGGTCCGGCAGGTTGAGGATACGTCCCGCACGCAGGCGGTTGATGTTGCCGTCGATGAATGCATCGGGATTCGCGCGGTAGAGCGCGATCAGCATCTGCTGCAGGCTTACGCCGCCGGGATTGTTCTGGGTTGCGATCCTGGCGAGCGTGTCGCCCTTCTTGACTTCGTACGTACCCAGGCTCCTTGCTGCCGGCGCAGGCGCCGCCGAGGGTGCTATCGGACGCTCCTGCACGGCGCGCGGCGCCGGCACCGGTGCCGGCGTGGCGGGACTGGCGGCAGGCCGCGCCGGCGCTACCGGCTGCGGGCCCTTGTAATCGGGTGGATCGAGCAGGAACGTGTATTCACGCACCAGCTTGCCGCTGTTCCAGGCGAGCTCGACCAGCACGTTGAGAAACGGCTCGCTGATCGGCGCGGTTGAACTGATCCTGATGACCGGGCGGTTGTTGCGGCGCTCGATCGCAAAGCGCACGCCGAGCAGGGCGGAATTGAATTCGATGCCGGCCTGCCGGTAGGCTTCGCTGGACGCAAAGCGGGCCGTGAGGGAATCCTCTTCGCCGGGCTGCAGGGAAACGATCTCGATTTCCGCCGACAGCGGCTGGCCCAGCGCGGAATTTACGCTGAGCTTGCCGAGTCCGGCCCCAAGCACGTGCAGCGGTAACCACAACAGCAACGCCGCGGCAAGAAGCCTTGCGGTGACAGATTTTCCCACTGTACCACCCTGAGTCTTATTCGATGGGACAACTAACATAACATCATAGTGTTAGCCTTGCAAGCTGATAAATATTCTACGATTTTTCAGC
>JBBQNG010000183.1:0-8631 GCA_038329645.1 Burkholderiales bacterium
GTCTCCGCTTTCCTCATCATGATCGGCTTCGTGATCGCGGCGTTCACAGGGAAAAAGCAGGCGCTGCACGACTTCATCGCTTCGACCGTGGTGGTGCGCGAAAGCCCGGGGCACGTGGTTGCGGCGCTCGCGATCGGCCTCGTCGGCTGGATCGCGCCCGTCGTGCTCATGATGGTGATCGGCGTAGGGCTCTTCGCCGGCATGATAGGTGGCCTTTGGGGCGGCATGATGGAGCAGACGAAGAAGGAAGCCGAAGTGCAACGCACGGTGCAGGTCGCTCCCGCGCCCCGGCCTCAGGCCACTGGGGCCCCCGTCGCTCCAGCACCTGTGCCCGTGCAAGCGGCAGCGCCGTCGGCCGAAATGCAAAAACCCATCGCCGTGACGCCTCCGCCCGCGGCCGCCCCTGCAGCGGCGGCGCCCAAACCGGTGGCGGCCGTCGCTGCCGCGCCTGTCCCGGTAATTCCCGTGCCGGCGCCCCAGGCCGAAAAAGCCCCGGCTGCTGCGCCGATGGTGCAGGCATCCGCCGCCGCCCCCCGAGGCCGCACCAGGGCGAATGCAGATGCGCGCGGTTGCCTCGACCTCGCCACGGAAGTCGCCATCGTCAGGTGCGCCGAAAAATACCGGTGACCCGCGCTTGAAATCGGAACCGCTGGTGGAGGCGTGCCTCGAGCGCATCGCGGAGCGCGACGGTGAACTGAAAGCCTGGGTGCACGTTGCCGGCGACGCTGCGCTCGCAGCGGCGCGCGCGCTCGACAAGGAATCGCTGCGCAGCCCCCTGCACGGCATGCCGATCGGCATCAAGGACGTCTTCGACACCGCCGACATGCCGACCGAATACAACTCGGCGATCTACAAAGGCCACCGTCCGCGCGCCGATGCGGCCGCGGTCGCGCTGCTGCGCCGCGCGGGCTGCGTGATCCTCGGCAAGACGGCGACTGCGGAGTTCGCGTTCAACAACCCGCCTGCGACGACGAACCCGCACAACCCGGCGCACACGCCGGGCGGCTCCTCGAGCGGCTCGGCGGCGGCCGTGGCCGACGGCATGGTGCCGCTCGCGCTCGGCACGCAGACCGGCGGCTCGGTGATCCGGCCGGCGGCGTTCTGCGGCGCGATCGGCTTCAAGCCGACCTTCGGCTGCATCAACCGCACTGGCGTGAAGCCGGTGTCCGATTCGCTCGACACGGTGGGATTCTTCACGAACACGTTGGAAGACACCGCCAAGGCGCTGCTCGTGCTTTCGGGCTTGCCGCTCGCCGACCTCGGCGCCAGGATTTCCGCGCCGCGCATCGGCTTTGTGCGCACTTCGCGCTGGGAAACAAGTGACGCTGCTTCACGTGCCAATCTCGAATCTGCAGCGACGAAGCTCGCGGCCGCCGGGGCCATCGTCGTGGATGTAGGCCTCCCCGCAGCCGTCGACGCCTTGTTCGTCGAACAGAGCGTGATCATGAAATTCGAGGCCGCGCGCGCTCTCGCGTGGGAGCAGGACAACCATCGAGACCTGCTGAGTCCGGGCATCCGCATGCGCCTGGACGACGGCTGGGCGATTTCGCGCGAGCGCTACGACCAGGCGACTGTCACCGCCGGCGATGCGCGCAGGCAATACGCCGACCTCATGCGCAGCTTCGATCTGCTGCTCACGCTCTCCGCGCCCGGCGAAGCGCCCAAGGGCCTTGCGTCGACCGGGGATCCGATCTTCAACGGGCTGTGGACCTTGCTTGGCGTCCCGTGCATCACGCTGCCAAGAGGCAAGGGCGCGGCGGGCCTTCCGCTCGGCCTCCAGCTCGTCGGCGCGGCGGGGGAAGACTCTGCGCTGCTTGCGCGGGCGCAGTGGGCGGCGAAGGCGCTCGCTTAGTCCGCAGGCTACCTCGCTTCCGGCATCCCCAACCCAAGATACGTCGCCACTGTGAGCATCAGCGCAACAAACCCGACCGTGAACATCACCCCAAGCCCCACCGCGGGCACCAGGAAGACGGGATTCGCATGGGCCAGGGCGGCGGTGGGATTCAGCCCCCCGGCACCGTCCCCGGCGGGAGCGATTCGATGTGGCGGCAGATATCGCCCGGCCGCGTGAGCCAGATCTTGTCGCGCTCTCTCACGATGTGCTCGATCACCTGGCGGTAACGCCGCAGGCGGTGCGGCTGGCCGAGGACGAAGCTGTGCAGGACGAGGCTCATGACCAGCGGCCGTCGCGCCGACTCCTCCAGCATCTCGTCGAACTGGTCGATCAAGTTCTCGCAATACAGCTGCGACGGCGTGCGCCGCTGCACGCACTCGAAAGAATCGTTGAGGTCGTGCGCATACGGGATCGACAGGATCGGGCCATGTTTGGTCCGGAACCACACGGGCTGGTCGTCCAGCGGCCAGTCCATCATGTAGCGAAAGCCCGCCTCGCGCAGCAGGTCGGGCGAATCGTGGGTTTGCGAGATGTACGGCGCAAGCCACCCGGTTGCGCGCTTGCCCTCGTGTTTCTCGATTGAAGCCGCCGCCTCCTGGATCAGTGCACGCTCTTCCTCATAGGCCATGTCGCCTTGCCGCTCGCCATTGGTGCGGCCATGGCCGACGATCTCGTCGCCGCGCCTGGAGAAAGCCGCCACCATCTGCGGGCAGTAGTCGTAGAGCTCGGTGTTGACCAGGAGCGCGTAGGGAAGGTCATACGCCTGCGCGAGCTCGAGCAGGCGCCATGCGCCCACGCGGTTGCCGTAGTCGCGCCACGCGAAGCTGCGCGCATTGGGCTGCGCCTGTGGCGCCGCATAGTCGTTTCCCAGCCCCTCGCCGAACGAGAAATGCTCGACGTTGAGGCACAAATGCACCGCGAGGCGCTTGCCGTCCGGCCAGCTGTAGTCCTCGCGCTCGGTTATCGCGGAATAGTCGTAGCGCCCGTGGGTCTTGAGCATCGCAAATCCCTCAGAGGTTGAAGCCATCGGCGAAGGCGCCGAAATCGGGCAGCAGGTGCAGTCGCATGCAGCCTTCAAGCAGCGCTCGTGTCGCCGCCTCGCCCCAGACGGGGACGCCGAGCTGCATGAACTTCGCTTCGAGTTCCGCGGGCTGGTGCGGGTTGGCCGGCTCGCCTTTCATGATGAGGCAGCGCCCCTCGCATGCCCTGCCGCCACTGTGGATGATCCTCAGGTCGCAGACCTGCTCGCCGGGATAGCGCGCGGTGAACTGCTTTTCCTCCTGCAGGTCGACTTTGGCGGCAAGCGCCTGGATCGCCTCGTTGTCCACCGCCGCCTGCTCGAACTGCTCGAGGCCCGAGCCGCCGTGATGGAGGATCGTCGCCAGTGCAAAGGGCACCGAGAATCGCGCGCCGAAGCTGCTCGTCACGCGCAGCTCCGCGAGCATGGCCGCAAGCTTGTAGGTGCGGACTTCGATCCTCTCGATGACGGCCGGGTCGAGGCGTCCGCCCGGGACATTGGCAAGCAGGTCCTCGAGCGCGTCGATCGCCGAGTGCACGTAGCGCCCGGTCGGGTGCAGCTTGAAATAGCCCTCGGCCACCATCCATTCGCGGCCGAGGTTCTCGACCACCTTCGAGGCAACGAAATCCTCACCCAGCACCTTGCCGTACACGCTGGCCGGGCTGTCGGTCTCGCCGGTGAAACCGCACTCTACGAGACGCACGGCCATCAGGCCCATCAGCCCGGCGTGGCCGGTGAAGATGTTCCTCACCGTGGCGCCGTCGAGGAGCGTCTGGCGGGAGGTGGCCATGCCCATGGTCGAGGCGACGTTGATGAGCTCGACCATCCTCGCCTGCTCGAATTTCTTCAACCGTCCCACCGCGATCGCCGCGCCGAGCACGCCCCAGGTGCCGTGCGGGTGGACGGAAATTTTTATCTTCGCGGCGCGGCTGATGCGCGAAGAAATTTCATAACCGAGCGCGACGGCCATTACCAGCTCCGCGCCCGGAGCGCCGATCTCCTGCGCCAGCGCGACTGCCGCGGGCACCACCTGGATTCCCGGGTGCCCCTTGGCCAACAGGTTGCCCTCGTCGAGCTCGAGCCAGGTGCCGGCCGTCCCGTTGAGCAACGCGGCATCCGAAGCGCTCGCGCGACGCCGGGTGCCGAGCACCCAGGCGAGACCGCCGCCCGCGCCTGCGAGATGCTTCTGCACGAACGCCTGCATCTCGGGCTGCTGCATGCCGGCCGCGACCACAGGCAGGCTGTCGGCGATGACCCAACGCGTGCGCTCGAGGGCCCGCCCGCCGAGGTCCTCGATCTTTGCCGCGCACGCAAAGCGCGCGAGCTCGGCGATGTATTCGGGCGGCGCTTTCACGCAGCCTCAGTCGAGCTTGGCGCCCGAATCGCGCACCACGCCGGCCCATTTCCTGACCTCGCCGCGAATCCAGGCGGCGAACTCGTCCGGCGAATTGGCGACGATGTCGGCGCCCTGCGCGGTGAGCTGCTCGCGCACCTCCGGGCTGCGCAATATGCGCGCGACCTCGGTGTGCAGCCGCGCCACGATCTCGCGCGGCGTGCCGGCCGGCGCAAGCAGGCCGTTCCAGCCGACCGCGTCGAAGCCCTTGAGGCCGGACTCGTCGAGCGTCGGTACGTCGGGCAGCACCGAAAGGCGCGTGAGGCTGGTGTTGGCCAGCGCACGGATCCTCCCCGAGCGCACATGCGGCAGCAGGGGCGGGACGTTGTCGAACATCATCGGGATCTGGCCCGCGACCAGGTCGACGATGGCGGGCGCACCGCCCTTGTAAGGCACGTGCTGGATATCCACCTTCGTGTACGACTTGAAGAGCTCGCCCGTCATGTGCGGCGGCGTACCGTTGCCCGCGGTGCCGTAGTTGAGCACCCCGGGTTTGGCGCGCGCGAGCGCGAGCAGACCGGCCACGTTCGTCACACCGAGGGAAGGGTGGACTACGAGCAGGTTGGAATAGTTCACCGCCTGCGTGATCGGCACGAAATCCTTCTCGAGGTCATAGTTGAGCTTCCTGTACAGGCTCTGGCTGATGGCCTGCGAAGTGGTGCCCATCAGGAGCGTGTAGCCGTCGGGCGCGGCTTTGGCCACCGCCTCGGCACCGATGTTGCCGCCGGCGCCCGTGCGGTTCTCGACGACCACCGCCTGGCCGAGGGAATCGGAGAGGCGCGCCGCGATCGTGCGGGCGAGGATGTCCGAGGTGCCGCCCGGCGGAAAGCCCACCACGATGCGCACCGGGCGCACCGGGTAGGTCTGCGCAGCGACGCTCCCGGCGAATGCGGTCGCAACCACCACCATCAATATCAAGTTCCGCACGGCGTTCCCCATCGCATCGACGTAAAGATTATCCTTCAATCCATTGCCCTGCGTGAGGCAAGGCTCACACGATGAAGGAGATGGGATGGAAAGCGCCCTGAAGGCGGCAGCCGACGCATTGCTGCGCGCCGGCGTCGGCACGGGCGACGTGCCCGGCGTCGTCGCCGCAGTAGCCAACCGCGAAGGCACGATCTACGAAGCCGCTTACGGCGAGCGCGCGCTCGGCCAGGGACCCGCGATGACCGCCGACACCGTGATGTGGATCGCCTCGATGACCAAGCCCGTCACCGGCGTGGCAGCGATGCAGCTGGTCGAGCAAGGCAGGCTTTCGCTCGACGAGCCGGCGGGCAAGGTGATCCCGGAACTGGGCCGCGTGAAGGTGCTCGAAGGCTGGGACGGCGACAAGCCGCGCCTGCGCGAGGCGCGTGGCGTCATTACGTTGCGGAACCTCCTCACCCACACCTCCGGGTTCGCCTACGACATCTGGAACCCCGACATGGACCGCTACCTCAATGTCATGGAGCTGCCGCGCGCAGGTTCGGGAAAAAACATCGCGCTCACCACGCCACTCGCATTCGATCCGGGCGCGCGCTGGGAATACGGCATCGGCATCGACTGGGCCGGCAAGATGGTCGAGGCCGTCACCGGCCAGAGGCTGGGCGCGTACATGCAGCGGCACATTTTCGATCCGCTCGGCATGCAGAGCACCGCATACCGCATCACGCCATCGATGCGGGAGCGCCTGGCCAAAGTGCACCAGCGCAATGCTTCGGGTGGGCTGGACGTCACGCCTTTCGAAGTCAACCAGGAGCCGGAATTCGATCCCGGCGGCGGCGGGCTCTACTCCACCGCGCAGGACTACCAGCGCTTCATGCGCATGATCCTCAATGCGGGACAGGGCAACGGCAATCGCATCCTGCGCGCGCAAACCGTCGAGATGATGTCGCGCAATTCGATGGGCAATCTGCGCGTGACCATGCTGCCCGCAGTGCGTGCGTCGCTCTCGGGCGACGCCGAGTTCTTTCCCGGCACGCCGAAAACCTGGGGCCTCACGTTCATGATCAACGAGGAAGTTGCGCACACCGGCCGCGCGCCGGGCAGCCTGGCCTGGGCGGGCCTCGGCAATACCTATTTCTGGATCGATCCCGTCAATGGAATCGGCGGCGTGTATATGACGCAGGTGCTGCCCTTCGTGGACCCACGGGCGCTCGCGGGTTTCTACGCTTTCGAGAAGGCCGTCTACGACTCGATGGCGTGAAACTAAGCCAGTGTCTTGAGACCCTTGCGATCGACCAGGTCAAGCAGCTTCAACGCAAGACCGCTTGGCTTTTTCTCGCCCACCTCCCACTTCTGCACGGTGGACACGCTGGTATTGAGATAGGCGGCAAAGACCGCCTGGCTTGCCTTCTCCTTGAGCCGCAGCCGCTTGATCTCGTAGGCGGAGTACACCTTGGGCGCCCCTACGCGGAGCGATTCGATATCGCGCATCGTCTTGCCGTCGAGCGCGCCAAGCTCATAGAGCCCGCGGGCGGTATCGATCAGCTCCTTGCGCAACCTGCGGTTAGCCATCGTGCACCTCGTGAAGTTCTCCGGCCTCGACCGCGTGATCGATGTTCGGGTCATCCATCCCCAGCCAAGCTTGGGCAATTCGCCGGAGCGCGCGCAGTTCGTCCGCGTCGATGTCGCTGCGCTCGCTCTTGGAAAATCCGAACAGGAATATCCAGCGAAATCCGCGGCGCCCGCCCAGGATGGTTCGATACGCGCCGCGCTTTCCCTCTCCCCGGCGCGCCACGCGCTTCTTGAAAACATCGCCTCCGAGGTGCGCCTCCACAAGGCCCGATTCAATTTCGGCAACGGCATCCGCAAGCGCGCGATCGGTGAGCCCTTCCTTGCGAGCCCAACGCGCGAACGTCTTGGTCTCGAGGATTCGCATCACTCAAACTATACCACCAGGTGCTATGATTTGTAAACGTCGAAGCGCGGGCTGGCGAATTGCAGGGGGACAGGCCGTCTAGGACGCCTTGGGCTGAGCGGTTTTTTTCTTGCCGGCGAGGTGCTTGCCCACCAGCATCAGCAGCGACGCCGGCTTGAACGGCTTGGCCAGGTACTCGATCGCGCCCAGGTCCTCGCCTGTCTCGCGGCCGCCCTCGTCGACAGTGAGGAAAATCACCGGGATGTCCTTCATCGCCGGCTCGGTCTTCAGGATGCGCATCATGTCGAACCCGCTCATGTGCGGCATGTGCACGTCGCTCACCACGAGATCGGGCGTGGTCGTCAGGCAGTAGCCCGCTGCCTGCAGGCCGTTGGCCACGCCGTGGACCATGTAGCCGGCGTTGAGCAGGTGCAGCTTGATGAGCTCGCGCTGGTCGCTGTCGTCCTCGACGACCAGGCTGGTCTTGTTCTTGTTCATGCGCGCGCGTCCTTTACGGGCAGGTGCTTGGCCACCGCCTTGAGCAGGGCCTCGACCTTGAGGGGCTTGGTGAGGTACTCGACGGCGCCGAGCTTGTTGCCGCGCCGGCGGCCCTTGGCGTCGGCGGTGAGGAAGATCACCGGGATGCGCTCCATCGCGGGCTCCGACTTGAGGATCGCGATCATCTCGAAGCCGTCCATGCGCGGCATGTGCACGTCGCTCACGATGAGATCCGGCGTCAGGTTGAGGCAGGACGCCGCCGCCTCCATGCCGTTGGCCACCGCGCGCACCACGTAGCCCGCGTTGAGGAGGTGCCGGTTGATGAGCGCGCGCATGTCGCTGTCGTCTTCAACCACCAGGATTGTTTTCGCCATGGCGCATTGTCCATCGTCGCGCGTGCGCGTGGCAAGGATCGCAAGAACCGGGAGGCGCCGCGCCGGCAGGCTGCCTACACTCGCGGCATGCATACGCCATCCTCCGCATCCGCCCTGCCCCCCGGGTTCAACCGACTGGCGTGGTCCAACCTGGCCGCGCAATCCGCAGAGCAGGTGGGGCTTGCCGCAGCACCCCTGGTGGCGGTCCTCGCATTCGGCGCAGGCGCCGGCGCGACCGGGCTCCTTCAGACCGCGCAGACGCTGCCCTACCTGTTGTTCGCGATTCCCGCCGGCGTGCTCGCCGACCGCATGTCGCGGCGCAATCTCATGGCCGCGGCAGAAGCGCTGCGCGCAGTCTCGCTCGCCGCAATGCTGGTCGCGATGCAGGCCGGCCTGCTCTCGATGACGCTGCTCGCGATCCTCGGATTCGCCGGCGCCTGCGGCACGGTCGCCTACAGCGTCGCCGCGCCGGCGCTGGTGCCTTCACTGGTGCCGCGCGAGCTCCTTGCCGCGGCCAACGCGCGCATCGAGCTCGCGCGCACGGTCGCGTTCGCGGGCGGTCCCGCGCTGGCGGGCGCGCTGGTCGGGTGGACCGGCGCGGGCGCCGCCTTCGCT
>JBBQNG010000184.1:0-8508 GCA_038329645.1 Burkholderiales bacterium
TCACGCTGCGGGCAGCCGCCGTCATGTCGCGCCAGGTCTCGAAACCCTTCTGCGCTGCAGCCAGTGCCAGGTCGAGGTCGGCCTTGCCGGCGTGCGCGACGCGGCCGATCTCCTTGCCGGTGGCCGGGTTGTGCACGGCCAGCGTGCGGCCGTCGGCGGCGTCGCACCATTGGCCAGCGATGAACAGTTGGGTGTTGGGATAGCTCATGGGGATTTCCTTTGGACGAAGGGAACGGGCAACTCCCTATTCTCTGGCAAATTGGCGGCGCCCACGCCGGACCTCAGGCTTGGCCCGCCGCCGAGGCCCACCATGCGGGCCGGCGCGGCCGTCCCAGCGTGCGGTCGACCGCGCCGTCACTTCCTGGGTGGCGCATCTGCGCGAAAACATGGCGGCAGCTCAACTGTCAGAAAACGCCGCGAGCGCATCGCCCGCGAGGCGGTACCGCACCCATTCGTCCATCGGTACCGCGCCGATCGATTTGTAGAACTGGATGGCCGGCTCGTTCCAGTCGAGGACGCTCCACTCGAACCGGCCGCAGTTGTTTGCGACTGCGATGCGGGCCAGGTGGTGGAGCAAGGCCTTGCCTGCGCCCGCGTTGCGGTGCGCCGGCGACACGTAGAGGTCTTCGAGATAGAGCCCCTGCCTGCCTTGCCAGGTGGAATAGTTGAAGAAGTACAGTGCGAATCCGCGGGCCACGCCATCGATACGGCCGATGACAGCGTGCGCTCGGGGCACGTCACCGAACAGCGATTGCCAGATGTCCGCCTCGGTTGCCACCACTTCGCTCTCGGCCTTCTCGTAGAGCGCCAGCTCCTTGATGAACCCGAGGATCAAGGGCACGTCGTCAGACGTTGCTGCGCGGATGTCGATGGCAGGGGCTGGTTGCTTCACGGTGCTGTCCTTCAGCGCGATGGTACCGGCGCCGCAGACGCGGGCTCCCACGTACCATCATCAGCGCCATGCCGCACTGGATGATTCGACGCGGATCGAAGCGGTCGGCCAGCGCGGGCGGCTGAAACGCGGCTTGCCCCTGGTGCCGGTGAATGCGCCGGCCCCTTGCCGGCGTCGGAATAAGGTCTTCCGCTAGTTGTGTCGGCGCTGGGCGAAGACTAAGCTGACGCGCCGAGGGCCGTCAGCGCCAAGCTGTAACCGGGGCCTCAACACAACACGGAGACAACACCATGCGCCTTGCTTTCCTTCGCCGCGCGGCGATCGCCCTTCCCCTGCTGCTGGCTGCCGCCGGCGGTTTCGCCCAGTCGCCGCCGCTGGCGCCGCGAGACGTTCCAGCCAAGCGCATTCCGGTGCCCGACACGGTGAGCCCCGAGATGCAGCAGATCATTGCCCAGCCGCTGCGCACGGCATGGGACACGCCGCCCACCACGCCCGAGGGCTGGAGGCAACTGGCGGAGTCCATCCGGGCCGCCGCCGTTCCGAATGTGGAAGCCATGCGCCAACGCCTCAAGGTCAAGGTGGAGCCCGCCACCATCGCCGGCGTGAAGGTCTACACCGTCACACCCGAGACAATCCGCCCCGAGAACATGGGCCGGACCCTGGTGCAGATCCACGGCGGCTGCTATGTCCTGAACCCGGCGGAGGCCGCGTTGCCCGAAGCGATGCTGATCGCAGCGGTGGGTGGCTACCGCGTGATCGCGGTCGATTACCGGATGCCGCCGCAGGCCTACTTCCCGGCCGCCCTCGACGACTCGATGGCCGTCTACAAAGATGTGATCGGCAAGTCCGACCCGAAGCGCGTAGGCCTGATCGGCACGTCGGCCGGTGGGGCGCTGGTGCTGGAAATGGGGCTGCGCGCCAAGCAGTTGGGCCTGCCCATGCCGGGCGCCATCGCTTCAGGCACACCCATGTCCGACAGCACCAAGACCGGCGACACTTTCTACACCAACGCGATGCTAGACAACGTGCTGGTCTCGACCGAAGGCTTCTGCGACGCCGCCGCCGCCTTTTACGCCAACGGCCACGACCTGAAGGACCCCCTCATCTCGCCAATCTACGGTGACATGAGCGGCTTCCCGCCGACGATCCTGACGTCGGGCACGCGCGACCTGCTGCTAAGCAACACCGTGCGCGTGCATCGCAAGCTGCGCAACTTGGGCATCGACTCCTTCCTCCAGGTCTACGAAGGCCAGTCGCATGCTCAGTACGGTCGTGACGATCGCATCCCCGAGGTGCGCGAAGCTTTCGGGGAGATCGCGACCTTCTTCAACAAGCACCTGTCGAAGTAGGCCGGAATCGGGCGCCGTCGCGCACCCAGCTGCCCCCGAACGAACGGAGCTCGATACCCTGGGAACGCAACGCGGCGGGGCCGAAAGCGGACATCAGGCCTGCGGCGTGCGCGAGTTCTCGGGAGAGCGCCCTTCCCTAGCGCCTTTTGCCGAGCGCGCTTTGCACCGCGCTGAAGTTGTCCGCCCACAAGCGATGCTCGCGGCTTCCAACGGGATGCGGGTTGAGGCTCTCGCCATCGTCGGGTGTCGCTTCGAGTGCGGCGTACTCGGACTGCGTGAGGACCGCTTCCGCCTCACGCGAACTGAGAGGTGGTACCGCTAATCTTGCTGAACAAGCCCATTGGTCGTTCCTTTAGCGACAGGAAGGTGCTTGAGTATGCTCGCGAACCAGTCTGAGTGGGGGTCGATAGCAGCTCAGCTTTACGGCGCGCGAAGCGCTGATTTGCCCGCGGCCGCTTCGATCAAGCCAGCTTGCGCGCCGCCGCATCGATCCGCCGGCACGCCTCCTTCAGCTTCTCAAGCGACGTGGCAAACGACAGCCGGAAGTACGGCGACAGGCCGTACCCCGCCCCCTCGGGCACGGCGACGCCCGACTCGAGCAGGTACGCGCCCACATCCGCATCGGTCACGAGCTCCTGCCCACTGGGCGTCTGCCGCCCGATCCATCCCGCGCACGAAATGTAGAGGTAGAACGCGCCATCCGGCCGCGTGCACGACAAGCCGCGGATCGCCTCCAGCAGCGGCAGCACTGTGTCACGCCGCGCCTGGAACTCCGCGCAGCGCTGCGCGACGATCTCCTGCGGGCCGTTGAGCGCGGCAACAACCGCGGCCTGGCTGATCGACGAAGGGTTCAGCGAGCACTGGGCCTGCATGCGCGCCATTGCGCGGATCAGGGTCGCGGGGCCGGCGCCGTAGCCCAGGCGCCATCCTGTCATCGCATACGTCTTGGACGCGCCGTTCACGACAAGCGTCCGGTCGGACAACTGCGGCGCGGCTTCCCCGAAGGTGAAGAAGCGGCGGCCGTCGAACACGATGTGTTCGTACATGTCATCCGCCATGATCCACACGTGCGGATGGCGCTCGAGCACGGCGGCGAGTTCGCGCAATTCTTCGGGCGAATACACGGCGCCGGTGGGGTTGGAAGGAGAGTTGAGCATCAGCCACTTCGTGCGTGGCGTGATCGCTGCATCGAGCTGGGCAGGCGTGAGCTTGAAGCCGTTCTCGGGCCCGGTGCGCACCCAGACGGGCACGCCCTCGGCGAACTCCGTCATGATCGCGTACGCCACCCAGGAGGGCGCGGGGATGACGACTTCGTCACCCGCTTCGAGTGTCGCCATCAGCGCGTTGTAGAGGACCTGCTTGCCGCCGGCACCGGCGGAAATGTTCTCCGGCTTGAACGAGAGGCGGTTCTCGCGCTGGAATTTGGCGACGATCGCCTCCTTCAGTTCCGGCGTGCCATCCACTGGCGTGTAGAGGGTCTGGCCCTCGCGCATTGCGCGGTAGGCCGCTTCGATCACGTGGTCGGGGGTCGCGAAATCGGGTTCACCTTGCGAGAGGCCGATGATGTCCACGCCAGCGGCACGCAACTCGCGCGTGCGCTGGGCGGATGCTGCCGAGGCCGAAATTCGGGCGCGGGCGACGCGTGCGGAAAGGAACATCTAGATTAGTTGGGGTCAGAGCTGAAGATCTGACCCGCAAAGTTAATTAATTCACCATGATCGCGGCGTCGCGCACCACCTTCGACCACTTCTGCCGCTCGCGGCTGATGTGCGCCCCGAAGGCTTCCGGCGTGCCTCCCACCGCCTGGGCGCCCTGCTCCGCGAGCTGCTGCCGCATGTCCGGATTGGCGAGGATGGCGTTGATCTCCCGATTCAGCCGGGCGATCACTTCGGGCGGCGTCGCGGCCGGGGCGGCGATGCCGCTCCACGACAGCGATTCGTAACCGGGCACACCCGATTCCGCGACGGTTTTCACATCGGGCAGTGCAGGCGTGCGCTGCAAGCCCGTGACCGCGAGCACCCTCACCTTGCCGGTCTTGATGAAGCCCACGGCGCCCGGCATGTTCTCGAACATCATCGAGACGCGGCCGGAAATCACGTCAGGCATGGCCTGGCCGCTGCCCTTGTAGGGAATGTGGAGCAGCTCGGTGCCCGTCATCAACCGGAACAACTCGGCGGACATGTGCGTCGATGAGCCGGAGCCGGACGAGGCGAAGGACAGTTTGCCCGGCGCCGCTTTCGCCGCCGCGATGACGTCGCCCACGTTCTTGAGGGTCGAGTCGGCCGGCACGATCAGCACGTTGGTGATCGACGCGATGTAGATGACCGGCTTCAGGTCCTTCTCCGCGTCGAAGCTCATGGTCTTGTACATGGCGTTGTTGATCGCCATGACACCGGTCGTGGCCATCAGCAGCGTGTAGCCATCGGGTGGTGCTTTCGCGACGGCGTCGGCACCGATATTGCCGCCGGCGCCAGCGCGGTTGTCGATGATGACGGATTGACCCAAAGCTGTCGCAAGGCGCTCACCGACCAAACGTGCGAACAGGTCGGTGGATCCGCCAGGCGCAAACGGAACCACGATCCGGATGCCGCGCGACGGCCACGATTGTGCATGCGCGCTAGTGAGCGCTGCGGCGAAAAGCGCGATGCCGGCGGCCGCGGCGAGGAGTCTTGCACGCATCCTGGGAATCTCCTGGGCGATTGATGGGGCCGCGAGCGTCGGCCATGAGGTGGTCAGTATCGAGGTGATCAGGCATGGCGAGGTAGGGGGGTTGTCCTAAGCGGCGGCGTGGAGCGGACTCGGCACAGCAAAACCTCAACAAGAGTCATGCGATGAATGCGACCATATTCCGTTCGGCGAGCGGTGTTCCGGGTCTGGATGAAGTGCTGCACGGCGGTCTCATGCCGAATGCCGCAATGAGCTTCCTGCCGCAGGCGGTGATCTGCGACCTGGGCATGCGGGGGCGTTGGTCCGGGCGATTTACCGTTCCTGCCGCAGCAAACGCTGCACCTGCTCCAGCAGGGCGACGCCGTCGACGGGTTTGACCACGTGCAGGTCAAAGCCGGCCTCGCGGCTGCGGGCGTGATCCTGCGGCGCACCGTAGCCCGTGATCGCCACGAGCAGCGTCTTGGCGAGCCGCGGTCCCATGCGGCGCAGCCGCCTCGCCACCTCCAGGCCGTCAATGCCGGGCAAGCCGATGTCGATCAGCGCGACGTCGAACGTACCGTCGGTTGCCCGCTCCAGGGCCTGTGGTCCGTGCACGGCCTCTGTCACCCGGTGCCCTGCGCCTTCGAGCAGTTCGCGCAACATCCTCCGACCGTCGTCGTTGTCTTCGACCAGCAGCACATCGAGCCGCCGCACTGCACCGGTGCCGGCAGGCAGCGTTGCCGGCTCAATGCCCGACAGCGGCTCGATACCGGGCAGCGTCAGCGTGAACGTGCTGCCTTGTCCTTCGCCGTCGCTGTGGGCATCGAGCCGCCCGTCGTGCAGTTCGGCGAGCCGGTGCGCGATCGTGAGCCCGATACCCAGGCCGCCTTGTGACCGTGCGGCGCCGCGCTCGCCCTGAACGAAGAGGTCGAACACGCGCGGCACCAGCTCGACGGTCATGCCGACGCCTTCGTCGCGCACGGTGAGCAGAACACGGTCGGCGGCGCGTGCAAGCGCCAATTGGATGGCGCCGCCGTCGGGCGAATAGCGCACCGCATTGCTCAGCAGGTTGGTAACGATCTGCTCAAGCCGCGTTTCGTCGCCCGACACCCAGGCCGGTTCGAGCCGCATAGCGAGCTGGTGCTTGGGCGAACTGCCGACCACCTGCACGGCCACCCGCTGCACCAGTGCGGCAAAGTCGAGCGGCCGCCGCTCGAGCTCGATCTTGCCGCCACTGACCCGGCTGGCGTCGAGTAGGTCGTCGACCAGCCTGGTCAGATGGACGGTCTGCCGTTGCAGCACACCATGCGCCAAGATCGCGGGGCCGCCTTCGGGTCGCATGCGCAGCAATTGCGCGGCGGTGGTGATGGCGCTCAGGGGATTGCGCAGTTCGTGGCCGAGCATTGCCAAAAACTCGTCCTTGGCACGGTTGGCGCCTTCGGCCTGCGCGCGGGCCCGGCTGAGCGCATGCATTGCCTGTGCAGCATCGTCGAGGGCGTGCTGCAGTTCGCGCAGCTCCCACATGGCCAGGCTCGCCCGGCCGGGCGCGTCGCTGCCGCGCAGCGCCGCGTCTGTGGGCGCACTCGGCTCGTCGAAGCGCTGCAGACTCGGGGCTTCGGGCTGCGTGTGCTGCAGTGAAGAACTGTAGTCGCCACGCCGCAGCGCGCGCGCCTGGGCCGCGAGCAGTGCCACGGGCTCGCTGATGCGGCGAGCGAGCATCCGAGCGAGCAGCAGCGCAAGCGCCAATGAGACGCCCACACCCAGTAAGCCGATGACGAGGAGGCGCCAAGCGCTGGCCTCGACGCTCTTGGCGGGGACGCCGATGCCCACGGACCAGCCGCTGAACGCCGAGCGTCGCCAGGTCACGTACGAGGGCGTGCCTTCCAGCGTGGCGCCGCGGTAGGCCCCTTCGATGGCGCCCGAGGTGAGCGCGGCGTGAAACGCCGGCGCCACCGTCACCCCGACCTGCACCTGCCCTTGGTGAAGGCGGGCCACCTGAAGGAGTCGAAGGTCGACCACCGAGGCGACCCAGTCGTCGGGCATGCCCTGTTCGCTCAGGATGCGAGAAATGGTCACCGGATCGACCACCGCGGTAAGCACGTAGGCCAGTCGGCCTTCGCGCAGCACCGGCACGCGAACAGGGAATGTCTGTCGCAAACCGCGCGGGCCCGACGACAGGCTGCCGATGGCCGGCTGCAGCGTGCGCAGCACAGCCTCGAAGCTGGCGGTCTCTTCGATGGGCGGCGGCTTGGCGCCGTAGGGCCGCGCCGCATTCACCTGCGGCAGTCCGTCGGCGCCGGCCAGACTCACAGTCACCCAGTCGGGGTGCAAATTCTTGACCCGCAGGGCGAGCCCGTGAAAACGCTCCAGCTCGCCGTCGATGAGCGCCTGGCTCTCCGCCAGTGTTCGCAGCGCGCCCACCGTGGCTCGCAACTCGGCGTCGACGGCGCTAGTAATCGCGACGACGCGGTCGTGCACGCCGCGTTCGAAGGTCTGGCGCTCCTGCCGGGCTTGCACGAAGGCCAGTCCGGCGGCGAACAGCACCACCGGGAGCAGCGTACCAATGGCCAGCAGAAACAAATTTTTGCTGATGCTCGTCGTACGCAGTCGGGAGTAGAAAACGGCCATCGTGTGAGGTGCTTTGTCGACCCCGTGCAGTAAGGCGGGAAGCTGGAATTATTGCAGATGGCCGCTCGGCGGCAGTAAGATTCTGAAGGCGACGACTAGTTTCCGCCCCGCCGCATCCATCCGCCGGCACGCCTCCTTCAGCTTCTCAAGCGACGCGGCAAACGACACCCGGAAGTACGGAAACAGGCCGCACCCCGCACTCTCGGGCACGGCGACGCCTGAATCGAGCAGGTACGCGCCAACGTCCGCATCGGTCACGAGCGCCTGCCCACCGGCGTCCGCCGCCCGATCCATCCCGCGCTCGAGATGTACATGTCGATCGCGCCGTCCGGCTTCGTGTACGACAAGCCGGTGATCGCTTCCAGCAGCGGCAACACCCCGCTGGCGGGCGCAATGCAATGGTGATCAAATATCGGTCATGACCCTCCACTCGATCAACCCCCTGCCCTCCTCGGCCGCCGCCGCCACCGAGGACCCCGTCACCCTGGCGCGCATCCAGCTGGCCGCCGCGCACCGGCTGGCCGTTCTGCACGAACTGGAAGAAGGCATCGACAATCACTTCACGGTGTCGGTGCCGGGCCGCGATGGCGAGTACCTGATCCTGCCGTTCGGCCTGCACTGGTCCGAGGCCCGGGTCAGCGACCTGATGGTGTTCGACGAACAAGCGAACGTGCTGCAGGGCGAGGGCGTGGTCGAACTCTCGGCCCAATGCATCCACGCACCGATCCACCGGATCACCGGCGCCAAGGTGGTCCTGCACACGCACCAGACCTGGGCCGTCACCCTGAACATGCTCAAGGACAACCGGCTGCTGCCGGCCAGCCAGACCGCAGCGTTCTACCATGGCCTGATCGCCTACGACGACAACTACGCGGGCACGGCCGACACGCTGCACGAGGGCGAGCGCCTTGCCAACCTGATGGGCGACAAGCCGATCGTCTTCATGAAGAACCACGGCATCCTGGTGACCGGCAATTCAGTGCCCGAGGCGTA
>JBBQNG010000185.1:0-8444 GCA_038329645.1 Burkholderiales bacterium
AAGCACGCCAACGAGCTCGACTCGAAGGCCAACACGCGCGCCATCGACAGCCTGCTCAACTACGAGACGGTGAAGTATTTCGGCAATGAGGAGTTCGAGGCCGGCCGTTACGACGAAAGCCTGCGGCGGTATGAGGCGGCCGCGGTGAGGAACGAAATGTCGCTCGGCCTGCTCAACATCGGCCAGAGCCTCATCATCGCGGCGGCGGTGACCGCGCTGATGGTCCTGGCGGCCGAGGGAGTCGCGGCGAAGAAGCTGACGCTGGGCGACCTCGTGCTGATCAACGGCCTGCTTATCCAGCTCTACGTGCCGCTCAACTTCCTCGGCATGGTCTATCGCGAGATCAAGCAGTCGCTCGCCGACATGGACAAGATGTTCCGCCTCATGGCGCAGAACCTCGAGGTGAAGGACAAGCCGGGCGCGCCGGACCTGCCGGAGGTGCCCGCGACGGTCGAGTTCCGCAACGTGAATTTCAGCTACCAGCCGAACCGGCAGATCCTGTTCGACGTCTCGTTCGCCATCTCGGCCGGCTCGCGCGTGGCGGTGGTCGGCCATTCCGGCTCGGGCAAGTCGACACTCGCGCGCCTGCTCTATCGTTTTTATGACGTCAACGACGGGACGATCGCGGTGAGCGGGATCGACGTCCGCGAGATCACCCAGAAAAGCCTGCGCGCCGCGATCGGCATCGTCCCCCAGGACACGGTGCTGTTCAACGACTCGATCCGCTACAACATCCACTACGGGCGCACGACTGCAAGCGAGGAGGAAGTCGTCGAGGCGGCGCGTGCGGCGCACATCCACGAGTTCATCGAAACCCTGCCGGCGAAATACGAGTCGCCGGTCGGCGAGCGCGGACTCAAGCTTTCGGGCGGCGAGAAACAGCGCGTCGCCATCGCGCGCGCGATCCTCAAGAATCCTCGCATCCTCATCTTCGACGAGGCGACCTCGGCCCTCGACTCGGAAACCGAGCGCTACATCCAGGCCGAGCTCACGCGCATTGCGCAAGGCCGCACCACGCTGGTGATCGCGCACCGCCTGTCGACCATCATGGATGCCGATCAGATCCTCGTCATGGACGCAGGCCGCATCGTCGAGCGCGGCACCCATCGTGTGCTGCTCGACGCGGACGGCCAATACGCGCAGATGTGGGCCCTGCAGCAGCAGGAGGAAGAGTCTTCGGCGGGTTAAGATGGCGCACAGAATGCGGGCATAGTTCAAGTTTCTTCGAATAAAAGTGCCCCAGAGCCTTATTTTTACTTGCTTTTCTGGTTTTCGGTGTCTACACTCCCGCAAAATCCTGAAACACGGTGGCAACGATGCAAGCTCAGCCAAGGCAGCTCCACATGCTCGAGAAGATCGTTGCGCTGTTCGCTCTGCTCGCCGTTCTCGCTCTCTCCATCGGCTTCGCGCAAGGCGCCCCGAAGAAAAAGCACAAGGCCGTCGACGAGTTCGACCGCGTCCAGGCCGCGCATCCGGACAAAGTGTTCCTGCGCTCGTCCAGCGTGCTCGTGCAGGACGCGGCCAGCGGCGAAACCATCCTCTCCAAGAACGCCGAGGCCGTGCTGCCGATCGCGTCGATCACCAAGCTGATGACCGCGATGGTCGTGCTCGACCGCGACCTGGAGCTCGAGGACCGGGTGGTGATAAGCTCGGAGGACATGGATCAGCTCAAGGGCACCCATTCGCGCCTGCGTCCGGGCGCCACGCTGTCGAGGAACGAGCTGCTGCTGCTCGCCCTGATGGCCTCCGAAAACCGCGCCGCCGCCGCGCTCGCGCGTACCTATCCCGGCGGCACCCAGATGTTCGTCACGGCGATGAACGAGAAAGCGCGCTCGATCGGCATGCGGCACTCCCATTTCGAGGATTCCACCGGCCTCACGTCGGCCAACGTGTCGACCGCGCCGGACCTCGCGCGGCTGGTGCAGGCGGCACACGAATACCCGGTCATCCGGCAGTACTCGACGCGCGACCAGGCGCAGGTCAACGTGCTCGGCCAGTCGCTCCAGTACCACAACACGAACGGCCTGGTGCGCGGCCACGTGTGGGACATCGGGTTGTCGAAGACCGGCTTCATCAACGAAGCCGGAAGGTGCCTGGTGATGCGCGTGCGGCTCGCGAGCAAGGATCTGGTGGTGATCCTGCTCGATTCGTGGGGCAAGAACTCGCGCATCGGCGACGCGCAGCGCATCAAGAAATGGCTGGAAACGGCCGCGGTCCCGCGCCGCCAGGGATAGCGCCCGGCCCGCGGGCGGGCAAGCCATGACGGCCAAGGGCAGCGTCAGTTTCCACGGGACGGTGGTGCCCGCCGACAATTTCCTCGAAGACGTCGTCGCCGGGCTTGCGCTCGCGCAGAAGTCGGTGCCGCCCAAATATTTCTACGACGCGCGCGGCAGCGAGCTGTTCGAGGCCATCTGCGAGCTGCCCGAGTACTACCCTACGCGCGCCGAAATCGCGCTCACCCGGGAACACATCGAATCGATTGCGCAGTTCGCGGGCGAGGGCTGCGAGCTGATCGAGTACGGCAGCGGCGCAAGCACGAAGACTCGCATCCTGATCGCGCGTCTGCGCCCCGCGGTCTATGTGCCGGTGGACCTCTCCGAATCGGCGCTGCGCGGCGCTGCGCAGCAGCTCTCGCTCGAGTTCCCATGGCTCGACATCCGCGCGGTGACCGGCGACTTCGGCCGGCCGCTGGTCTTCCCGGCGTTCGAGGGCGCGGGACGCAAGGTGGTGTACTTCCCGGGTTCGACGATAGGCAACCTGACGCGCGAAGAGGCGCTTGCGTTCCTTCGCATGACGCGCGGCCAGGTCGGCCCCGGCGGGGGAATGCTGGTCGGAGTCGACCTGAAGAAGGACCCCAACCTGTTGCATGCCGCCTACAACGACGCCCGGAGCGTGACCGCGCAGTTCAACCTGAACCTGCTCGCGAGGATCAACGCCGAACTCGGCGCGGACTTCGTGCCTGCAAGCTTCGCTCACTACGCGTTCTACAACGCGCCCATGGGACGCATAGAGATGCACCTCGCGAGCCTGGAGCGGCAGGCGGTCAACGTCGGGCGCTACCGGTTCTCGTTCGGCGTCGGGGAAACGATCCACACCGAAAATTCGTGCAAGTACTCGGTGGAGGAGTTCCAGGGGCTCGCTGCGCTGGCGGGCTTTCGCAGCGAACAGGTCTGGATGGACGCCGAAGGGCTGTTCAGCCTGCACGGCCTGGTCGGCGTTTAGGGTCGGCGCCGGAGGTTTCAGCGCGCCGGCTGGTGCCCCAGCGCGCGGCAGATCTTCTCGGCCGTGTCCTTGACCAGCGCACCCCACTGCGGCTTCATGCGGTCGGCCGGCGTCGACAGGGACAGCGCGGCGATCATGCCGCCGTTGTCGTCGCGGATCGGCGCGGCCACGCAGCGCACGCCGATCTCGACCTCCTCGTTGTCGGTCGCATAGCCCTGCTTCTGCGCGCGCTCGAGGTCGCGCTCGAGGACCGCCAGGCTGGTGAGCGAGTTCTTGCTGTGCGCGGCCAGGCCGGTGCGCCTGGCGTAGTCGCGCAGGCGCGCAAACCCGTCTTCCAGCAGGAAGAGTTTCCCCGCCGCGGTCACGTGCAGCGGCGCGCGCGCGCCGATCACGTGGACGATGCGCATCGCCGAGCGGCCGCTGCTCGTGCGCTCGACATAGACGATCTCGTCGTCCTGGCGCACCGAGAGGTTCACCGTCTCGCCAGTCTGCGCGTGCAGCTCGCGCATGACCGGAACCGCGAGCTCGCGCACGCTGATGCGCGAGCGCACCAGCGTGCCCAGCTCGAGCAGGCGCATGCCGAGGCGGTAGCTGCCCGGCTCGATGCGGTCGACCAGGCGGTCGGTCGTCATCGCCGCGAGGATGCGGTGCGCGGTGGAAGGGTGCAGCTTGGTGATCTGGGCGATCTGCTTGAGTCCGAGAGGCTCGGGATGCTCGGCGAGGACGTCGAGCAGCTTCATCATCCGCTCGATGACCTGGATCGGGTTCTTCTGGTCTTCCTTGGCTGCAGGCATGGGTCGCGCCATCGGTAGCGGATTCGTTTGCTGCAAGGCATCATTTTGCTGAGGCGTGGATTGTAGCCCACCTTATCCCACGATGTGAAATCATCGCGTGCTACTATAGGTGCACTTCAAGCTGCTGATTCTTTGGGGGAGGAAGCGGATGCCAGTGGTCACTAACATCGCCGACCTGCGCGCGATTGCGAAGAAGCGGGTGGCTAAGGCCATCTTCGATTACGTTGATCGCGGCTCCTATGACGAAACTACACTGCGGGCCAACGCGTCAGACCTTGATGCGCTGAAATTCCGTCAGCGTGTCGCCATCAACGTCGATAATCGTTCAACAGCGTCAAAAATGCTCGGTCAGGATGTCGTGATGCCCGTGGCCATTGCCCCGACAGGCCTGACCGGCCTGAACTGGGCGGATGGCGAGATGCTGGGCGCGCGCGCCGCAGAGCGGTTCGGCATTCCCTTCACGTTGTCGACCATGTCGATCTGCTCCATCGAAGATGTCGCAAGCGCGGTGACCAAGCCGTTCTGGTTCCAGCTTTACGTCATGCGCGACCGCGGATTCGCCGCCTCGCTGATCGAGCGCGCCAAGGCGGCCAAGTGCTCCGCCCTCATGCTCACGCTCGACCTGCAGATCCAGGGCCAGCGCCACCAGGACCTGAAAAACGGGCTGGCCGTCCCGCCCAGGCTCACCCTGGCGACGATGCTGGATGTGATGACCAAACCCGGCTGGGCGCTCAACGTGATGACCGGGCGCCGCAAGTCGTTCGGCAACCTCGAGGGCCGCATCAGGAACGCCGACACGCTGACCACCCTGTCGCAATGGATCGCCGGCCAGTTCGACCCGACGCTGTCGTGGGCCGACGTCGAATGGGTCAAGTCGCGATGGGGCGGCAAGCTGATCCTCAAGGGCATCCTCGACGCCGAGGACGCGAAGATCGCCGCCGGGTGCGGGGTCGACGCGATCGTCGTGTCGAACCACGGCGGGCGCCAGCTCGACGGGACTGTGTCGTCGATTCGCGCCTTGCCCGAGGTCGTGCAGGCGGTGGGGAATCGTGCCGAAGTGTGGTTCGACGGCGGCATCCGCTCGGGACAGGACGTGCTCAAGGCCGTCGCGCTCGGTGCGCGCGGCACGCTGATCGGCAAATCGTTCCTTTACGGCCTTGGCGCTTTGGGCGAGCCCGGGGTGACGCGTGCGCTCGAAATCATCCGCAAGGAGCTCGACGTGACCATGGCCTTGTGCGGCCTCAAGGACATACAGGACGCAAGCCCGTCGATCCTGCGCACGGCATGACCAGGCGTGTCTGACCCGTAAGGGCTAGACAGCCGGCCGCATCGACCGGCAGCACTTATTCTCCAGTTGGCAATCCGCAAACGAAAGTGCAGGATTGCCGGAGGCGGCACGCAGTGACTTTTACGGAAGGCCGAATGCCGATCGCCCGACCGACACATCGCATCGAAGAACTGATCACGCGCGTGACATTGTGGCTGCTCGCGTTCTTCAGCTTCATCGCCTCGGCCGCGATCCTGGTCCTGCTTCCGCACGGCTCGGCCTCCGCCAACATCGCGCGCATCGTTGCCCCGATTGCGATCTTCATCACCTGCATGGTAGCCGTCCTGCTTGCGCGTTGGGGCCGCGCGCGGCTGGGCATAGGCCTGGTCGTCACGGTGGCCTATGGGGTCATCGTCAACTATGTGGTCGTCAGCCGCCTGGGCTTGTACAGCCACGCGTACGCGCTGCTCGCGATCCTGATCGTCGTCACTGCTCTGCTGGTTGGTCATCGCGCCGGGCTCATCCTGGCCGCGGTCGCGGTCGCGACGTCCCTGGTCCTGTATTTCGCGGCGCGCTCGGGCAACCTCCTCGATTCGCAGGCGATCGCCACGATTCCGGCCACCAACATCCTGATCGTGTACTGCATCCTTTTCGGCGCCGTCGGCACGATGCTGTACGTGTTCTCGAAGGCTTTTCGCGAGATCCTCAATAACACTGCGGACGAGGAGCAGCGGTTGCGCCGGTTGTTCGATATTGCGCCGCTGGGCTATGTGATCCACCGCGCCGGACGCATGCTGATGATCAATCGCGCCGCTGCAGAAGGAAGCGGGTCGGGCTCGCCGGACAGCATGCTCGGAACGGACGTCTTCGCGTTCGTCCCCGAGGCGCAACGCGAGCTGGCCCGCCAGCACCTGGCCGCAGCCGAGAAGGCCGATGCCGGGGTGAACGTGCCGGCCGAGTTTTACATCAGCCTGCCCGAGGGAAGGGAGCGGCGCTTCGAGATCACGACGACGCCGATCGTCCTGGCCGACGGCCCCGCGCTCTTCACCGCAATGCGCGACGTGACCCGGGCGCGCGAGGCCAACGCCGCGCTGGCCGCGGCCAAGGAGCAGGCCGAATCCTCGAACCGCGCGAAATCGCAGTTCCTCGCCAACATGAGCCACGAGATCCGCACGCCGCTGAACGGCGTGCTGGGGATGGCGGACCTTCTGCGCGGCACGCCGCTTAGCGCCGAGCAGCGGCGTTACTGCGAAGCGATTGCGGCCTCCGGACGGTCGCTCCGCGACTTGCTGGACGGGGTGCTCGACCTGGCGAAGATCGAGGCGGGGAAGATGGCGCTGGAAGAGGAGGCGTTCGACCTATCGCACCTCGCGGGCGACCTCGTCTCGGTCTATCGCGAACTTTCGGCCGCGCGTGGAATCGATTTCGTCGCGGAAGTCGGATTGACGGGGGAGAGGCGAATTCTGGGCGATTCCCTGCGGGTGCGGCAGGTGCTCGGCAACCTGCTCGGCAATGCAGTGAAATTCACCGACCAGGGCCGTATCGCGTTTGGCGTGCGGGAGCTCGATCCCCGCCCGGGCGACGTGCGTACCTGGCTGGCTTTCAGCGTCCAGGACAGCGGCATCGGCATGAGCGCGGAATCGCTCGCGAAGCTCTTCCAGCCTTTCACGCAAGCCGATACCTCGACTACGCGACGCTATGGCGGTACGGGACTGGGCCTCGCGATCGCAAGGAACCTGGTCGACTTGATGGGCGGCAAGCTCGAAGTGGAGAGTTCACCGGGGGCCGGTTCGAAATTCACCGTCAGCCTGCCGTTCGACGAGGCGGAGGAGGCGGACTTCGACTACTCGCGATCGGCTGCCGGCATCGCGCGCGGGTTTTCCCGCGCCGATGCCATGGCCGGGTCGCGGTCGGTGCTCCTCGTAGAGGACAACGCCATCAACCTGGACGTCGCGCGCGTGGTGCTCGAGCAGGCCGGGCACCGGGTGCAGGTGGCCAACGATGGCGCCGCCGGCGTGCGCAAGTGGACGCGCGGGCGGTTCGACTGCGTTCTGATGGACTGCCAGATGCCGGTGATGGATGGCTACGAAGCCACGCGGCTGATCCGGGCGCGCGAAGCGGCCCGGGGCGTCGGGCGCGTCCGCATCGTTGCGTTGACGGCCGGCACCCTGGCCGGTGACCGCGAGCGGTGCTTTGGCGCCGGCATGGACGATTTTCTTTCCAAGCCGTTCGAGTCGGCGGCCTTGCTCGCCGTGGTGCAAGGCCACGGTGCTCGTCCGGAGCTCAAGGCCGTCCCGGCCCACGGCGCGGCCTCGTTCGACCCGGCGGCGCTGGCCAGCCTGCTGAAGCTGGATCGCAACGAGCCAGGGTTCCTCGGCAGGCTGATAGCGCTGTTCGTGCAGACCGCGCCCGAGCAGATCGGCGAAGTTGCGGGTGTGACGGAGGCCACCGCGATTGCGGCGGAGCGAGCCGCGCACACGCTCAAGTCCACCAGCGCGCGCTTCGGCCTGCATGCGCTGGCGCGCCTGGCGGGCGAAGCCGAAGCCGCCGTGCGCTCGGGGCAGACGGCGAGGGTGCACGAGCTGGTCGACGCAATGCACGAGGAGTTCGGGCACGCGCGGCCGCTGCTTATCGAGCATCTCGAGGGCATCAGTTCGACCTCCGCCCCGCGCGCAGCCTGAAGCGCTCCGGCGCCACGGCATCGGCCAGCCGTGCTTCGATCGGCAGCGGGTCGCCTTCGAGCCTGCTCGCCAGAAGCTCGGCCATGAGCGAGCACCACAGGATGCCGCGCGAGGCATAGGCGAAGGCGCCGTGGACTCCGGCCATGCCGGGGATCGCGCCGACCACCGGCATCCGATCGGGTGCGACCGCGCGAAACGCGACCCGGCCCTCGAGCGTGGCGGGGTCGATATCGAGGCCCGCACCTGGAAGGATGCGGGCGAGCCGATCCAGGTTTCCCGCATGGCTGTCGGTGCGCGCCTGTGCGTCCTCGTCGTCGATATCGAAGCTCGCGCCCGCCACGGCGATGCCGTCCACGGGCGGAATAAAAAGGCCTCCGCGCAGCAGCACCGATCGCGCGGCCGGCACCTTCTCCACGGGCAGGTACGTGACCTGGCCGCGCACGCTACGCAGCGTGAGATTCGCAACCTGGGCCAGGCGCG
>JBBQNG010000186.1:0-8442 GCA_038329645.1 Burkholderiales bacterium
TTCGCCATGATCCGACGCTACTTGAGCTTCATGCCGCAGAACGTCTGGCAGCTGCCCCCGGTGGTCGAAAGCGAGGATCCACCGGACAGGCGGGACGAGGACCTGCTCGGCATCGTGCCCCGCAACCGGCGCCAGCCCTACAACATGCGCAAGCTCCTCGAGATGGTTGCCGACAAAGGGTCGACCTTCGAGATCCAGCCGATGTTCGCCCGCGCGGTCATCACTTCGCTTGGCCGCATGAACGGCAAGGTCGTCGGCTTCGTCGCCAACAACCCGATGATCAATGGCGGGGCGATGGACGCGAGGTCCGCGAAGAAGCAGGCGCACTTCATCCAGCTCTGCGACACGTTCCATATTCCGCTTGTCTTCCTTGTCGACGTGCCGGGCTTCATGGTCGGGCTGCAGGCCGAGCAGCAGGCGACCCTGCGCGAAGGCATGCGCTGCGTGTACACGGCGAGCCAGGCCACGGTGCCGATGCTGACCGTGGTGATCAGGAAGTGTTACGGCATGGCCGGCATGGCGACGACGGACCGGGAAGCGCTCGACCTGAAGATCGCCTGGCCGAGCGCCGAGTGGGGCTCGCTTCCGGTCGAAGGCGGCGCGGCCGCGGCGTTCCGGCGCGAGATCGAGGCTGCTGCCGATCCCAAGAAGCGCCTCGAGGAGATCGAAACCGAGCTCAGGTCGCTTTCGTCGCCGCTGCTCACCGCGGAGGCTTTCGCGGTCGAGGATGTGATCGACCCGCGCGAGACGCGTCCGTATCTGTGCCGTTACATCGACGCGATGCAGGCGGGGCTGGCGACCAGCGTCGGTATGAAAATGCGCGCGGGCGTCGCCCCCTGATACGGATTCCAAGGAGAATGGAAATGAAAAAAATGCTCGCAATGTTCGCCGCCGTCGCGTTGGTCCTGTGCGCGGCCGACGCGGGGGCGCAATCGGGCGCTTATCCGTCCAAGCCGATCAAGATGTTCGTCGGATTTTCCGCGGGCAGCGCCACCGACATCGTCGCGCGCGTCGTCTCCAAGGGGCTCTCCGACCGCATCGGCCAGCCGATCGTCGTCGATAACCGCACCGGCGCCGGGGGCAGCCTCGCAGGCGAGGCGGTCGCGCGCGCAGCCCCCGATGGCTACACGCTGCTTACCGTATCGAGCGCCATTGCGGTCAATCCGGCCGTCTATGCGAAGCTCCCCTTCGATGTCGAGAAGGACCTCACGCCGATCGCGAACGTGGGCACGCTCCCGCTGGTCCTCCTCATCAACCGCTCGCTGCCGGCCACCAACCTGCGCGAGTTCATCCAGTACGCAAAGACGCGGCCCGGACAACTTCACTACGGATCGTCGGGCAAAGGCGGCTCGATCCACCTGGCCACCGAGTTGCTGAACACCGTGGCCGGCATCAAGCTGGTTCACGTGCCTTACCGGGGCAACCCGCAGGCGGTGACGGCCCTGATGGGAGGCGAAGTGGATGTCCTCATCGACACTGTCCTGCTCGCAGCGCCAAACCTCAAGTCGCAAAAAGTCGCGCCGCTGGCGATCACGGGGGCCGTCCGCTCGCCTCTCGCCCCCGACCTTGCGACCTTTGCGGAAGCCGGGCTTCCCGCCTATGACGCGGGCCTTTTCTTCGGCGTCATGGGCCCGGCCCACCTGCCGAAGGAGATCGTCGACAAGCTCAACCTCGAGATCAACGCCGTCCTCAAATCGCCGGAGGCCGGGAGCCGCCTCTCCACCGCAGGGGGGCTGCAAATCGCCGGCGGCAGCAGCGCGCAGTTCGCCGAGCTGATGCGCGCCGAACTGGCCAGGTGGAAGCAGATCGCGGAGGTTTCCGGGACGAAAGCGGAGTAGGGTCCGGCGCGCATCAAGCCTCGGAAATGTACCGGTACCAGTACACTGATTGGCAGGATAATCGCTCCAGCGGCCAATCTACGAAATGAATTGTTGAGGATTCAGGGTCCGAGGCGGCGCCGCAGCTCGGCCTTGGAAATCTTCCCCAGCGTGCCGCTCCTGATCGAATCGGTGACGATCACCTCGCGCGGCACCTTGAACTTGGCCAGCGACGCGCGGCAATGCGCGAGCACCCGGCCCGGTGCATCCGCCGGCGCATCGTCCTTCAGCACGACGAAAGCGATTGCGACCTCGCCGAAGACCGGATCGGGTTTCGCCACCACCGCGGTTTCCGTGACCCCCTCCACGGCAAGGACCACGCGCTCGATCTCGGCCCCCGAGACACCTTCGCCGCCCACCTTGATCATGTCCTTGAGGCGGTCGGCGAACTGGATCGAGCCGTCCTCGTGTAGCGTGACGCGGTCGCCGGTGCGGAAGTAATCGTCTTCGTCGAAGGCTTCCGCGGTAGCCGACGGATCGCCGAAGTACTCCGCGAAGAGCGACACGCCGCGCACGCCCTTCACGAGCAGGTTGCCGGTCTCGCCGGGGGCGACTGCGTTGCCTGCGTGGTCCACGATCTTCACGCGCAGTCCGGTCGACGGCCGGCCGATCGAGCGCGGGCGCTGCGACGAGTACAGGTCGCCGACGATGCCCTGCGTTATCACTTCCGTCATGCCCCACCAGCCGATCATGCGGGCGCGAAAGTGCGCTTCCTGCTCCGGGATCCATGCCGAGGTGCCCCACAGGCGGAAGCGGTGACCCTCGGGCACCGGGTGCTGCGCCATCACGGCAGCGGTGAACTGCACGTGCGAGGCAACGGTCGAGCCGTGCGCCAGCGCCGCCGGCCAGAAGCGCGACGCCGAGAACCTGGGTTGCAGCACGACGGTGGCGCCGGCCCAGAACGCCGCGAGCACCGACCACGAAAGCCCGACTACGTGGCATAGCGGCAGGAACACCTGGTAGACGTCCTCCGCGCGCAGTCCGAGCTGAAGGGCGCCCATCTGGCCGCCCCAGAGCGCATTGGCGTGCGTCCACAGCACGCCCTTGGGCCGCGACGTGGTGCCAGAGGTAAACAGGATCGTCGCCGGTGCCGCGTCGTCCGGTCGGCGCGGCGGGAGGGCCTCCGAGCGCAGGCGCTCGAACCCGGGACCCGTAACCGTGAGCCATTTCAGCTCGCGGCCGTGCTGCGCGAACAGCGGCTCGAATTGCGGCTGCGTGATCGCACCGACCGCGCCGGTGAGCCGCACGAAGTGCTCCAGCTCGGGTCCGGCGCTCGCTGCGTTGGTGTTGACGCAGACCGCACCGAGATGCGCGCACGCGAACCAGGCGAGCAGCAGCTCGGGACAGTTCTCCATGTGCACGATGACCCGGTCTCCCGGAACGACACCGCGCGCCGCGAGGCCGCCCGCGATGCGCGCGGCGTCTTCGGCGAACTGGGCATAGCTCCAGGTGCGTCCTTCGCCCTCGAAGGGCGCCCACACGAGAAACGGGTGCGGCCCGCGCCGCCGCGCCTGGGCGGCAAGCAAGGTCGGGACGTCGAGCCCCGCGTACCGCAGCGTCATTTCGCCGGTTTGCCCCAGAGCTCCTCAAGGCGCGAGTCGCGGCCGCAGCCGGTGCGATAGAACTTGTAGCGCACCGGATTTTTCTTGTAATAGTCCTGGTGGTAGTCCTCGGCGGCCCAGAATTCCCTTGCCGCGACGACCTCCGTGACGATCGGGCCCTTGAACGGCTTGGTCTTCTCGAGCTGCGCGCGCGAAGCCTCGGCCAGGCGCTGCTGCTCGGCGTTGAGGTAGTAGATCCCCGTGCGGTACTGGGTACCCGTGTCGCAGAACTGGCGATCCTTTGCGGTTGGGTCGATGTTGTGCCAGAAGACATCGAGCAGTTTTTCGTAGCTCACCTTCTTCGGGTCGTAGACGACGCGCACAGCCTCGGTATGGCCCGTGATGCCGGCGGAAACGTCGTGATAGTTCGGGTTCTGCGTGCGGCCGGCGGTGTAGCCGGAGGTCGTCGACACCACACCGGGGAGCACATCGTAAGGCGGCTCCATGCACCAGAAGCAGCCGCCGGCGAAGATGGCGGCTTCGAGGCCGGCGGGCGGCGGTTTTTCCTGGCCGAACGAAGGCAATGCCAGCGCTGAGAACGCGATCGCCACCGCGACCGCGCGAATGGATTGAAAAAGGATGCTCATGTGGGGCCTCGGAGATTGGGTGGGCGGATGCGGGTTAGTCCGTCCCGGAGGGCTTTCCTTACGCGCTTTCGCGAGACGCGACATTCAACTGCATCCAGTGCGCGCAGGCCAGCGTGCGCGCGTCCTCGCCGATGCGCCCGACGACCTGGAATCCTGTCGGCAGTTTGTTCGGCCCAGTGCCGTACGGAACATGCACTGCCGGCGTGTGGAGCAGGCTCCAGGTGCGGTTGAAATAAGGCAGCCCCGTGGCGGCATGGCCCTTGGGCGCTTCGCCCGCGCTGCTGGGAACGACGAGCACGTCGAAGTCCCCCATCACGGTCCCGAAGCCCCAGCGTCCTTCGCGGGCGATCGCCATGGCGCGCTCATAGTCTTCCCAGGGCATGGCCAGGCCGCGCTCGATCTGCCCCAGCAGCGGCTCGCGGATCTTGTCGCGATGCAGGAAGTATTCGCTTGTGAGGCAGCGCGCCACTTCGTAGTCCCAGATCGCCGCCTGCGCGTCGTGCATTTTTTCGTAAGGCGGGGGAAGCGAAAAGTCGGCAACGGTTGCGCCGGCGCGCGAAAGCTCGCCGCCCAGGCGCCCGAAGAGTTCCCTGACTTCGGGTTGCGCGTGCCGCCACTGCGGCGTGAGGCAAAGGCCGATGCGCGGCGCGGCAGGCGATTCCGGGACCCCCAGCGGGCGGCCGGACAAGGCGGCCGTAAAAAGGCCGAGGTCGGCGACCGTCTTGGCGAACAGGCCCACCGTGTCGAGGCAATAGGAAATCGGTTTGATGCCCACGGTCGGCAGCAATGCATAAGTCGGTTTGAATCCCACCGTGCCGCAGAATGAAGCGGGCCGGATCGTCGAGCCGACGGTCTGGGTGCCGAACGCCACCGGCACCATGCTGTCGGCCACCGCGGCGGCCGAACCCGACGACGACCCGCCAGGGGTGTGCTCCGGGTTGCGGGGGTTCCTCGTCTTGCCCGGGGGGAAGGTGGCGAACTCGGTGGTGACCGCCTTGCCGAAGATCAGGCCCCCGGCCGCGCGCGTCTGCGCGACGACCGCGGCATCGACTTTCGGCTGGTGCCCCGCGTAGATCGGCGAACCGTATTCGGTAGGCAGGTCGTGCGTGTCGAATACGTCTTTGACGCCGACCGGCAGCCCGTGCAACGGGCCACGCGTTGCGCCGCTGTCCATCGCTTTCGCGCTTGCGAGCAGCGCATCGCGGCGGATGCACGTCCAAGCCTGCACCGCAGGCTCGCGCTCGTCGATTCTCTCGAGCAGGCCGCGCACCAAGGCTTCCACGCTGAGTTCGCGCCGGCTGAGCCTGCGCACCAGCTCCTGCGCAGTCAGCTCATGCAGGCGCAACGGGGCTTACTTCTTGTCGAGCGTCGGCGGACGCCAGTTGAAGGGCAACGGCCCCGGCACGCGCAGGACGCGCACCATGCGGGTTGCCGACTCCTTGCCGCGGTAGTAGCCGGGCACGAGGATGGTTTCGGTGAATCCCATCGCGCGATAGAAAGCGCGCGCCGCTTCGTTGCTGGAGCGCAATTCGAGGTGAATGGACGCCAGGCCCGCGGTCCCCACCGACTCGACCAGCCACTCGATCAGCCGGCGTCCCACGCTGTGCCGCCTGTGGGTCGGCCGCACGGCGAGCAGCACCAGGTGCGCGCGCTCGTCGCCGAACTCCATGATCGCGAATCCCACCAGCTGCGAGCGCTCGCAGGCGACCAGGGTCACCGTCTCGCGGTCGTTCATTGCGCGCCGGATGCGCTCGGGCTCGTATTTCCAGCCCAGGCCCGCCTCGATCAGGTCGCGCGACATGAGCGCAATGGCTTGCGCATCGTCGGGCTGGGCGATCCTGAGGGTGATGGCGGTGGCGTTCATGTAAAACATTCTGCCACAACCGCGGCGGGAATCTACTCCCCTGCTAGTCGGCGCGGATGCCCAGGGGTTTCACGGTCGCCAGCCAGTAGGCGAGATCCTTCCTCACCCGATCGTTGATCTCCGGGGGCGTAAAGTCGGAAGGGGTCAGCCCCTGCCTCTCGAGCAGGGTGCGATAGTCCGGCGTGTGGGAAATGCGCCGGATTTCAGCGTTGAGTAAGTCGACGACAGGCTTCGGCGCGCCGCTGGGTGCGAAAACCGTGATCCAGTACTGCGCCGTCGTTACGCCGGGCAGCCCCACCTCGGCGAAAGTGGGCACTTCGGGGATAAGCGGATTGCGGCGACTGGCGGGAACCGCCAGCATGCGGATCTTGCCGCTTCTGGCCACGGGCGCCGCGATGCTCACGGGGGGAAAGTTGAAACTCATGCGGCCGGAGAGGAACTCCTGCATCGCCGCGCCGGCGCCTTTGGCCGGGATGTGCACCGCGTCGAATTTGGCTTCGCGCTTGAAAACCTCGCCGACGATGTGGCTCGGAAAACCCGTGCCGGAAGAAACGTAATTCGCGCTTGCCGGATCCTTGCGCATCGAATCGACCAGTTCCTGCACGCTTTTTGCAGGCGAGCGCGCAGGAACGGCAAGCACCACGTCGCCGCCGTCCCCGATCATCGCCACGCCCTGGAGGTCTTTTGCCGGGTCGTAGGGCAGCTTGTCGTAGAGCGCGGGATTGACGACGATCGGCGCGTCGACCGTCAACAACAGGGTGTAACCGTCGGGCGCGGCGCGCGCCACCGCCGCCGCGCCGAGGTTGCCTCCCGCCCCGCCGCGATTCTCCACGATGAAGGACTGCCCGAAGCGCTCGCGCAGTCTTTCGCCCAGCACGCGCGCAAGGATATCCGACGGTCCGCCCGGGGCGGCGGGGACGACGAACGTAACGGTCTTGGAGGGATAGACCTGCGCGCCTGCTGCAGCGGCGAACGCGCCGAGCAGGAGTGCGCAGAGGCGGAAAGCTGTTCGACGCATGGCGGACTATCCTTTCAGGTAGCGCGCGGGGCCATAGGCGGGATCGGGCTCCCCGCCGATCTTGAGGATGCCGCTGATGCGCGCCACCGGTGTTGCGTCGGCGAGCGTCAGCAGGCCCTGCGCGAACGCGAGGTTGCGCGTGGTGCGCAGGACCTGCACGCGGGCTTCGAGCCACGCGCCCTTGGGCGCCGGGCCGAGGAAATCGCAGGTCACGCTCACCGTGGGCAGAAAGCGGGAGAGTTTCGCCTGCACATTGACCCCGATCGTGAGGATGAGGTCGGCAAGGGTCATCAGCATGCCGCCGTGGCACAGGCCGATCGAGCTGCAGTGCCGCTCCTCCACATGGAGGCCCAGTACCAGCTGCTCGCCTTCCATTTTCACGAACATGGGCCCGTTCGCGTTGAGGAAGAAGTTCGAGGGCAGGTCGATCCTGCTGAAACCGGTGGGAATCTCCATGGCGCGGGGGCCGTTGCTCAGTAGCCGCGCGCGGGGTCGACGACGTTTGCAAGCTTGCGGCCAGAGGCGAGGCGGGCGGCATTGGCAAACGCTAGGTCGAGCGTCATGGGCATGTACTCGTCATTGTTGTCCGACGAGCAGTGCGGGGAGAGGAACACGTTGGGCGCGCGCCACAACGAATGGCCGGCCGGCAGCGGCTCGGGATCGAAGACGTCGAGCACAGCGCCGGAGAGGTGTCCCGCGCGCAGTGCTTTTTCGACCGCCGCCTGATCGAGCACCGGGCCGCGGCCGATGTTGATGAGGCCGCTGCCTGCCTTCATGAGCGAAAGCTCCGGAGCGCCGATGACGTGACGCGTGGCCGGCGTGAGGGGCGCGGCCACCACGACCACATCTGCTTTTGGCAGCAGGCGATGAAGATCCTTCAGGCCGTGCACCTTTTCTGTGTGGGGATGCGGCTTCGGGGTGCGCCGGATGCCGAGCACGCGCATGCCCAGCGTGCGCCCGGCTTTCGCCATGGCGCCTCCCATGTCCCCCAGTCCGACCACGAGCAGCGTCTTGCCGCGCGGGGATCCGGTAAAAACCGGTTTCCATTCGCCGCGCGCCTGCTGGGAAAAAATCTGCGGGACACGCGCATTGATCATCAGCAGGCTCATGAGGCCGAACTCGTAGACTTTCTTGACATGCACACCGCTGTTGTTGGTGAGCTTCAAGCCGGGATGGATCCAGTCCAGCGGCATGAGGCCCTCGACGCCCGCGCCGATCACGTGGATCCACGCCAGATGCGGCGCTGCCGTGGCAAGCGAGCGCAGGGGGAAGCGCTTGTCGAGCAGCGTCGCGGATGAACACACCAGGCCGTTGGCGCGGCCTATCCACTGCTCGATTCCGGCGAAGTCCACGCCACACGAGACGGCGACGAGGGCGGCGGCGTCGCGATTGCGTTTGCGCGCTGCGGCCACGCGCGCCGCGGAAATGCGAAACACGCTGGGCCGCGTGCTGCCGTCTTCGAAATGGATTAGCGGTTTCACGATGTGTGGCCTGA
>JBBQNG010000187.1:0-8410 GCA_038329645.1 Burkholderiales bacterium
CCAGATCGCGTTCGCCGCGACCCCGACGGTGAGCGCCCCGACCGAGCGGCGGGCGGCGCCGCCGGCACCCGCGGCGACAGAGAAGCGCGCGGCGCAAGCCGAGGCGGCCGCGAAGCGCGAGCGGATTCGCGCGGCCGAGGCCGAGCGCAAGCGCGCAAAAGCCGCGGCACGCGCGGCTGAGCAGGAACGCGCGACCGCCGCCCGCGAAGCCCGCGAGGCGCGCGAAGCGGTCGCACGCGCGGCGGCGTCCAAGGAAGCTGCGGGGCGCGAAGCCGCGCGCAGGGCCGCGGCAGCGCGAATCGCGGCAACGCGGGCAGCCGCCGCCAGAGCGACCGCGGCGCGCCCCGCCGCCGAGCGCGAGGCCGTTGCGCGCGAGCTGGCGCAGCGCGAAGCGGAGCGTGAGCTCGCCGAGCGCGAGGCGGCACGCGAGGCCGCGGCCAGGGAAGCGGCAATCAAGGAAGCCGCAGCGCGTGAAGCCGCGCAGAAGGACGCGGCCGCCAGGGAAGCCGCGGCGCGCGACGCAGCGCGGCAGGCTGCCGCCCGCGAAGCGATTGCCGCGATCGCCTCCAAGCTGATCGTCTCGCGCGACACGCGCTCGCTGCGCGTGCCGCCGCGCTTCGGCGCCGTGTTCCGCGACTGCGCGGACTGTCCCGAGATGGTGTGGCTGCCGCCGGGCGAAACCCAGCTCGGCGAGGCCGCGGGCGGGCGGCGCAACGTCGCCACGGTCGACTACACGCTGGCGGTGGGCCGGTTCGAAGTCACCTTCGCAGAGTGGGATGCGTGCGTCGCGGCAGGCGAATGCCGCCGCCGGGCGCGCGATTCCGGCTGGGGCCGCGGGCGCCAGCCGGTCATCGACATCAGCTGGTCCGATGCGCGCCAGTACACCGCGTGGCTGTCGCGCAAGACCGGCCGCACGTATCGCATGCTCACCGAAACCGAGTGGGAATACGCCGCGCGCGCGGGCACCGATGCGCGCTACTGGTGGGGCAACGAAGCCCGCGCGGGCCTGGCCAACTGCAACGACTGCGGCACGCGCTGGGACGGGCGGCGCCCGGCGCCGGTGGGCAGCTTCGCGGCCAACCCGTTCGGCCTGTACGACATGAACGGCAATGTGTGGGAGTGGGTCGACGACTGCTCCTACGACTGCGCGCCGGGCGACGTGCGCGTCGTGCGCGGCGGCGCATGGCAGGGACCCGCCAACGCCATGCATTCGGCCGCGCGCTCCGCCGTGCCTTCGGGCTATCACGACAACCGCGTGGGTTTCCGCGTCGCAAGGGTGGACTAGCCATGTCGCTCCTCACCCTCGGAAGGAAACCGGCCGAACGCCTCGACAGCGAAGCCGCCGGGCACTGGATCGAGCCGCGCCTTGGGCCGGCGACGCTGCCGCCGAAGAGCGAAGTGTTCGACTCCGGCCATCGCGTCATCATCGACTGCGCCCATGTCAAGGTGGAGCGCCTCGACACGCATCCGGTCCTGTTCTCCAAGGTGTTCAAGGAGTTCGAGGACCGCAAGGGGCACAAATACGACTATCGCTACTGGGCCGAGCGGGAGAACTACTTCCTGCGCGAGTTCCTCAAGAAGCAAAGCGCGTTCACGCACGTCGTGCAGGCGCGCCACCTGATCTCGGAAAACGACGCCGCCAAGCAGGTCCTCACCTGCGACGCGGGGGTGACGATCTCGAACTGGCTGCGCGTCAAGTCGCGCTATGCGGACACGGCGACCCTGTCGCACCCTTTCCAGCGCGCGGATGCGTTCCTGCGCCTGGTGCGCGCGTGCCTGGTGGCGCTGAAGGAGTTGCACGAGCACCGCATCGTGCATTGCGACATCAAGGAGGACAACATCTGCATCCCGTACGAGCCGTATCCCTACGCGGCCGACGGGCAGAAGGCGAGCCTGGCCTTCGGCAAGCTCAAGCTCATCGACTTCGCGTTCTCGGTGGCGCACTCGATCCCGCTCACGCAGGTGCTGGTGATCGATCCCGACGAGCGCCTGCCCTACCAGTCGGCTCTGCTGATCGAGGCACTGCACGCGGACCGGAAGAGCGGCTCGCCCAACGCGGTCCAGCAGCTCGACTACCGCGTCGACCTCTTCAGCCTGGGGCACATGGCGGAGAAGATCGCCGCGGCCGGCCTGGTGCCCGCGCGCGGCGGCGCCGAGGGCGTGATCGGGGAGATCCACAACCTCGTGCAGCAGCTCAAGGGGTTCGACGCACTGCCGGCCGCAAGCATCCTGCCGCACGACAGCCTCATCGAATCCGTAGACGCGCTGATCGCGCGCTCCGCGGAGCCCTCCCCATCGCTCGAATTCTCGATCGACGGCGAATGGACCGCCGAGGAGATGGCGCATGGGCGCATTGCGGGCCGCCAAACGCCGCTCACGCCGGTGGCGCTGCCGCTGCCTACGCCGGTGGCGCGCCCGGTAACCCCGCATGTGTTCGCCGCGCCGCGTACTGCACGCTGGAAACTCGGCATGGCCGCCGGAATCGCCGGCGTGCTGGCGATGGCCGGTGCGTTCGTCTACCAGGTGCAGGCGCCGCGGCCCGTGGCGCCGGTCGCGATCGAGGCACCGCCGGTGAAGCCGAAAGCGGCTCCACCGGCGCCGCCTGCGCCTTCCGAGGGCGACCGGCTCGCCGCCGAATACGCAAGCACGCTCGACGCTTCCGCCCTATTCGAGGAAAGGTCGCGCGCCCTGGCCAAGCTTTTCGAGCTGGCGAAGGACGGCAATGCCGCCGCAGCCAGGCGCATCGCGGCTTTCGAGACGCGCTACGACACCGTCAAGCAGGTCGTGGCCA
The DNA here is from genome assembly GCA_038329645.1 of Burkholderiales bacterium. Lineage (GTDB taxonomy): Bacteria > Pseudomonadota > Gammaproteobacteria > Burkholderiales > SG8-39 > SZAS-79. Next base: position 2,792 of record JBBQNG010000187.1, read on the forward strand.
AGTCGGCCTGGTGGGCCAGGGGCCAGGGCGCGCAGCCGCCGCAAGCCGCGCGCTGGATGGACGACCAGCGCCTGCTCGCCGAGCGCGGCGACCGGCCGGCGATGCTGGATTTCGCTTTCGCCACCGCTTACGGGCGCTCGTGGGCGCTCGACCGCGGCGCAGCCGTCGAGACCTACATGAGGGTCATCGCCAAATCGGAGGGTGACGACGAGGCGTCCAAACGCGTGCGCCTTGCTGCAGGGCGCGGGCTGTCGGCCGCGCTCAATGCCATCGTCGAGCAGAAGGATGCAGCCGCAGCCAAGCGCGTGAAACCGGGGCTGGAGACGCGTGCCGACTCAGGCGCCGCCGATGCGCAGTACTACCTGGGCCTCATCAGCGAATGCGTGGCGCAGCCGGCCGACCTCGATACCGCGCAGGCCTGGTACCGCAGGTCCGCGGCCGATCCGGCCTGGAAGGCAACCGCCGAGCGCAAGGGCCAGCTCCTCGGCAAGTGGTGCCCGCAGCGCCCCTGAATGTACCGGTACCGGCACAAAAACATCTGGAGATCGGCTCTGCTATTGGCTTTCTGAAAGTGAAAGTTTGAGATTCATGTCAGGTCGCACCATGCGCTTCGACATACAGCGCGTACAGCGAGTGGCTGCACGTCATGTAGAGCCGGTTGTTCTTCGGGCCGCCGAAAGCGAGGTTGGCGCAGCGCTCGGGCAGCTTGATGAAGCCGATCGCCTTGCCGGCAGGATTGAACACCATCACGCCGTCGAGCTCCTCGGGCTTGCCCTGCGGCGAGCCGTTGCTGCCCCAGCCGCACCACAGGTTGCCCTCCGTGTCGACACGGAAACCATCCAGCGACCCCGCCCCGTTGGCATCGACCACTTTCGTCTTGTTGGACAGGCTGCCGTTGGCGGCAACGTCGTAGCCCCAGACGCTGCGGCTGGGCGTGCCTTTCCACTCGACCACGTAGAGCTTCTTCTCGTCGGGCGAGAAAGCGAGGCCGTTGGGATTGACGAGGTCGGTGAGCATCGCGCTGACCTTGCCGTCGGTACCGATGCGATAGACGTTGGTGGTGGCCTGCTCGGGTTTGGCGCGCGAGCCTTCCCATTCGCCGTTGATGCCGAAGAGGGGATCGGTGAACCAGATGCTGTCGTCGGACTTGACCACGATGTCGTTGGGCGCGTTGAGGCGCTTGCCCTCGAAATTGTCCGCGAGCACCGTGATTTTCCCGTTGTGCTCGGTTCGCGTCACGCGCCGCGTCACCGAGTGCTCGCAGGTGACCAGGCGGCCCTGCCGGTCGCGCGTATTGCCGTTGGCAAAATTGGAGTTGTCGCGAAAGACGCTGAAGGCCCCGTTGGTCTCGTCGTACTTCATTATGCGGTTGTTGGGGATGTCACTGACCAGGAGGTACCTGCCGGCGGGAAAGTAGGCGGGCCCCTCGGCCCAGCGCATGCCGCTCGCGAGCTGCTCGACGGAGCTGCTGTAGATGCGGTGCTTGCCAAAGCTCGGATCGAGGATCTGCACCGCCGGGTCGGGATAGCGCTGGTTGGGCTTGAACTCGAACACGTGGCCGGTATTCGGCGAAGGCTGGGCGCCGGCAGTGCCCGCCAGGGCGGCGAGTCCTGCGCCGGCGGCGACCTTGAGGAAATCGCGACGCGGATTGGTCGAGTTGTCTTGCATGGTGGGCTCCCTTGTGGGTGTGATCGTGACGGATTGCCGCTGCTGCCTCCGGCCCCGGCTCTGGCGGCCGGTGACGCATCTTACAACCGGTTACATCCTGTGTTTTGCCGCACCCCGACCCGGGTGTACGCTAGCGGACATGGGACTACGGCTGACCTCTGCGCTTTCCTGCGTGCTGCTCTGCGCGGCGCTGGGCACGGCTTTGCCCGCCGGCGCGCAGATGTACAAGTGGGTGGACGAGCGCGGCCAGGTTTCGTACTCCAACACGCCGCCGCCCGACAGCGCGAAAAAGAAGGTCGAAGCAGTCGCCGAGCGGGTTTCGGTCTACACCCCCGACCCCGAGATCAACAAGGCGATGTCGGCGGATGCGCGCCGCGACGCGAAGATCACGGCCCTCGAGCGGCAGCTCGAAGCCGAGCGTAACGCGCGCCGCCCGCCGGCCGCCACGAATTCCGACGCCGCGCGCCGCGCCGCCGCGTACGACCGCTGCGTAGCCGAGCGCCGCGTCGATTGCGACGCCATCCGTTCGGGCAGCGGCGGCGACATGACCTACGGCAGCACCGGCTACCCTGTTTACTACCCGCCGCAATATGTGATCGGCGCACGCGGGCCGTTTGTCCAGCAGCCTTTCTTTGTCGACTCGACGCCGCCGCCGCGGATCGGTGTGAGCACCGCGCCCCCGGTGGGCATCAGCACCGCGCCCAAAGTGGGCATCGATGACCGACCTCCTGTCGGGGCGCCCCCGCGCAGCCGCACGGTCGGCCAGTTCCGCTAGTCCGGCTTCATATTTGCCTGCCGGATCACGGCACGCCACTTCACCACTTCCGAGTTGATGAACGCCGCGTACTCCTCCGGCCGGTTGCCGACCGGCTCGCTCGCGTCCGCGAGGATCCGGTCGCGGATGTCGGGCATCGCAACCGCACGCTGAACGTCGGCGGAGATCTTCTGGATGAGCGCGGGCGGCGTGGCGGCCGGACACATGACGCCGAACCACGCGGTGATCTCGAAGCCCGGCACGCCCGCCTCCGCCATGGTCGGGATGTCGGGCAGCGCAGGCGAACGCTTCGCGCTGGTGATCGCGATCGGGCGCAGCGTGCCGGCCTTCACGTGCGGGATCAGCACCTGCGCGTTATGGAACAGCACCTCGATCTGCCCGCCGATGGCGTCGGTGGTCATCTGTGCGCTCGACTTGTAGGGGATCGCGACCAGGGTGATCTTCTCGAGCGTATTGAGCAGCTCACCCGACAGGTGCTGCGTGGTGCCCGCGCCGGCGGTGCCGTAACGCAGCTTGCCGGGTTCCTTCCTCGCCAGCGCGATCATTTCCCGCAGGTTGTTCACGGGCACCTTGGGATTGACAGTGAGCAGGTTCGGCATCTTCGTCACCAGGCTCACCGGCGCGAGGTCTTTCTGCGGGTCGTAGGGCAGCTTGTCGCCGAAGAGCGTCACGTTGACCGCGATCGGCCCGATGGTGTTGAACAGCAGCGTGTAGCCGTCGGGCGCGGCCTTGGCCACGCGGTCGGTGCCGATGTTGCCCGAGGCGCCCACCACGTTGTCGATCACCACCGGCTGGCCCCACGATTCGCCGAGCTTCTGGCCCACCAGCCGCGCAAGGATATCCGGCGCGCTGCCCGGCGGCGCGGGCACTACCATGCGCACGGGCTTGTCGGGATACTTCGGCTGACCGGCAGCGGATTGCGCGAACCCACCCAGCACCGCCAGGGCCGCAACCAGAATCGAGGTCCTTGTTTTCATGTCTCCGCCTTTTTCATGAATTTTTCCGGCACCCGCACGATCATCGCAAGCAGCAGGAACGAATTGCTCTTGCCATGCCCGTCGAGGTTGAGGCTGCCGTTGACGCCGCCTTCGAGCGTGTCGTCGATGACGAAATTGTAGGCCGGCAGCAACGGCAGGTCGTAACGCTTCACGCGCGTGGCGCCGCGATGCGCGAACGCTTCGAGAACGCGCGCCTCGGTGAGCTGGTCGCCGAGCACCGCGTAGGCGTCGCTGTCGTAGGGCATCACGCTCACGTTGAGTCGGTTGCCCTTGTCGCCCGCGCGGCCGTGGGCGACCCGGTGCAACGCAACCTCGACGATTCTCCCGGCGATCATCGCGCGATCTCGGTCGCGGTGCGCACGCTAGCCCCCGGCGAAAGGTCGCCCGGCGGCATGAGGCAGGACTGGGTGCGGATGCGCGGCGTCGTCTTCCAGCGCACCCCGCCGCCGCCGGCGGGCCCGCAGCAGTACAGGGCCAGCACCTCGCGCGAGGCCTGGTCGGCGTCGTCCTGCGTGCGCGCCGAGACGGCCAGGCGCACGCGGATGTCCTGCGGCTCCGGCCCGTCGAAAGTACGCCAGCCCTTGCCCGAGTCGCCCCCGTGCACGCTGGTCACGCCGATGAGGTCGACGCGCGGCTGCACGTCGAGCTTCCTCATGCGCAGCCTTTGCAGGAGCACGTCGGCCGCGGCGCGCGCCCGCGCGAGGCAGTTGGGGCCGGCGTACGAAATTTCGCCCTCGCCAAGCCATCCGCCGTCGAAACACACCGTGGCCTTGACCTTTGCCGGCGCGGGCCGCCCGCGGGTGCCGAGGATTTCGACGCGGTCCTGGCCCAGCTCCTTCACGCGGATGCCGGTGAAATCGAGCGTCACGTCGGGCGTGATGTAGAACGCCGGGTCGTGGATCTCGTAGAGGAGCTGCTCCTTGACCACCCGCGCATTCACAACGCCGCCGGTGCGCGCGGCCTTGGTGATCACCAGGCGCCCGTCGCCGCCGACCTCGGCGATCGGGAACCCGATGTTGGCCGGGTCCGGGATGTCCTTGAAGCCGGGATCGTAGTAGTAGCCGCCGGTGACCTGTGAGCCGCACTCGAGCAGATGGCCGGCCGTCGAGCCCACCGCGAGACGCGCCCAGTCGTCCCACGCCCAGCCGAAATGGTGGACCAGCGGTGCGAGGGCAAGCGACGGGTCGCCGGTGCGCCCGGTGACCACGACCTGCGCGCCGGCCTTGAGCGCCTCCACGATCGGCTGTGCGGAAAGGTAGGCATTGGCCGAGACGACTTCGCCCGTGCCGGTATCGAGCATCGCATCGGCATCAAAAACGTCGAGCTTCGCGGGATCGAGGCGCTCGCGCACGTCGTCGCCGTGCACCACGCCTATCCTCAGCTGCGGCGTGCCGAGGCGCAGCGCGAGCTTCGCAATGACTCTGGCTGCGCCGGGCGGGTTGGCGGCGCCGAAATTGCCGATGATCGCTATGCCGTTTTGCGCACAGCGCCCGAGGATGGGCTCGAGCAGCCTTTCGAGCATGGGCTCGTAGCCCCGTTCCGGGTCGCGCCGCTTTTCGAGCTGCGCGAGGGCCACCGTGCGCTCGCCGAGCACCTCGAAGAACACCGCCGCCGGGCCGCCGAGCTCGATGAGCGTGTCGACCACCGGACCGGGCGCATCGATGCGGTCGCCGGAAAATCCGGCGCAATTGCCGACCCTGAATACCTCCGCCATCCTTGTCTCCGGCTGTCCTGGTTTTGCGAGCGTTTCGCCCATCTTAACTGCCCATGAGACCTCCGCCGTCTGGGTGATGCGGTTGTTTCGCCACCTCCGGCGAAAAGGCGTAATCTGCTTGAAAAAATTGGGCTGGAGTTTCCATAAAGGGGAGAGCCATGGCAGACCTGACCGGCACTTCCTACGGCGGATTCTGGATCCGCTTCCTTGCGTACCTCGTCGACACGGCAGTCCTGTTCATCGGATTCGTCGTGCTCGCGGCAGGATGCGCGTTCCTCGGCCCCGTGGGCATCTCGATCCTCGGGGCGGCGGGCCTCTTCGGTCCGCTCCTTTACTGGGGCCTCATGCAGGCCTCCGCGCGGCAGGCGACGTTCGGCAAGGCCCTGCTCGGCTTGAAGGTGACCGATATGGCGGGCAACCGCCTCTCCATCCCGCGCTCGCTCGTGCGCGAACTGGCCAAGTTC
>JBBQNG010000188.1:0-8398 GCA_038329645.1 Burkholderiales bacterium
AAGTTTCGATGTCCAGCGGCGGACGCGCGGCAAAGGGTTTCAGCGCACCGACCGCATGGATGCGCCCGAGAAAACGGCCCATCCATTCGAGGGTGTGCGGGTCCTCGAGCTCGGGCGCACGGCCGCCGCAGCGCGGGTAGACGGCGATGCGGTATCCGCCGTGGTCGTGCAGCGTCTTGCCCTCCAGCACCAGCGGGGCGATGACCGGAAGCTCCCTGCCGGCCAGCTCGAGCACGAATTCGTGCTCCTCGAGGATTTGCGCGTCGCTCCACCGGCCCGGGCGGTAAAACTTGGCCACCAGGGGCTTGTCGTCTTCGACGCCGAACTGGTAGACGCGGTTCTCGTAGCTGTTGAGGGCCTGCATGCGGCCGTCGGGCGCGAGGCCCGCGCTCTCAAGCGCATCCAGCACGGCATCCGGCGTCAGTCCCGCGTAGGGGGCGCTTTCGCTTGCGGGCAGGTCGTCGGGCATGGCCGCGATTTTACGTTCATGCGCCCGGGGCCGTGAGGGAAATGCAACCGGATGCTACCGGATGCAACCAGATGTAAGAGATGCAAATCCGCATGACGTTCTCACGCGGCGCGACTCAAATAGGCAATCGAATCCCACCAAGGACGCGCCGCCATGCCTACCTCCACTTTCATCGACCTCATTTTCGTCGCGCTGGTGTTTGCCGGGGTGCTGTACTGGATCTTCGTGTCGCCGCAGCGCGCGAGGAAGCAGCGCCACCAGGAAATGAACGGGCAGACCGGCCATTTCAAAAGCTGGGACCCGGGCAGCGGCGCACGCAAGCGCGAGCACTGATTTGCGGCGCGAGCGCTTCCTGCCTCGTCGGGCGCCAGGCCTACTGGGTTTCCCGCAGGCGGGTCTCGGCAAACCTGCGCAAATCCTCAGTCAGCGATCCGGTAGCGATCGCGCGGCGAAAGGCTTCGGCCGCCTCGGGACGATGACCGAGCGCCTCGAGGGAGATTCCTAGCCCTATCCACGAAGAGCCTGAAGCGGAAGACAGGCGCAAGGCGGCCTGGTAGGCCTCCATCGCTTCCCTGTGGCGTCCGAGCCTCTGCTGGACGGCGCCGACTAGCGCCTGGAAATCGGCGCGCGATGCACCGGCCGCGCTCGCGCCCTGCAGTGTGCGCAGCGCGCCGTCGTAATCCTTGCTCTCCATCAGGATGCGGGCAAGCGACGAGGCGAACACCGGATTGCCGGGATTGACGGCAAGGCCCTCCTGAAGCACTGTTCGCGCGGGTTCGATTCTGCGCTGCTCGAGCAAAAGGGCCACAAGCGCCTGCCGCGCGGCTTCATGCGTCCGGTCGGCCCTGAGTGCCGCGGCTAGGGACTCCTGTGCGTCCGCGATCCTGCCTTCGTTCAGCAGCGCGACTGCGCGCCTGAACTCGGCTTCAGCCTGGTCGTGCGGGGTTCGCGGCCGGTCGAGCTTTTCCAGCTTCGCGGATCCCGCCGGAGACTCCGACCGCGGGGTATTTGCCTCCGGGGAGCGCATCGCACTCGTCGTTCCCATCGATGTCAACGGCTTTGCCTTGGCCGTGATGCTCGTGCGAGGCTCACTGGGCCTTTTTTCCCGCTCGGCCGGCATCGGCGTCTGGATCGATGGTGCGAGCCTGAGCAACCCTGGCGCGGGGTTCGGAACTGCCTGGACGGTTTCGGCATTCGGCGCAGCCTGGACCGGCACTGCGACGGGCGCCACAGGGGCGACGATTGGTGGCGGCGCGGCAATTTGAACCGAGCGAGTCCGCGCGTCCTCGGCGGCCTTCAGCGCGAGATTCGTCACTACCGGCTGCGTCTGGAGTTGAAACATCAGCACGGCCACGCCCACGATGCCGGCAAGCATCAGCAGGGCCAGAAGGCGCCAGAAGGCCTCCCTGCCTTTGCGGCCTGCCGCGACACCCCTGCGCATGGGGCGCAGCGCGGAGCCTCCGGGGGCCGGGGCAGCTTGCCGCTGATCCAGCTCCTGCAGCATCTTGTTGATGACGCTCATCGCATCCCCGGTTCGGTCTTCACCCGGCGAGCCGCCGCGGCCACCACCACATGCGGGGTCTGACGGCAGCCGGCGTGTCTTCTATTGCGAGCCGGACATGACGCCTGTCCACTTCCTGGCCGCCTTCTCCATACAGCAGCAGGAGGGACTTGTGCGCAAGAATGTTCATGAGGCGCGGAATTCCCCCGCTTGCGCGGTGGATGGCCTTCAGGGCGGACGGGTTGAAAAGCGGCGGGCCGCCGTATCCCGCGATCGAAAGCCTGTGCCCGACATAGGCAGCAGCTTCCCCGGGGGTGAAAGCCTTCAGGTCGTACTGGAACATGATGCGCTGGCGCAGTTGGCGGATCGAATCCCCGGCAAGCTTGCGGTCCAGTTCCGGCTGGCCGAACAGGACCACCTGAAGAAGCTTGCGCTTTTCGGTCTCCAGGTTCGTGAGCAGGCGCAGGGTCTCGAGCGTCTCGAGCGGCATGGCCTGCGTCTCGTCCATGCACAGCACCACGCGTTTCGCGTCTGCCCCGGACTCGAGCAGCGCATGCGTGATTGCCTTCAGGAAGTGGTGCTGGTCGCTGGAAGGCTCGACCTTTATTCCGAGCTCCTCGCAGATCGCGATCAACAGCGTTCCAGGCTCGACATTCGGATTGTGGATATAGGCCGAAATGTAGCTTTCATCGAGACTGGCAAGGAATTTCCGGCACAGGAGCGTCTTTCCCGTCCCGACTTCGCCGGTAATCTTGATGAATCCTTCGCCGTTGGCCACGGCCACCAGGAGCGTGTTGAGCGCCTCCTGGATGCTCCGGCACGCGAAGAAAAAGCTCGTGTCCGGCGTGATTCCGAATGGCGGTTCGCGCAGGCCGAAGTGCGCGACGTAGTTCACCGCGCCATGGTTCCGGCAGGCTGCTGCTGGTAGAGATTCTCGAGGCGCTCGCGCGTCTCCTCGAGGTCCTGCTCCCAGCTGCGGTCGGAAACGATCAGGGTCGGCTTGAGCAGGATGACGAGCTCCTTCTTGCTCATCTGGACATTACTGTTGCCGAAAATGCCCTTCGCGCCCGGCAGGCCGCCGCGGTTGTCCTGGAGGTTCACGCTCATCAGGCCGCCGATCGCCACGATGTTCCCGTCGCTGATCCGCACCACGGTGTCGGTCTCGCTCACTGTGCTGCGCGCCAGCGGCAGGATGATCGAGGCGAAAGTGCCGCCCAGGTTGACCTGCAGGTCGCTTTCGGTCACGTTGCTGACCGACGGATGCACGTGCAGGATCACCATGTTCGCGTCGTCGATCTGCGGCGTGACGTCGAGGACGATGCCGGAGAAAAACGGCTGCACCTGGACCGACGGCGAGGTCTGCGTCGCAGTGCCGCTGGTGATCGTGGTGGTGGTGACGTTGGTGACGAAAAATTCGTCGATGCCGACTTTGAGCACCGCCTTGGTGTTGTTCAGGGTCGCAACGCGCGGGCTGGAGAGCACCTGGACCGAGCCCTGCGTTTCGAGGAACTGCAGCAGCGCGGCGAAATTGGATGTCTGCAGCGCAAGGCCGAAAACCGCGCCGGCAGGATTGGTCGACGCGAATGCACCCGTACCCAGCGTAGTGATCGCCCGCGCGGCGGTATCGACATTCACGCCGGAACTGGTGAGAGGCTGGCTGTTGGCGCCCAGGGCGGTGACCTGCCCGGTGCTGCTCGACACCTGTCCGGCCACCACCCGCCGGCCTGCGCCCCGGAACAGGCTCCAGTTGATCCCCGCCTGGTACGCGCTCGAGAGCGTTACCTCGACGATTTTCGCCTCCAGCATCACCTGCCGCTCGATGGATATCTTGGTTGCCCTGAGATACTGCTCAACCGCGCGATGCTCCTGCGGCAGCGCCCGGATCAGCACGACCCCGGACTGGGGCGTGATCACCACGCTGCGCCCGTCGCCCGTCCCGACAATCGTCAGCAGCGCTTCGCGCAGGTCGCGCCAGAGGTCGGAGGTGATCTGCGTGCTGATCCGGCTGCTTTCGAGACTGCGCGACGCAAGCCCGCCTGGCACGCTGGAGGGCGCGGGGGCGCCGGGAACGGAGGCCGGCGACGTGGTTCCCGACGGGAACCCCGGCGTCCCGCCGGCCCCGGTATCGCTCACCGAGCCGGACTGGACGCGCACGTCGCTCGAGCCGCGCCGCTGCCCCTGCAGGTAATTGACCTGGTAGATGCGTGACTGGAGTCCCGCGGGCTGGATGAATATGCGCGTCCCGTCGATCCGGAATTCGTATCCGTAAAGGTCACGCAGCGCATCCAGCGTGTCGCGGATGGTCACATCCTTCAGGTTCAGCGAAACGGACCCGGTCACGCTGGGATGCACCAGCATGCTGTACCGGCTGCCGCTGACGATCGAAGCGAATACCTGTTGTGCCGGGGCGTTGTTGACGGCGAGATCGAATTTCGGCTCGATGGGCCTCCCGCCGACCGCAGGCATGTCCATGCGCATGGGCGGGAGCAGCGCCTCATCGAGCGTGTGCGATGGTGCGTCCTTGCCGCGCGCGCCGTTCCTGGACGCCTCGGCCAGGATCTGGGGATCGATCGCGACCGTTTTGGGGGGCGGCCCGGCGCACGCGCCCAGGAGCACGGCAAGAAATGCAACAGGAAATCTTTTCACTTGCATGTTTCTTCCCTGGTTCAACGCCGGACCCTGACCGGTTCGCTCTTTTGCGCGTCCGGAAACAGCCTCAGCACTTCCCGCTTGCCGCTGTGGCTGAGGGTCACGCCAGTCTCATCGATTTTTACCACTTTCGCGCCGCCCACGCTGCTTCCTACACGCAGGGTCTCGCCGTTGACCACGGCGATCGTGCGTCCCGGGGCGATCAGCACCGACTGGACCACTCGGGCCTGCGCGGGTTTCTCGCTGCCGGCCTCGCCGGCAGCAAAGCTGGGCGGGCGTGTGGGGTCCACAAGCACATCCGCCGGGGCGCCGTGGAGTCCCGCATGCGGGAAGGCCAGGACGCACAGGGCGAATAGGCCAGACAGGATCGACCTGGGCATCATACCTGTATCCATATCCTGTCGAGGCTCAAGGTGTACACCGTCAGCGTAAGGGTGGACCTAGGATACTCGTCAACGGCCAGGACGGCTTTTCCCCAGTACATGCGGGGAAGCCTCTCCAGGTTGCGCAGGTACGCATACAGATCCGCGTAGGAGCCGTTTACGGTCAGTTCCAATCCGTGCTTGAAAATTCTCGTCCGCTCCTCTTCCTTGGTCCCGCTGGAGGCCGTTGCCGATTCCGCAATGGATTCGGCCGGCAGGCTCTTCAGCCCCACCAGCCGCACGCCCCGCGTCGCACGCAGGGTTTCCTCGAGCACCTTGCGCATGCGCTCGGGCGAGGTAAACCGCTCTTGCTCCTGCACGATCTGGGCGTCGACCCGTGCGAGCTGGTCGGTAAGCTGCCGGTACTGAGCGCGGGTCGGCGCATCGGGATCTTCGCCGCGCGCGTTGACCATCGTGCGGATATATTTTTCGATGGTGTCCAGTTCCGCCTGGTTGCCCGCGATTGCCGCATGCAGCTTGCGTTCCCTCTCCACAACCGGACTGATGAACATGGTGTCTACGAACGCAATGAGCACGATCGCCACGGCAAAAAACAGCAGGACACGCTCCCGCAGCGTCGCCGCATCGACGCGGGTCAGGGCCTTGGCGAGATATTGCTTCAACGCGCCGCCCCCTGGGGCGCCGGCACACGCGCATCGACCGAGCCGCCGGGTTCGACGAGAGCAGCCGGAGCGCGCACCGAAAACTCCACAAATTGCCCGCCGGTGACCGGCATTCCCGCGCTCTGCACTGTGGCGGGCCCGGCAGCGGACGAATGCGTTTCGAGCTTGAGCTCGACGACCTTGCGTCCCTGCATGACCTTCTCATCGCCAAGCGCCGACAGGAACGCACTGACGAGTTCGGGCCGCAGCACTCGCCCCTGAATCGTAAGATCACCCGAGCCGCCGCCGACGGAAAAGCCGGTGAGCCAGACTCCCGCGATCGCGCGTCGCGAGAATGCCTCGAAGTAATCGGCAAATCCGCTGCCGGTGCCGATCTCCAGGCTGTGCAGCGCGCGCCAAACCTCCTTTTTTGCCGCCAGCCGGATTTCGAGCGCACGCACATCGGCTTCAAGCTTCTTGTTGCGCCCTTCGGGCGAATACCTCGCCACGGTGTCGGCCATTTCGGAGCGCTTGTACTTGACCATCGACTCGAAGTAGCGCGCCCGCTCCACGGGCCCGCGAATTGCGTAGTTGACATATCCGGCGTAGGCGAACAGGGCGACCACAACGGCCAGCAGCGACCAAAGGATCGTCGCCGCCGAGAAGTGCTTTTCGCGCCGCAGGTAGAGCGGATTGAAGAGGTTGATCTGCTGGCTCATGCCGGAGCGTCCATTGCTTCAGAGCGCCTTGGATTCCTGGCGCAGCGAGGCGCCGATCAGGTGGAAGAGCTTCCATTGCGCGGCGCGATCGGGATCAACGCCATCGGCAAAATCGAGGATCGATCCAAAATCCAGCGCGACGACCGGCATGCCGAGGTTTTCCGCGAGGTATTCGAGAAGGCCCGAGTCCTTCGGCTCCGGCGCGAGGACGAGTTTTCCAATCGTGACGTAATGGTATTGCCGCTCGAACACATCGAACGTCCGCTGGATCTCCAGGTGGATGCGGTTCAAAACGCCCTCGCGAGCGCCCGCCTCGTATCGAAACACCTGGTCCAGGCCCAGTTCGATGCGCCGCGAGAGATACAGCTCGCCCTTGAAATTGATGGTGAGCAGGCAATAGGTGTCGGCGGCGTATAGAACGGCGATTCCGCGGCCGTCCGCTTCCTCGCAAAGGGCGCCGATATTGCGTTGCGCGGTTTCCGCGATATCGATGACCGACAGCGCAATTCCCGCTTCCTGAAAGCGGTCGATGTGGTTTTTCACCAGTTCGTTTCGCGCGACAACGGCGTACATCGCGTGGGAAACGACCGCCGCACCGGCCTCGGGCGGGACGTCGAGCACGTCGACCGTCGCATCGTCGATGTGAAAATCGATCAGCCCCTGGACGCTCCAGCGAACCGCCGATTTCAGTTCCACGGGCGGCACGTTGGGGGCCTCGACCGTGAGCAATTGGTATTCGCCCGGCGACATCAGCGTCTCGCATCGGTAACGCTCGAGGCGCAATTGCTGGGCCACGCTCCTGGCGCCGCCGGTCGGCGCAGCGTCGATCGGGAACGACCCGGCCTGCACTATCAGTGGCCGGTTTCCCGGCTCGCACAATCCGTGGGCGACGCTCAGCTCCGTCGGCATCATTTCGACGGCCATCCATCCCGATTCAAGTTTGCGCGGCAACGGCCAGACCATCGGCTCTACCTCGGGCGTAAGCGGTACACCATACAATTAAGCTTAACACGATCACGTAACCTATTCTCATGTCTGAATTTTCGTCCACCGATTCATATGCGCTTCATTGTTGTGGGTTGCAGTCCCCCGATTAGTAGTTCTCGCGCTGGTAAATGAGTTGCCTGGGCTGCGAGCCGAACAGGCCGATCGTCGCCCTGGCCCTCGGGTCGTCTACGTACGTAGTGGCGTTTCCCCAGTTGCCCTTGAGCCACGGCAGGTTCGCCGGGGCGGTGGCAACGCAAGTGGCATCGGTTGGCGTTGCGCCGTCGAGATCCGCGCAGATGACCACCCCGCCCGGGGAGGCCGCCGCCGGTGACGGTTTGGTCAGCCTCAAGGTGCCCACGCCGGCCGCGAAGGCCCCACCAACACTGACGTTGCCCGCAGCCGGTGCGCCGGCTTTCATGTTTGCCGCCGTAATGCCGCCTGTATATCCGCTCAATCCAAAATTGCCGGCGGCAAGCGTCAGGCAGGAATCGAGGGTGTTAGTGGTGAATGCGCTCCCATTCCAGTATTCGGCCAGAAGCGACACCGGCAGGTCGTTGCCTTGCGGGCCGAAAGCGTTCTGCATTCGCAGCCGGCCGTAGCGCATGGGCTTGCCCGATGAAAAGGCGATACCGTTGCCCGCGGTCGCCGCGCCGAACGTAGCGGGATTGCTGGCGTAAGCGACGCCATCGGTGTCGAGCACATTGATCGAAAGCGCAATATCCCCGTTGTACGCCCCCACGGGCGCCGCGCCGCGGGTGAAGGCCAGGCCCTTGCCCGCGCCCCCCGCACTGAACGTCAGGGTGCCGACGCCCGAAGCGAACGCGCTGATGGCGGGGTCGGCTGCAACACCCGGTGCACCCGGTACGTTGCTCGTGTCGAGCGCAGGCGTCGTGCCGCCTCCCAAGGCGTCGAATCGCGAGTAGCGCGCACCCTGGGTATTTGGCGTCAGGATTGCATTGGTGATCTTCATGTACGCGCCGGCATAGTTGGTCGTGGTCGCGTTGGCCAGCCCATTGGTCGTGCCGTTGCGCGCTGTCACGGTGATCACC
>JBBQNG010000189.1:0-8296 GCA_038329645.1 Burkholderiales bacterium
AGCTACCTCGGCCTCAAGCTGGAGACCGTGAGCCGGCTGTTCTCGAAGTTCCAGGAAGAGGGGATCATGGAGGTCAACCAGAAGCACATCCGGATCGCCGACATCCCGGGCCTTGAAAAGGTGCTTGGCACGCGGCACTGAAATGGGCTATCCGAGCAAGGCGTGCTCCAGGTATTCCGGCACTTCGCATGGCCAGCCAAGCGTTTCGCTGATCCTGCGCCGCAGTTCGTCGGCCGCGGCCGGCTCGCCGTGGGTGATGAAAGTCTTCACGGGCGGTCTTTTAAAGCCGCGCAGCCAGGCGAGGATTTCCGTGTAGTCGGCATGCGCCGACAACCCCTCGAGGTCGACCACCTCGGCGCGAACCGGCACGTACTCGCCGTGGATTTTTACCGAGTCGGCGCCGCCGACCATCGACGCGCCGCGCGTGCCCGCTGCCTGAAAACCGGCGAATAGGATCATGTTGCGCGCATCGGGCGCAAAAGCCTCGAGATGGTGAATCACCCTTCCGCCGGTGGCCATGCCGCTTGCCGACACGATAATCATCGGCCCGCCGCGGGCGTTGAGCGCCATCGACTCGGCCGGAGTATTGACCATCTTGGCGACACCGCACGCCGCGCGGCACTCTTCTTCGGTCAGGCGGTGCTCCGCGCGGTACTGGTGGAAGAGGCGCGTCGCATCGATCGCCATCGGGCTGTTGAGGAACACCGGCACGCCGTCAAGGCCGCCCGCGGCCTTGATGCGGGCAATCAGGTGGAGCAGCGTCTGCGCGCGTCCCACTGCGAAGGCCGGAATGACTACGACGCCTTTGCGGTCGGTCGCGCGCTTGAGGTGAGCGGCGAGTTCGGCTTCAGGATCGCCTTCGGGGTGGCGCCGGTTGCCGTAAGTCGATTCCACCACCAGGTAGTCGGCCTCCGCCACGTTCGTCGGGGGGCGCATGACGGGGTCGGACTGGCGGCCCAGGTCACCTGAGAAGACGACGCGGCGAGCGTCCCCCGTGAACTCGAGGATCGATGCGCCGAGGATATGGCCCGCGGGCAGCATGCGCAGCGACAGGCCGCCGGGAAGCGCCTGCAGCTTGTCGTAGGGCAGCGGCGTGAAGCGCTTGAGCGCTTTCTCCGCGTCCTCCACGGTGTAGAGCGGCAGGGCGGGCTTGTGCCGCGAGAACCCGCGCGCGTTTGCGAAGCGCGCCTGCTCCTCCTGCAGGTGGCCCGAATCGGGCAGGAGCAGCTTGCACAGGTCGTACGTCGCGTGGGTGGAGTACACCTGGCCGCGAAACCCGTTGCGCACCAGGAGCGGGAGGTACCCGCTGTGGTCGATGTGGGCGTGCGTGAGAACCACCGCGTCGATCGAGTCGGGCGCAACCGGCAGCGGCTGCCAGTTGCGCAGCCGAAGGACCTTCAGGCCCTGGAACAGCCCGCAATCGACGAGGATCGACGCTCCCCGATCCTTCAGCAGGTACTTCGAGCCGGTGACCGTGCCGGTGGCCCCGAGGAAGGCAAGGTCCATCGATACGGCTCAGCGGAAGACGAGCAACGGGATCTTTGAGTGCGACAGCACTTTCTGGGTGACGCTGCCGACGATCATGCCGGTCAGCCCGCGGTGGCCGTGCGAGGCCATGAAGATAATGTCGCACCCAGATTCGCGCGCCGCGTCGATGATGCCTTCGTGGGGCTGCGCGACCTTGCTGACGACCCAGTTGTAGACCACGCCCGCCGCCTTGGCGGCCTTCGCCGGCGCAGCCGCGTGAATCTCGGCTGCCGCGCGCGAGCGCCGGTCGAACTCCTCGAGCAGGTCCTTCGTCAGGTGCGCGCCGACGTGATGCATGTTCATGTCTTCGATGGCGTAGTAGCCGGTCACGCGCGCGCCGACTTCTGCCGCGAAGGCGATGGCAGCGTCCACCGCCTTGGTCGCAAGGGGCGACCCGTCGGTGGGGACCAGAATGTGCTTGTACATGGCGACTCCTCGAGTGTTTGGTGCGACCCCTCATTTCACATCGCCGCGGAAAATGGAGGTTGATCTGGGTCAAGCGGGGGCGTCTTCCGCGGGGGTATTGTTTGCGCAGTCAA
This sequence comes from Burkholderiales bacterium, assembly GCA_038329645.1. Classification (GTDB taxonomy): domain Bacteria; phylum Pseudomonadota; class Gammaproteobacteria; order Burkholderiales; family SG8-39; genus SZAS-79. The sequence goes on from JBBQNG010000189.1 coordinate 2,067, forward strand.
CACGGAGGTGTCCCATGGCATACAACCGAATCCTGGTCCCGGTGGACGGCAGCCCCACGGCTGCAAAGGGCATGGCCGAAGCCGTCGCCCTGGCAAAAGAGTCCGGGGCAAAGCTGATGCTCCTGCACATCGTCGACGAGTACCCTGCGTTTTCTACCCCGGAAATCGGCGTGAGCGTCGGCCCGTTGATCGACGCCCTGCGCGAATGCGGCCGCAAGGTGCTCGATGACATCGCCTCCGCGGTCAGGGCAAGCGGCGTGCAGCCGGAGACCTCGCTTGTGGAGAACTTCGGCAGCCGCGTAGCCGACGCCATCGTCGAGGAGGCCGCGCGCTGGAAGGCCGACCTCATCGTGATCGGCACCCACGGCCGCCGGGGGGTGAACCGCGCGCTGCTGGGCAGCGACGCCGAACTGGTCGTGCGCTACAGCCCCGTGCCGGTGCTGCTTGTGCCTCCCGCCGGGCGCGCGACTACGGCAAAGTAGGCGCGTTGCCTGGCCGCCTTACAATGCCCTCCATCGATGACCGGAGACTACGCCATGCCCAAGCCTGAGTTCGACGTCGCCGCCGCGCGACGCCTCGTGGAGGAAATCGCAGCGGACCTCGCGGCCCTGCCCCCTGACAGCACGCGCCACGCGCACCTGCGCGCCGAGGTCGCCGAGCTCAAGGCAATGCTTGCGGACTCCGATGCGCATCCCCCGGCCGTCGAAGCCGGCATGCGCTCGGTCCATTCGCAGGTCGACCGCGCCTCGGCGGAGCTGCAAAGCGACGGCGTGCGCGCCGGCATGTTCCTGCAGGCCATCGGCAGGATGCTCGGGCTGGACTGAAGGCGCGCGAAGGAGTCAGTGCGACATCAGCACCGGCACGGTCATCGCCTCGAGCAGGGTGCGGGTTGCGCCGCCGAGGATCCGCTCGCGCAGGCGCGAGTGACCGTAGGCGCCCATCACGATCAGATCCGCGTCAAAATCCGAGGCCCGCGAAAGCAGCTGCTCGCCGACGCCGATGTCGCTGCTTGACTGCTGGGACACCGTGACCTTGATGCCATGGCGCGCGAGCAACAGGCCGATATCGGCGCCGGGATCCTCGCCGTGCTGCGAGCCGATGGCATCCGTGTCCAGCGATACCACGTCAACATAGCTTGCGCGCTTGAGGAAGGGCATCGCATCGCTCAGTGCGCGCGCAGACTCCCGGCTGGCGTTCCATGCAACCAGCATGCGCTTGCCGACCGCGGGAAAACTGCCTGCGTAGGGCACGAACAACACCGGGCGGCCGGCGTAAAGTGAAAGGTCGCCGGCAAACTGGGCGTTCGTGGCACCTGCCTCCTCGTTGTCCCGGTGCGGCTGTCCCGCGATCACCAGGTCGGCGTACCGGGCGCTAAGGCAGACGGCGGCGACTGCGTCACCCGGGGCGACCCGCCACTCGCACTTGACCGCGCGGCGCCGCGCCGACGCGGCCTCGAAGGCATTCTTGGCAGACTGCGCGGCTTCCGCGCGGCGGCGCCGGAGCAGCTCGACGACTTCCTGGCCCGCCTCGGCGAGCGCATAAGCGGGAATCGGCACCGGGCCCGGAGCGTAAAGCCCGACCAAGTGCGCGTCGAATTTTTCCGCCTGCTCGAAGGCGAGATCCAGGCGCTCCTCGCGATGCGTGTTGGCGTCGAGATGGAGCAGCATCGTTTTGTAGCCCATTGGGTGCCTCTTTTGACATGGGACCGGTGCGGTCGAAGCCTTATGGAAACACGCGTGCCCTGGCCGGGTTTTGACGTGCGTCAAACACGGCACCCGATACGCCGACGGGAAGTTTCTAGAGCGGTGTGTCGCGGATCCCCAGCCGGAATGCGATTTGGTTGACCGCGAGGTCGCCTGCGAAGCTGACGCCGACGATGATGGCAACGTCGACCCAGCCCAAGCGGGCCCACCATCCGGCCAGGGCGAGGGCCCCGAGGACGAAGTCGAGCTGGTCTGCCGGTATCCAGGGCTTTCCCGGCGCGATGCCGCGGGCGCGCTTGAAGGCGCTTTTTAGCGCGTCCCCGCCCAGGGCCCCGATTCCCATCGCCAGGCCGACCAGGGGCCACTGTGCATAGGAAACCACGCCGCCTTCCCATCCGATCACCGACTGCGCATACGCCACCGCCAACGCGACCAGTACGCCCAGCCCAAACCCGCCGACCGTCTTGTGCGCGCCAAGCCAGCGCAGGCTGATCGGCCGGTTCCATCCTCTCCAGTACTTCATGAATGGCGGCGCCATATTGGCCAGGTACGCCGGTGCCATGAAGTAGAGAAGTTCGAGCAGCCTCTCCACTTCAGGGCCGTCGCAGGTCCGGCTCCGGGCGCGCTCGCGCACCGAAAACCGCCACCACTGTCAGGTCTTCCTCTATGTCGAAGTACGAGTGGATGAGCCCGGCCCGGACAAAGAGGACGTGTCCCGCGGCAACCTTGCATTCATGTTCGGCGACCCGGAAGCCGGCGCGGCCGCTCAGCACGATGTAGATCTCATCTTCCAGGTGCGGCGCCTGCACGTCGAAGGAGCCGGCCGGCAGCCTGTAGACGACGCCGCTCAATCCAGGAGTGTGTATGAACTCGACGAGCCTGGGCTGGCTGCCTTCGACTTTTTCCGCAAGCTCTTCCGGCGTAAAAGCCAGCCATTCGGACTCGCCCATGGTGACCTCCAAGGATGTACTGTTCAATTCTGGGTTCGCAGAACAAGCGCCGGTTGATTCAGGTCAACCAAACGCGATCGCTGCGCCCCAGGTGCAGCATCCACCAGTAGGCGCCGAACACCCCTGCCAGTCTGCCGGGGCGTGTGTGCGCGACCGAACATACAATTCGCAGGCTGGCACGGACTATGAGGCCATGGCAGTCGACAATCTTTTCTTTGCCCCGCTGTCTCGCAAATGACAATGCACGCAGATCACGCATTGCAACCGGAGAATCGCGGCACGGGCGGCGTCAGCACGCTCGACCGATGGCTGCTGCGCACCATGGTGGCTGCGCTCCCGGGCGCCGGCTACGCAGTCGTGCTCTGGGACGGGAGCAGTGCGGGCTCGGATACGGGCCTCAGGGTGCGCATCCGCGACCGAGCGGCGTTGTGGCACCTTGCGCGCAATCCGGCGCTGCATTTCGGCGACCTGTACAGCGCCGGGCGCATCGAAGTCGAGGGCGACCTGGTCACATTCCTCGAGCGCACCTACGGGGCGCTCGAAGCCGGCCGTGCTGCGGGCGAGTCGGCCTGGTGGAAAGTGTGGACCGACCGGGCGCCGAGTTCTTCCTCGATCGAATCGGCGCGCGACAACATCCACCGGCACTACGACCTCAGCAACGAATTCTACGCGCTGTGGCTCGACCGCGACGCCATGCAGTACACCTGCGCCTATTTCCCCGAGCCCGGCATTTCACTCGAGACCGCCCAGCGCGCCAAGATGGATCATGTCTGCAGGAAATTGCGCCTGCGGCCCGGCCAGCGAGTATTCGAGGCGGGTTGCGGCTGGGGCGGACTGGCGCTGCACATGGCGCGCGAATACGGCGTCGAAGTGCGCGCTTGGAACATCTCCCGAGAGCAGATCCGCTTCGCCGCGGAGCGCGCGCGCAGGGAAGGCTTCGGCGACCGCGTCACGTTCATCGAGGACGACTACCGCAACATCCGAGGCGCGTGCGATGCCTTCGTCTCGGTAGGGATGCTCGAGCACGTCGGGTCAGAGAACTACGGCACGCTCGGCGCGGTCATCGACCGCTGCCTCGCGCCGCGGGGCCTGGGCCTCATCCACACCATCGGCCGCAACCGCCCTGAACCTATGAACGGCTGGATCGAGCGGCGAATTTTTCCCGGCGGGCAGCCGCCGTCTCTCGGCGAGATGATGGCGATCTTCGAGCCGCGCGCCTTCAGCGTGCTCGACGTCGAGAACCTGCGGCTGCATTACGCCGAAACGCTGCGTCACTGGATGGCGCGATACCTCGCGGCGGCCGACGAAGTGCGCGCGGAGCGGGGTGCCGAATTCGCGCGCGCCTGGCACCTGTATCTGGCCGGCTCGATCGCCGCCTTTACCACCGGCTGCATGCAGCTGTTTCAGGTCCTGTTCGCGCGCGCGGGCAACAACGACCTGCCGGCGACGCGCCGCGACCTCTACCGGTGAGCAGACTGGAACGCCGCGACGCGGTGATCGTGGGCGGCGGGCCGGCCGGTTCGACTCTCGCGCGCGCCCTCGTCTTGGCGGGCGCGTCGGTCACCTTGCTCGACAAGCGGACCTTCCCGCGCGACAAGACCTGTGCCGGATGGATCACGCCCGCGGTGGTCGGCAGTCTCGGGCTCGACCTGGAGGACTACAGGCGCGGCCGGGTGCTTCAGCCGATCCACGGTTTTCGCGTTGCGCGCATGGGCGCCGCGCCGGTGTACAACGACCACGGCCCGGTACCGGTCAGCTATGGTATTCGCCGCTGCGAGTTCGACCACTACCTTCTCGCGCGCAGCGGGGCGGAATTGCGCACCGGGACCCCGCTCGAGTCGCTCTCGCGCGCCGGCGGCGAATGGATCGTGAACGGTACGCTGCGCAGCCCGCTTCTCATCGGCGCCGGCGGGCACTTTTGCCCGGTGGCGCGCGAACTCGGCGCAGACCTCGGCCGCGCCGAGTCGGTGGTGGGTGCGCAGGAATTCGAGATCCGGATGACGCCGCAGCAGGCGGAGCGCTCGCCGGTGCGCGGCCACACGCCGCAGCTGTATTTCTGTCCCGACCTGGCTGGCTACGCCTGGGTTGTGCGCAAGGGCGACTGGCTGAACGTCGGCATCGGCCGGCGCGGGCCGCGCAAGCTCGCCGGGCACTTCGGGCGCTTCCTCGCGGCAATGGTGCGCGAGGGGGTGCTCGAGGAAGACCTTGCGCGCGCTCGCCCGAACGGCCACGCCTACCTACTCTACCCGCACGCGGCACGGCCGCTCGTTGCCGACAACGCGATGCTGATCGGCGATGCGGCCGGGCTCGCGTATCCCGAAAGCGGTGAAGGCATCCGCCCGGCGGTCGAGTCGGCGCTGCTTGCCGCCGCAGCGATCCAGTGCTGCAGCGGGCAGTATTCGCGCGACAGACTCGAGGCGTACGCAAGTGCGATCGGGGATCGATACGGCGCCAGGAAGGAGCGCGCCGGCGCACCGGCGCCGCACCCAGGGCTGCTGGAGCAGTTCGCCGCGGCGATGTTCATGCGCACTCGATGGTTCACCCGCGAGATCGTCACGCGGCGCTGGTTCCTGCACGAGCACGTTGCCGCGCTGCGCGCCTAGCCGCCGTCAAAGCAGGCGTTTGATCCATGTCAAACCGCGGCTCGCCAATTGCGTGCGTAATGTTGTTCTCCGCACAGCGCAGCACGCCTGGTTTGAAGAGGAGATCGAAGCAAAAGATCTCTTATCCATTTAACCCTGAGCGTGGCACCGCAGACACCCTGCTCAGAGCTCTTTGAACCCATGCCTGCGAATGGATGCGTGAGAACCCTCGTGTCTGTGTCGAAGCAGATGAAATCACCAGTCACTGTCAATGGCTGTGCGTCGTCGCATCCGGCTTGCCGGACACTCCCGAATACAAGTTCGAGCGGGATCTTGTTTATGAGATGCTCGAGTGACATCTCACCCAAGGACGAGATCGAACTAAAATTCGCGGTGCCAGCGGATAGGCGCGCGGCGCTCGAGAAAGCTCTCAAGCGAGGCCGCGTCCGCATCGAGCGGATGCAGGCGATCTACTTCGACACCGCCGACGAATGCCTGGCCAGGCGCGGCGTAACGTTGCGCCTGCGCAAGGAAGGACGGCATTGGGTGCAGACCGTCAAGGCGGCGACGGCGGACTCCTTCCGCCGCTTCGAGCACAATGTTTCGGTGACCGCGCCACGTGGCGGCGGGCCGCCCGCGGTCGACTTGGCCCGGCACGACGCGGCACCTGCCGGCGAAATGTTGCGCAAGGCGCTCGGCAACGGCAGTGAAGGGGATGCAAGCGCGGGGCTGTCCATGCGCTTTCGCACCGACGTACGGCGCATGACGAGGACGATTCGCGTCGCTGGCGCGCGCGTCGAGATCGCCTTGGATTCGGGGAATGTCATTGCTAGTGACCGGTCGTGGCCGATCTGCGAGCTCGAACTAGAATTGAAGTCGGGCCGCGTCACAGCGCTCGTCGGCCTCGCGGAGCAATGGGCGGATCAGTACGGGCTTTGGATCAGCACCGTCTCGAAAGCCGAGCGTGGCGCGCGCCTCGCTCGCGGCGAGGTCGA
>JBBQNG010000190.1:0-8274 GCA_038329645.1 Burkholderiales bacterium
GCTACTTCGACGAATCGCAGGTCTATCGCATCGACCATTACCTCGGCAAGGAAACGGTGCAGAACCTGCTCGCCTTCCGATTCGGCAACGCCTTGTTCGAGTCCTCCTGGAACCGCGACCACGTCAAGGCGGTTCAGATCAGCGTGGCGGAGCAAACCAGCATAGGCACGCGCGCCGGCTACTACGAAAACACCGGCGCCCTGCGCGACATGGTGCAGAACCACCTCACCCAGCTGCTGACGCTGACCGCGATGGAAGTGCCGGCCGCATTCGCCGCCGACAGCATCCGGTTCGAGAAGGTCAAGGTCCTGCGCTCGGTAGCGCCGATCGCGCCCAATGCGGTGGTGTTCGGCCAGTACTCGCCCGGGCGCGTCGACAGCAAGGTCCTGCCCGGATACCTGCAGGAGCCGGGGGTTGCACCGCGATCGCGCACCGAAACCTACGTCGCGATGCGCCTTGAAATCCAGAACTGGCGCTGGCAGGGCGTGCCGTTCTACCTGCGCACGGGCAAGAGCATGCCGCGGCGCTCCACCCGCATCGTGATCGACTTTCGCAAGCCGCCGGTGGCATTGTTCCGCAACGTCGGCCGCGGGCCCCACCGCAATATCCTTGCGATCAATGTGCAGCCCGAGCAGGGGTTCGACCTGTCGTTCGAGGTCAAGTCGCCGGGCGACCGGTTTGCGCTGCGCACCGAGCGCATGCAGTTCCGCTACCCCGAGACCACCGATTCTCTCTGGGACGGGTACGAAACCCTCCTGCTGGAGATCCTTCGCGGGGACCAGACCCTGTTCGTGCATGCGGACGAAACCGAAGCCTCGTGGCGGCTGTATGCGCCGCTGATGAAGCGCCGCGCAGCACCGGAGCTCTACGCCGCCGGCAGCTGGGGGCCCGATGCGGCCAAGAAGCTCATGGCGGAGACCGGCGGGGACTGGACCACTTGACCTAAATTCACGAAATTGTACTTCAGAGGTCCGCACGGTTATTGGCTCTCGTGCCAGTTTTTGTACCGGTACCAGTACATTGGCACGCCGACCGGATTACTCGATCACCCTTTCCACGGATCGACGAGGTCCACCCCGAACGGTTTGAAGTCGGCGAGGTTGCGGGTCGCGAGTCGTAAACCGTGCCTGATCGCTGTAGCGGCAATCAGCCCATCGGCCATCGAAGTGGGTGCGCCACGCCGCGCGAGCTCGCCTGCGAGGCGCCCCCAATGACGCGCGACCGCCGCGTCGACTGCGAGAATGCGAGACTCATAACGCACGAGGAGGCCTTCGAACCAGGCTTCGAGCCGGGTGCGCCGCTTGCCCGCCGGCAGGCGCGAAACACCACCCATCACTTCGCCTACTGTAATTGCGGAGAGGAAGCAGCTGCCCTCCGGCGTGTTCCCCGTCCAGTCAAGGACGCGCGCGTCGGGAGCGGGTTTGACCAGTTCGGAGATGACGCAGGTGTCGAGCAGGATGTTCACAGCTTGACCAGCCGGCCGGGCGATCGGTCGCGCTCAGCACGCAGCTTCACCCCCTTCACCGGTGCCGCGCGCAGGTAGTCCCACAGCGATGCACCGCTCAGCCGGTCGAACTCGCGCGCCGAAACGATGACCGCGACGCGCTTACCATGGCGCGTCACGGTCTGTGGCCCGGCCTTGTCCGCGCGATCGATGACTTCGCTCAACTTGTTTTTCGCTTCCTGCAGGGGCCAGGTGAGTGCCATCGCGTGCTCCGGAATTCTGGATGAACTAGCCGAATTGTATCTTGCGCGGATTTCGTCTTCGTGTAAAGTCTTCGATCAATCCGAAGGAGGGCAGACATGCCGAAGTATCCCCGCTCAGGGGCGAGGCAATGGGTCCGAAAGAACTTTCGCGGCTATTTCACCGTGCTCTATACGCCCTTTCGCGACGACGGCGAGATCGACGAGGCGGGGTTGCGAAGCAACGTGGCGAAAACCCTCTCCCTGCCCGGCGTCGGCGGCCTCTCCGTGCACTCGATCCATCAGGAATTCTGGACGCTCACCAATGCCGAGCGCAAGCGCGTCACCGAGATCGTCATCGAGGCTGTGGGCGGCAAAGTTCCAGTGGTCGTCGGCGCTTCGGATCCGGGCGCGCGCAATGTCGTCGACCTCGCGCGGCATGCGCAGGCAACGGGCGCCGATGCGGTGATGGTCTGGCCGCCCTACTATGGCCCACGGACGGCCGACGGCGTGCGAGCGTTTTACGAGTACGTCGCCGAGCGCATCGACATCGGGATGATCGTCTACAGCACTACCTTATCGGAACTGGGTTACTACCTCTCGCCAGAACAGGTAGAGGCGCTGCTGCCGATCGAGAATCTCTGCGCGGTCCAGAACACCACCGCCGATTTCCCGAGCTACGCGGCGATGTTGGAGCGGGTCGGCGACCGGATCTGCGTCACCACCTCGCTGGAGGAGACAATGCTCTTCGGCAAGACGACCTTCGCCGACGCCCGCACGCCGGACTTCCTGCTCGGCGCCTCACGGCCCCTCTTCGTCCAGAATGCGGCGCACCCGCGCTGCGGCCGCTTCATTGCGGCGATCCACGCCGGTGACTACAGAGCGGCGGCGGAAGAAGTGCGCGGAATCGTCGCCATCGCGGGAAAACTGCAGAGCCGCTATTTCGCACGCGGCTTCCACCACATCGCGCTGTCCAAGGAGATAACGCGCCTGTTCGGCATGGCTACCGGCGGCACGCGGCCGCCGCTGGGCGCCCCGACCCGGGAAGAGTTCGACGAGTGCGCCCGGATCCTCGCCGGGGCCGGCCTGGTCAGCGCTTCGCGCTGAGGAACGCCAGCAGCTCTTCGACGCAGCGGTCGGGATAGCCGTCGCAGATGTTGTGCGCGCCGGTGTCGAAGAGCTTGAGAGTCGACCCGTTGATGCGCTTGTGCATGTCGTCGTAGGCGCTCGCGTGGCCGATCTTTTCCTTGCCGGCCGCGACGATCAGTGTCGGGCACTTGATCTTGCCGACCTCATCCATGAAATCGTGCGTCGTCATGTGGATCACGAAACGGGCGATGAAGGCCGGGTCGTTCGAGCCGGCCTGCTCGATGAACCACTGCACGAGTTTCGGGTCGGCGTTCGAGTCGAAGCGCTCGTCGATGGTGTCTGAGAGGAATTTCTTCAGGCCGACTTCCTTCACCTTGGGGATCCAGGTCAGCGCATGGCTGTTCTTGAGGCCCGGCGTCGAGCCGTAAATCGCCAGGGTCTTCACCCGATCCGGGTGATGGATCGCGAGCTGCTGCGAGACATACCCGCCGGCCGAATTGCCGACGACATGCGCGCTGTCCACTTTGAGCAGGTCGAGGAGCTCGATCGCGTCCCCCACCAGGTGACCGAGCGCAAACGGCTCGATGTCCTTCGGGATCTGCGAAGCGCCATGGCCGCGCAGGTCCATGCGCACCACCCGATAGCGCCGTGCGAGCGGCGGCACCCACCTGAACCAGCGGCGCGAATTGCCCATCGCGGCATGAAGGAGCAGTAGTGTGTCCGGCTGAGTCCAGGGATCGGTGAAGTCGTCGACGTAGTAGGCGAGCTTCGCGCCGTCGCGCGCAGTAAAAGTCTGCATGTTGGATGACTGCATCGTTGGTCCTAGCCTTTAAAGGGGTGTTTCTTGTCGTAGAGGTCGGCCGCATCTTCCATGGCCATGAAGGTGGCGCCCTCCTCGGCCAGGGTGCGCAGCAGCTTGTCGAGGACGACCATGCGGTGACCGCGCCCGATGACGAAGGGGTGGAAGGTGTAGTTGAGGATGCCCCAGTCGGTGATGCTCTTCATGTAGCGGAAGTCGGCGATCCAGTTGCCCAGCACCGCCTCTGCATTCATGAGGCCCGGCAGAATCGTCGCCTTGGTGCGCAGGAATTCGAAGTGCGGGTAGTCGTCGAGCGTCCAGCTCACGGGCATCTCGATGAGCTTGGTCTCGTTCCCGAACACCGCTGGTTTTTCAAGCTCGATCACATCGCCCTGCCGGATCCGGTAGGGCATGTGGTCGTTGCCCATCATGCTGCTCTCGTAGAAGAAGCCATGCTTGAGCATGAGCTCGACCGAGTGCGGCGAAAGATCCCAGGAGGGCGAACGGTACCCACGCGCAAAGCGTCCAGTCAGTTTCTTGATCTGCTCGTTGGCGCGCACCAGGCCGCCCTCCTCCTGCTCGCGCGTCATGTCGTTCGGGGGCATGTGGGTCCAGCCGTGGTGGCCGATCTCGTGCCCCGCGTCGAAGATCTTTTTGCATTCGACCGGGTAGGTCTCGAGCGTATGGCCGGGAATGAACCAGCTCGCACGAATCCCGTATTTCTTCAGCCGGTCGAGGATGCGCGGCACGGCGACCGGACCGAACTCGCCGCGCGAGATCGGCGTGGGGCTCGTGAGGCCGCGCGAAATGAAGCCGGACATCGCATCGAAATCGAAGCCGATGGTTGCTATATGGGTCGCCATGGGGATTCCTTCCTAGTAAGCCGAGCGCCCGCCGTCCGCGGGGATTGCTGCGCCGGTGATCATGCGGGATTCGTCCGAGGCGAGGAACAGCGCGATTGCGGCAATGTCCTCCGGCTCGCCCATCCAGAACGGGTAGGTCTTCAGCTGCTCGGTGACGTTCTGGCGGTCCGGTGCGCTGCCCGGCTTGCCGGGCATCCCGTAAGTAGCGCGCACCCGCTCGGTGTTGGTGCGGCCGGCGCAAATGCAGTTCACGCGAATATTGTTCTTTGCGTACGTGCCGGCGAGCGCACGCGTAAGAGAAATGATTGCCCCTTTGGCCGCCGTGTAGATGTGCGCCGGGTTTGCGCCGCGCAGCCCGGCACCCGAGGACATATTGACCACCGCTCCGCCTCCGGCCGCCACGATCTGCGGGATTACGTGGCGGCAAGCGAGCATGGTGCCTTTGACGTCGAGCACCATGGTGCGGTCCCAGACCGCCATGTCGACCTCGTCGATCGGCGAATCCTCGGGCAATGAGCCGCCGGCGGAATTGAACAGCGTATCGATCCTGCCGAACTTCGCCACGCCCGCGGCCACCGCGGCCTTGACGCTGGCTTCGATGGTCGCATCCATTTCAACGAAGATTGCCTCGCCGCTCTGGGCAAGCACCGCGTCGGCCGATGCCTGGCCGGTTGCCGGGTTGATGTCGGCGACGATGACCTTCGCACCTTCCTTCGCGAACATGAGCGCGCAGGCCTTTGCAATGCCCGCGCCCCCGCCGACGAGGAAAGCCACCCGGCCTTCGAGACGGTTCATTCCCCCTTGATCCCGGAGCTCTTGACCAGCGCGCTGAACTTCGCCACGTCGGCTCGGATGCGCGTCATGAATTCGTCGGGCGTACTCGATTGCGGGTCGGACCCGCCTTCGATCATCACTTTCTGCACGTCGGACATGGCGACGATCTTCACGATGTTCGCATTGAGCTGCTCGACAATCGCGCGCGGCGTTCCGGCTGCAGCCAGGATGCCGTACCAGGAGGACAATTCATAACCCGGCACCCCGGCTTCCTCGATCGTGGGCATATCCAGCATAGAAGACGCCCGTTTTTTCGAGGTCACGCCCAGGCCCCGCAGTCTGCCGCTCCTGACGAATCCGATCTCGCCGGGGATCGAAGAACAGTACATGTCGATCTGGCCTCCCATGAGGTCGGTCAGCGCCGGCGCATCGCCTTTGTAGGGCACCTGGAGGATATCGATTCCCGCAAGGCTCTTCAGGATCTCCACGCACAGGAGCGGCGTACCGATGCCGGAAGAGCCATAGGTCAGCTTGCCGGGATTGGCTTTCGCGTACGCGATAAGGTCCCTGATGTCCTTTGCGGGCAGCGTTGGCCGGATCACGAGGAAGTTCTGCGACGAAACGATTTGCGAAATCGGTGCGTAATCGGTGAGCACGTTGTAAGGCAGCTTCGAGGAGAACGCGGGCGCAATGGTCATGTTGGCCGTGCCCGTAAGAAGCGTGTAGCCGTCGGGCGCCGACTTGGCCACGAAATCGAAGGCTAGATTGCCGGAGGCCCCGGCCTTGTTCTCCACCAGAACCGGCTGACCGAGCATCGGAGAGAGTTTCTGGCTGATGAGGCGCCCGAGAATATCGGTGGCGCCGCCCGGCGGATAAGGAATGATCATCCGCAACGGCTTCGTTGGCCACGCCTGGGCCAGCGCCCCAGCGGAGAAGAGCGCAAAGGCAGACGCGCAAAAAACAACCAGGACCCGTTTCATGGCGTTCACTCCGGGGCGATTTTCAGTCTGTCGAGCACGTCGATCCAGTGCGCGATCATCATCCGCATCTGTTGCGTATGCTCGTGGCTCGTGTTCGCGATCGGCAGGTAGCCCAGGGCGGCGAGTTTTTCCGCGTGGACCGGGCTGCGCATTGCGTTGACGAAATGCCGGTTCAGCATGGCGAGCACCGCCGGGGGCGTCGCGGCCGGTGCGTACAGGCCCCAGTAGGAATCCGCGTCGACGGTCTTCAGGCCGAATTCCTCGAAGGTCGGGACCGTAGGCATTGCGGGATTGCGCCGTTTTCCCGTTACCGCAATCGCGCGCAGCTTGCCGCCCTCGACGTAGGTGCGCGCCGAGCTGATTCCCGCGAACTGCATGTGCACCTGTCCGCCGAGCAGGTCCGTCATCGCGGGGCCGGTACCTTTGTACGGGATGTGGGCGATATTCACGTTCGCTTCCAGCTTAAGGAGCTCCGCCGCGATATGCGTGGACGCGCCCAATCCTCCCGAGGCGTAGTTGAGCGAACCGGGCTTTGCGCGCGCGAGTGCCAGCAATTCCGGCAACGTATTTGCAGGCACCGAAGGGTGAATCACCAGGAGCACGGGCGCATAGGCCAGCATCGATACGCCGACAAACGCTTTCGCGGTGTCGATGGGCATTTTCGCGCGGAAGAGGCCCGGATTCACGAGCAGCGCCGAATCTGAGGCGAGAACCGTGTACCCGTCCGGCGGCGCCTTTGATGCCAGCTCCGTGCCGATGATCGAACTCCCCCCCGGCCGGTTCTCGATCACCAATTGCTGTCCCATTGAAGCGCTCACCGTGGGCTGGAGGATCCGGATCAGGTTGTCCGTGCCTCCGCCCGGCGCATACGGGATGATCACGCGCACCGGCCTGTCCGGGAACGATTGCGCGCCCGAGAGGACGGCAAATCCCATGAGTAGCGCGGCAAGCGCGGCTCGCTTGAAGATCTTCATGATGGACTCCCTCTGTCCGGGCGTGGGTCTGGAGGCCATCTAATCCTGCGGCGAGGTTCAGATGGGCGTCAAGCCACGTTCGCTATGCCTGAACTTTGCGGCCTCCCCGGCGTCCGATATAGTGACGTTCATGCAGGAGAGCGCCGGATTCGTCCGGTCACCGAAGGCGCAAACTCCCATAATCGCTCAGGTTCAGTACTGCATGCCTTGAATTGCCGTCTGGAGAGCCGTCGCGCGAGACCATCGGGGCGCGACGCACCGAAGGAGCAAGGCCGCAGCGGGCGCTGCGGTGCGAATCTCTCAGGTACCACGGACAGGGGGAGCGGCAACCTATCAAAGGTGCCCTCATGCGCGCAATCGTTCTCGGCTCCGGCCTGCTCGGCGTTTCCTCTGCTTATTACCTCAGCCGCCTCGGCCATGAAGTAACCGTCATCGACCGGCAGGCCTCGCCTGCGGCCGAGACGAGCTTTGCCAATGGCGGTCAGATTTCGGTCAGCCACGCGGAGCCGTGGGCCAATCCCAGTGCGCCGCTCAAGGTGCTCAAATGGCTGGCAAGGGAGGATGCGCCGCTCCTGTTTCGCATCCGCGCCGATCTGCGCCAGTGGCTGTGGGTGCTCGAGTTTCTCCGCGAATGCACGCCCCAGCGCACACGCCACAATATCGGCCAGATCGTGAAGCTGGGGACCTACAGCCGCGAGATGCTGCAGGCGCTGCGCAGCGAAACCGGCATAGCGTACGAGCAACGCACCCAGGGCATCCTCCACTTCTATACCGACCGGAGGGAGTTCGAGGGTGCGTTGGGCCCCACGGAACAGATGCGCGCGCTCGGCTGCGACCGGCGCGTGATCTCCGCCGACGAGGCGGTTGAGATCGAGCCCGCGCTTGCGCACATCCGCCCGCAGCTGGCCGGCGCGACTTACACCGCCGAAGACGAATCCGGCGATGCCAACCTGTTCGCGCGGGAGCTGGTAAAGCTCTGCGAGGCGGACGGCGTGAAGTTCCTCATGAACCACACGATCACCGCGCTGCGCGAAGCCGGCGGCAAGCTCGACCACGTTGAGGCTACCGACAAGGACGGCCGATTCCAGCGAATCCGCGGCGACGCGTACGTG
>JBBQNG010000191.1:0-8261 GCA_038329645.1 Burkholderiales bacterium
GGAAATGTCCTCCGACCGGCTGCGCCCGTTCTTCGCGTCGATGCCCGGGCCCGAGGCGGCGAAGATCGGCGACATCATCCGCTACCTGTCGCTGTGGATGGTGTTCCGCGACGCGCCCGAGCACACCCGCCTGCGCCGCCTCACCAGCAAGGTGTTCAACCTCAAGTCGATGCGCGACATGCGGCCGAACATCGAGGCGATCACCCAGTGGCTCCTGGGCGAGATCGGCGGGCACGAGGAATTCGACTTCATCGACGCGTTCGCCGGCCCGCTGCCGGCACTGGTGATCATGGACATGCTGGGCGTGCCGCGCGCGGAGCTCGCAAAGGTCAAGCGCATGTCCGACGACATGGCCCTCTTCATCGGCAGCTCGCGCACCTCGCCGGAGAAGTACGACATCGCCGAATCCGCTACGCACGAGATGGCGGAATTCTTCCGCGCCATGATCGCGGCGCGAAGGAGGTCACCGGCGCGCGACCTCCTCTCCGACCTCGTCAATGTCGAGGAAGACGGCGACCGGTTGTCCGACGACGAACTCGTCGCCACCTGCATCCTGCTGCTTTTCGCGGGTCACGAAACTACCACCAACCACATCGCCAATTCGACCCGCTCCCTGATCCGATTTCCCGCGGAGATGGCGAGGCTGCGCGCCGATCCGGCGCTTGCCGCGCGCGCTGGCGAAGAGCTGCTGCGCTATGACGGGCCAAGCGGGGCGCAGGTGCGCATCGTGCAGGTGGATCACGAGCTCCACGGCAAGACCCTCAAGGCGGGCGATCGCGTCTTCATCATGCTGAATGCCGCCAACCGCGATCCGCGCGCCTATCCCGACCCCGACCGCGTCGATCTCGGGCGCGACGGGGTCCCGCACCTCACCTTCGGTTTCGGCCTGCACATCTGCCTGGGCTTTCCGCTCGCGCGCCTCGAGGGCGAAATCGGCATCCCGGCTGCGGCACGCCACTTTCGTCGCATCGAATTCGCCGGCGAGCCCGAATGGATCAACTCGATGGTGTTCCGCGGCATGAAGAAGATGCCCGTGCGTGTCGCGCGGTGAGGCAGGCTGCAAGCCCGCAGGACGTCCTGCCGCGCTCGCTCTACTCGATGCTAGCCGCGCTCACGCTGATCTGGGGCTTCAACTGGACGGTGCTGAAGGTGGTGATCACCGAAGTTCCGCCGTGGTTTTTCCGCAGCCTTTGCTTTCTCGCGGCATTCGCCGGCCTCCTCGCGATTGCGCGCGCGCGCGGCCTGGCGATAAAGGTGCCGAAGGGGCAGTGGGGCCGCATCGCGCTGATCGCGTTCTTCACGGTGTCGCTGCAGAATTTATTCATGATGCTCGCGCTGCCCCACCTGCCCTCGGGGCGCGTCGTCATCCTGCACTACACGATGCCGGTATGGAGCGTGCTGCTCTCGCGGGCGATCCTCGGCGAGGCCTTGACCCCGCGCCGGCTGGCGGGCATCGCGTTCGGCATCGCAGGCATCCTCGTATTGGTGTTCAAGGACGCCGGGCAAATGGACGGCGCCTTTGCCGGGGTGCTGCTGATGCTCGGCTCGGCGTTCGTGTGGGCCATGGGCACGGTGCTGCAGAAGCGCCTGCCGGTCGACTTGCCGATCGCGTCGTTCACCGCGTGGATGGCGTTGCTGGGCGGATTGCCGATCTTCCTGCTGGTGATCGTGTTCGAGCGTGACAAGGTGCTGGCGCTTCATGGCGTCAGCTTGTGGCCGGCTCTCGGCGTGCTCTACAACATGTTTCTGGTATTCATCTTCGGCTGGTGGGCCTGGACCAAGATCGTCGATCGCGCCCCGGCCGGCGTCGCGGGTCTGGCGTCGCTGATGACCCCGGTCGTCGGCGTGTTCAGCGGCATGCTGTTCCTCGGCGAAGTGCCCGCATGGCAGGACTATGCGGCGCTTGGCCTCATCTTGGCGGCGATCGCCACCGTGCTGGTGCCGCAGCGATGACACCGACCAGCCATCAGCACATGCCGAAATCGCTATGGTGGACGCTCGCCGGCCTGACTTTCGCGTGGGGATTCAACTGGACCGCGATGAAGGTGGCGCTGGCAGAGTTCACGCCGTGGATTTTTCGCAGCCTGTGCATCGTGTTCGGGTCGATGCTGCTTTTCGGCATTGCGTACGCGGCGGGCAACAACCTGCGGGTTCCGAGGGCGATGTGGCGGAAGCTCGCCGTCCTCGCGTTCTTCAACGTGACCTGCTGGAACATGATGGTCGCGTTCGGCCTCACGATGATCCCCTCGGGGCGTGCCGCGATCCTCGCCTTCACGATGCCGGTATGGTCGGTGCCGCTGTCGGCGTGGCTGCTCGGCGAAGAGATCACTGCGCGCAAGGTCGGCGCACTGCTGCTGGGCATGACCGGCATGGCGCTGTTGCTGGGTGAGGATCTCCTCGTCATCGGCCGCGCGCCCCTTGGCGCGCTGCTGGCACTGGGCGCGGCGTTCAGCTGGGCGATCGGCACCGTGCTGCAAAAGCGCTGGCCGCTCGGTTTGCCGATGGGAACCTTCACCGCGTGGACGATGTTCCTTGGCGGGGTGCCCGTGCTGATCGGCACGCTCGTCTTCGAGCACGCTGCGTGGCGGCCGGTCGGTACGGCGGCGATGCTCGCCTTGCTTTACAACATCTTCGTAGCCTTCGCCTTCGCCTACTGGGCGTGGTTCAAGATCGCCTCGACCGTGAGCGTGACGGTGTCCTCGATCAGCGTGCTGTCGGTGCCTATCGTGGGCGTGATGTGCGGTTTCGTATTCCTGGGCGAGCGGCCCAGCGTGCAGGAATATGCGGCGCTGGCCTGCGTAGTGCTCGCTGTGCTCGCGGTCAACCTCCCGGCCCGGAAACGGCAATAGCGCGCGCTTTCGGCACGCGCGCAACGTCCCAGTTCGCCACGCCCCAGGCCAGCATCTCTGCAGGCCGGGTCGCGACCAGCCCGGCAGGCAGCGCGTGGCCGATAAAAGCGAAGGCGAGCGGCAGCGACGTCGCGCCGACCGGATCCGCGCCCGTCTGCTTGGAAAGCTTTTCGCCCCGCGAATTCACTGCCACCGGCAAATGCAGGTAATCCGGCGTTGGATAACCCATCAGGTGCTGCAGGTGGATCTGCCGCGCGGTCGAATCGAGGAGGTCCGCGCCGCGCACCACGTCGGTGATTCCCTGGTCGGCATCGTCAACCACCACGGCGAGCTGGTAAGCGAATAGTCCGTCAGCGCGCAGAAGGATGAAGTCGCCCGCCTCGCGACCGACGTTCCGGCCTATCGGGCCCTGCAGCCGGTCGGTGAATTCGATTGCCGTTTCTTCGGTACGCACACGGAACGCCCGCGCGGTCCTGCCCGGGGCGAGTCCGGACCGGCAGGTGCCGGGATAGATGCGCGCGCCGTCGATGGCGAGGGCCGAGTCGGCGATTTCCTTGCGCGTGCATCCACAGGGATACATCGCGCCCGCCGCCACGAGGCGATCGAAGGCCGCCTGGTAAAGGTTCCTCCGCCGACTTTGGAAAACGACGGGTCCGTCCCATTCGAACCCGCAGCTTTCCAGTGTCGCCAGGATCGCGTCCGCGGCGCCGGGCTGCGTGCGCGGCTCGTCCACATCCTCCATCCGAACGATCCAGCTCCCGCCCCGGGCGCGCGCGTCGAGGTAGCTGCCGAGCGCGGCGACCAGCGACCCGAAATGGAGCGGTCCGGTGGGGGAGGGCGAAAATCGCCCGGCGCGTTGAGTCATGAGGTTCTGCGAGGTGGGTTACGCAGCCGCCAGACAGGGGCAGGGTAACATTGTGCTTTGCGCAGAGGAACCGGCATGGCTACGGTGGACCTTACCAAGGACAGTTTCG
The DNA here is from genome assembly GCA_038329645.1 of Burkholderiales bacterium. Lineage (GTDB taxonomy): Bacteria > Pseudomonadota > Gammaproteobacteria > Burkholderiales > SG8-39 > SZAS-79. The sequence continues at coordinate 3,824 of JBBQNG010000191.1, forward strand.
AAGAGGTTGTGATGGGTAGCCCGATGGTGATCGTGGATTTCTGGGCGCCGTGGTGCGGACCGTGCCGCGGCTTCGCGCCGGTATTCGAGAAGGCTTCCGAAGACCATGCGGATATTGTCTTCGCAAAGGTGAACACCGAGGAGGAGCAGGAGATCGCAGCGGCGTTCAGCATCCGCTCGATCCCGACCCTGATGGTGTTCCGCGACAAGGTGATCCTTTACTCGCAGGCCGGGGCGCTGCCGGCCGGACAGTTCGGCGAGCTGATAGCGAAGGCCAGGGAAGTTGACATGGCGCGGGTGCGGATGGAAATCGCCGAGCGTGAGAAGGATGGCGAGGCCGGCGAAGCCAGGCAATCCGGCTGAGAATACAGGAGAAAAACGATGATCGAGTTGCGCAAGAGCAAAGAAAGGGGCTACGCGGACCACGGGTGGTTGCAGTCATTCCACACGTTCTCGTTTGCCGACTATCACGACCCCAAGCACATGGGGTTCGGACCGCTGCGGGTGATCAACGACGACCGCATCGCCCCGGGCCAGGGATTCGGCACGCACGGCCATCGCGACATGGAAATCATCACGTATGTGCTCAAAGGTGCGCTCGCCCACAAGGACTCCATGGGCAACGGCTCCACCATCCTGCCGGGCGACGTCCAGCGCATGAGCGCAGGCACTGGCGTGCGGCACAGCGAATTCAGCCACGAGACTGCGCCGACCCACCTGTTGCAGATCTGGATCGAGCCGGACGTGAGCGGCATCCCGCCCGAGTACGAACAGACCCATTTCGACGCGGCGTCCAAGCGCGGCAAGCTGAAGCTCGTCGCGTCGGGGGACGGGCGCGCGGGCTCGCTCAAGATCCACCAGGACGCCGACCTTTACGCCGCGCTCATCGACGGCGACGAGCGCGCGGTGCATGCGCTCAGGCCCGGCCGCAAGGCCTACGTGCATGTGGCGCAGGGGAATGTGACCGTGAACGGCACGCCGCTCGAAGCCGGCGATGCGCTCAAAGCCGCCAACGTCGCCGAGATCGTGCTCGAGAAAGGCGCCGGCGCCGAAGTGCTCCTGTTCGATCTTGCGTGAGGGTAGACTTTCCATGTTCGACAATCAGGGAGATCAATAAATGGCCATGGCAATGAATACCGGCATCAGCGCGAAGGACCGCGCGAAGATCGCAGAAGGGCTGTCCCGCCTGCTCGCAGACACCTACACCGTCTACCTCAAGACGCACAATTTCCACTGGAACGTCGAAGGCCCGATGTTCCAGACGCTGCACATCCTGTTCATGCAGCAATACACAGAGACCTGGAACGCGATCGACCTGATCGCCGAGCGCATCCGCTCGCTGGGTCACTACGCGCCGGCGACCTACAAGCAGTTCCAGAAGCTCGCGTCGATCAAGGAGACCGAAGGCGTGCCCAAGGCGACCAAAATGATCGAGCTGCTGATCGAGGGCCAGGAGGCGATCGTGCGCACCGCGCGCTCGGTGCTGCCGATCGCCGACAAGGCGAACGACGAGCCCACGCTCGACTTGCTCACCCAGCGCATGCAGATCCACGAGAAGAATGCGTGGATGCTGCGCTCGCTGCTGCAGAAGCAATAGCGCCGGGCCGCATGGCGGCAACGCGCACCGAGAAGGATACTTTCGGGCCGATCGAGGTCCCCGCCGACCGCCTGTGGGGCGCGCAGACCGAGCGCAGCTTGCGTTTCTTCCGCATCTCGACCGAGCGCATGCCCCTCGAAGTCGTGCGCGCACTTGCGCTGGTAAAGCGCGCCGCGGCCGAGGTGAACCTGTCGCTCGGCCTCGTTGACGCCGCGAAGGCGGGCGCGATCGTGACTGCCGCCGATGAGGTGCTCGCGGGAAAGCTTGACGCCGAATTTCCCCTTTCGGTGTGGCAGACGGGCTCGGGCACCCAGAGCAACATGAACGTCAATGAAGTGCTGGCGAACCGCGCCTCAGAATTGCTCGGCGGCGAACGCGGCCAGAAGCGCCTGGTGCACCCGAACGACGACGTCAACCTCGGCCAGTCCTCCAACGACGTGTTTCCGACCGCGATGCACCTGGCGGCGGCAATCACGATCCAGCGCGACCTGCTGCCGGCGCTCGAGCGGCTTGCGCAAACGTTTGCCGCCAAACGCGATGCCTTTGGCTCGATCGTGAAGATCGGGCGCACCCACCTGCAGGACGCCACGCCGCTCACGCTCGGCCAGGAATTCTCCGGCTATGTGGCCCAGCTGGAGGCGGCCGCGCGTGCCCTCCGGGCGACGTTGGCGGGGTTGTACGAGTTGGCGGCCGGCGGCACTGCCGTGGGCACCGGCCTCAACACCCATCCGCAGTTCGCCGCAAAAATCGCGCAGGCGCTTGCAGCACAGACCAACCTGCAGCTGGTCACGGCACCGAACAAGTTCGCCGCCCTCGGCGGCCACGAGGCCCTTTTATTTTCGCACGGGGCGCTCAAGACGCTGGCCGCCGCGCTCATCAAGATTGCCAACGACGTGCGCTGGCTCGCCTCGGGGCCGCGCTCGGGGCTGGGCGAGATCTCGATTCCCGAGAACGAACCGGGCAGCTCGATCATGCCGGGCAAGGTCAACCCGACCCAGTGCGAGGCGCTGACGATGCTCTGCGTCCAGGTGCTCGGCAACGACGTCGCCATAAACATCGGCGGCGCCTCGGGAAATTTCGAGCTGAACGTGTTCAAGCCGCTCCTGATCCACAGCTTCCTGCAAAGCGTGCGCCTGCTCGCCGACGGCATGGCGAGCTTCGAGGAGCATTGCGTGCGCGGCATCGAGGCGAACGAGGAGCGTATTGCCGAGCTCGTGGGCGAGTCGCTGATGCTGGTGACTGCCCTTGCACCGCATATCGGCTACGACCGTGCCGCGCAGATCGCCAAGCACGCGCATGCCGGCGGCGGCACGCTGCGCGAAGCGGCGCTGGCGCTCGGGTTCGTGAGCGCGCAGGACTTCGACCGCTGGGTGCGCGCCGAAGACATGATCGGCCCCAAAGACGCCGGGAATTGACCGGCGCGCGCCCGGTCCCCGGGCCGCTGCAGGCCGGCTGTTAAACTGCGGCCCGCCATGTCCATCGTCATCCTCATATCCGGCCGCGGCAGCAACATGCAGGCGATCCTCGACGCCGGCCTGCCCGTGTCCGCGGTCGTCAGCAACAGGCCGGATGCGGCCGGGCTTGCCATCGCCGCGGCCCGCGACATCAAGACCGCTGTCGTCCGCAACATGGACTACGGGACCCGTGAGGGATTCGACGCCGCCCTGGCGGCGGAGGTGGCGAAGCACGCACCGAAAGCGGTCGCGCTGGCCGGATTCATGCGCATCCTCACACCAAGGTTCGTTACGCGTTACGCCGACCGGCTGGTCAATATCCACCCTTCGCTCCTGCCGTCCTTCACCGGCCTTCGCACCCACGAACGCGCGCTCGAAGCGGGTGTCAAAGTGCACGGATGCACGGTCCATTTCGTCACCGCGGAGCTCGATCACGGGCCCATCGTCGCCCAGGCGGCGGTGCCGGTGTTGCCCGGCGACACGGCCGACTATCTCGCGGCGCGTGTGCTTCGCCAGGAGCACATTATTTATCCACAGGCACTGCGCTGGCTTCTCGACGGCAAGCTCGTCATCGCGAACGGCGTGGTAAGCGTAAAGGATGCAAATGCGCAACAAACTGTTTTCTCTGATCGCCCTTAGCGTTGCCTTGCCCGCGCTGGCCGCGCCCCCGCAGAAGCTCGAAATCGCCTACGAGCTCAACCGCAACGGCACGCCCATTGCCGAGATGGTCGAGAAACTCGAGCACGACGGCAAAACCTACCGGCTTTCGGGCCAGCTCAAGGGCAAGGGCATCTTTGCCTTGCGCGGCGACGCCGCGCGCACGAGCCGCGGGTCCATCGCGGCTGACGGCCTGCACCCGCTCGAGTTCGAGGACAAGCGCACCGGCCGCGATACCGCGACGGCGAAGTTCGACTGGGCCGCTAAAACGGTGACGCTGCAGGGCAAGGAGGGCGCGGCCGAAACCAAGCCTTTGCCCCCCGGGATCCAGGACCGGCTCTCGTTCCCTTACAGCTTCGCCTTCCACGTGCCCGGCGCTGCACCGGTTGCGGTGAGCATCACCGATGGCAAGGGGATCTCGAGCTCGTCGTACAAGGCGGCCGGGCGCGAGACGGTAAAAACTCCGGCAGGCGAATTCGAGGCACTCAAGATGGAGCGCGAGAAGAAGGAGCCCGATGACCGCACGTCCGAGATCTGGCTCGCCATCAGGCACGGCTATGTTCCCGTGCGTATCCTGGTGGTCGAGAAGGACGGCACGCGCATCGACCAGGTCGCGACCCGGCTCATCCCACATTGAACCCACCTCGTTGAAGCCCACCAAGGCGCTGATCGCAAATGCCTCGGAGGCACTCTCCGAGGCGTTGCGCTTTTCGGGACCCGCCGACCAGGCG
>JBBQNG010000192.1:0-8217 GCA_038329645.1 Burkholderiales bacterium
TGGCCACCGCGCACGCGATCATGAGGCACAGGCCGTAGGGCGGGGTCACGAGGCCGAAAGCGAGCGAGACGATGCCGATGATCGCGAACTGGATGGGATGCATGTGCACCGACTCGGCCAGCGGCTGCAGCGTGGTGCCGACGATGATGATCGCCGGAATCGCGTCGAGAAAGCATCCCACCACGAGAAACACGAAGGCGATGAACACGCCGACACCGGTGATGTCCAGACCCCACGAAGTCACGTTCGACAGCAGCGCCTTGGGGATCTGGTAGTAGGCCAGCAGCCAGCCGAAGGCGGAGGCCGTGCCCACGCAGAAGAGCGCTATCGACGCGAGCTTGCCGGTCTCCACGAGAGTGGCGTACAAACGCTTCATATCCATTTCGCGGTAGACGAAGATCGACAGCAGGGCCGCGTAGATCACGGCGATCGCCGCGGACTCCGTGGCGGTGAACCAGCCCAGCAGGATCCCCCCGACAATGATGAACGGCGTCATCAGCGCCGGGATCGAGTCCCAGATCGAGGTGAAGAACTCGCGCACCGTCGCGCGCGGATACACGGGGTACTTGCGCCGCACCGCATAGATATGGACCGTCACCATCTGCGCGCCCGCAATTAGCAGGCCCGGCAGGATGCCGGCCAGGTAGAGCGCGCCGATAGAGACCGAGATCACGCCGCCCCAGACGATCATGAGGATCGAGGGCGGGATGATTACCGCAAGGACCGCCGACACCGCCGTGATCGCGATGGAGAAGGACAGGTCGTAGCCTTCCTTGGTCTGCGCCTCGATGAAGATCTTGCTCTGGCTCGCGGCATCCGCGGTGGAGGAGCCGGAAATGCCGGCAAAGAACACCGACAGCACGACGTTGATCTGCGCAAGCGCCCCCGGGAAATTCCCCACCATCGAGCGCGACAGGCGCACCAGACGGTCGGTAATGCCCCCCACGCTCATCAGGTTGGCGGTAAGCAGGAAGAATGGCACCGCGAGCAGGATGAAGGAGTTGTAGGCCTTGAACGTCTCGTTAAACAGCATCATCGGCGACAGGCGCGGCTCAACGATGAGGATCGGCAGGCACGCAAGACCCAGCGAGAACGCCACCGGCACGCGCAGCACGAGGAGCAGGAAGAATCCGCCGAACAGCACCAGCGCGGCCATCGCCGGGGAGAGCGCAGCGGAGGTCATTGCGCTTTACCGGCCATAAGCACACGCCAGTTATCGAGGAACGATTCGCCAAGGAACAGCACCCACGTAAACCCGGCCATCGGCCAGGCGATGAAAATCATCCACATCGGCAGGTCGGCGATCTCGGAAGTCTGGTTCCAGCCGAACTTCGTGAACGCGATGCCCCACCAGACGAACACCAGCGCGAAGACGAGGACCAGTACCCCCGACACGATTTTCAGCAGCGCATTCGCGCGGGGACCGAGCTCGGGCCACACGTCGACTTCGAAATGGGTGCCCTCGCGGATGCCGATCATGGCCCCGAGCATCACCATCCAGATGAACAGGAACCTCGAGGCCTCCTCGGTCCAGATGTAGGCGGGAATCAGCGCGGTGAAGCGCGCGATGATCTGCATCGTCACCGGGATCAGCAGGATGGCGACGTTCGCCACCATCAGCCAAATGAGCAGCGTGTGGTACTTGTCGATCAGTTTTCGCATGGTCTCAGGCAGGGTTGCGCCCCGGCGTACTCGACGCCGGGGCTGCAGTTGCGGAGCGTGTTACTTGATCGCGTTGATTTTCGCGAAGATCTGGTCGGCGCCGATCTCCTTGGCGTACGCCTCCATCACCGGGTCGACGAGCTTCTTCATCTGGGCGCGGTCGGTGAAGGGAACGCGCTTGAGCTTGCCGGCTTTCTCCATGGCGTCCAGTTTCTGCGTGTCCTCGGAGGATTCGACCTGGCGGCCATAGGCGCCCGCCTCCTTGCCCGCCCGGATGATCGCCGCCTGCAATTCGGGCGGCAGGGTCTTGAGGGTTTTCATCGAAAAGCAAATCGGCCGGATGGTGATTGCGTGCTCGGTCATCGACAGCTGGGGGGCAACCTCGTAGAACTTCATCTGCTCCACGCCGGCGGCCTCGTTCTCACCGGCCGCGATCACGTTGTTCTGGATCGCGTTGTAAATCTCGTTATAGGCGATGACCGAAGGCGACATGCCGATCGCAGCGAAAGTGCGGCTCCAGATCGGCGCGCCCTGCACGCGGACCTTGAGGCCTTTCATTTCAGCGAGGTTGCGCACCGGCTTGTTGACGAAGATGTTGCGCGTGCCGCCACCCGCGTAGCCGATCAGCATGACGTCGGCTTTCTGCGCGATCTCGTCTGCAATGGGCTTGAGCAGGTCGGCGTCGAGCACCTTGTTCCAGTGCGGGATGTCGCGGAATATGAACGGCGCGTCGATGAAAGGCGCCGCCTTGGAGAACGTCGACATGTGGGCCGGCGATACGATCGCATAATCGACGGCTTTGCCCTGGTTCATGTACGCGAAGTAGTCTTTCTCCAGGCCGAGCTCGCTGTTCTTGTGCAGCACGAAATTGACCGGCTTGCCGTAATACTTCTGCGTGAGCTCGGCAAATCGAGCCAGGGTCCGGGTGAACGTGTGCTCGTCGGGGAACTGGGATGCGCCGTGCAGGGTGATGGTCTGGGCCTGCGCCGGCAGGACGAACCCGGTCGAAACAAAGACTGCGGCAACGGCGGCCGCAAAGGTTCTGCGTTTCATGATTTCTCCTCTGGTGGGTGCTGCATCTGTTTTCTTGTTATGGGTACATTGTCAGTCATGCCGGGGTGAATCTCAAGCGCGCCCCTCTTTCACCGTCACCCGCCACAGCGTGCGCGGATCGTCGATGTCGGTCAGGGTGGCCGAGTGCAGCAGCGAGGCGTTGTCCCAGATCACGAGGTCGCCCACGCCGTACTTCAAACGGTAGTGGTACTTTTCGCGGGTCGAGTGGCGCTTCAGCTCGTCGAGAAGGGCCACTGCGGCGCCCTCCTCCATGCCTTCGATGCCGAAAGAACTGCCGGAGACGGAATAAAGGGCCTTGCGCCCGGTGACCGGATGCGGGCGCGCAACGAGGTGCCGGACCCATTTCAACTTCTTTTCCTGCTCGTCGGTGAGGAGCGAAGCGACGGTCCGCGACTTGTTGTCGAGTTCGTCGCGGTTGCCGTAATGGTGCCGGCCGACGAGCCCGTCGATACGCGCCTTGGTCGCCTCCGGCAGGTCGTCGTAGGCGGCGTACTGGTTGGCGAACAGCGTATCGCCGCCCACTTTCGGCACCTCGAGCGAATACAGCAGCGTTGCCCGGGCAGGCACTTCGAGGTACGAATAGTCGGTATGGAAATAGGTGCCCGCATCCTGCAGCCCTATCGGCTGGCCGTCCTTGCGCCGGTTGGAGAGGATCAGGATGTCGGCATGCTCGGGATGGTGGAACTGGTCGATGACGTGCGGCTCGGGCGGGCCGAAACGGCGCGCGAAATCGAGGAACTGCCGCGCGGTCAGCCTCTGGCCGCGGAACACCAGCGCCTGGCCCGCGAAGAACGCATCCTCGATCTCGCGGAACTGGGCATTGGTCAACTGCCGGGAAAGATCGATCCCGCTTGCCTCCAGCCCGAATCCCTCGCCGAGTGAGCGCAGCGCCAGCATGTCAGGCGGCCCCGTGCACCGCCAGCAGCGACTTCATGCGCGCACAGGCAAGCGCCGGATCGGCGAGCAGCCCCGCGGCGTCGGCGAGACGGAACAGCTCGGCGAAATGCAGGATGCTGCGCGCGCTCTGCTGGCCGCCGACCATGATGAAGTGGTCCTGGTGGCCGTTGAGCCACGCCATGAACGCCACGCCGGTCTTGTAGAAGCGCGTCGGCGCGCAAAAGATGTGGCGCGACAGCGGCACCGTGGGCGCGAGGATCTCGTGATAGGCGGCCTTGTCGCCGGCGGCAAGCGCGGACAACGCGGCCGAGGCCGCCGGCGCGATCGAGTCGAAGATGCCGAGCAGCGCCTCGGAATGGCCCTGCGCATCGCCCTCGATCAGCTCGGCGAAATTGAAATCGTCGCCGGTGTACATGACCACGCCTTCGGGCAATCGGCGCCGCATGGCGATTTCCTTGTCCTTGTCCAGCAGCGAAATCTTGATCCCGTCGACTTTCGCCGCATTGCGCTTGAGCACTTCGAGGCAAACATCCATCGCGGCGTAATGCTCCTTCCTGCCCCAGTAGCCCTCGAGCGCCGGGTCGAACATCTCGCCCAGCCAGTGGATGATCACGGGCTCTTTCACCTGCGACAGGATGCGGTCGTACACCCGAGCGTAGTCGTCCGGCGATTTTGCGCATGCGGCGAGCGCGCGGCTCGCCATCAGGATGATGCGGCCGCCGAGCTTCTCGATCGCGGTGCATTGCTCTTCATAGGCGGCGATCACGTCGGCGATCTTGAGATCGGCACGCGGGGCAAGCTGGTCCGTACCCGCGCCGCTGGCGACCACCGCACCCGGGAAATCGCGCGCAGCGTCCACCGAGCGCCGGATGAGTTCCAGGGCGTTGGGCCAGTCCAGGCCCATGCCGCGCTGCGAAGTGTCCATTGCCTCGGCCACCCCCAGGCCGTACGTCCAGAGGTGGCGGCGATAGGCGATCGTCTTATCCCAGTCGATCGCGGCGTCGAGCCACGGATCCTTCGCCGACAGCGGGTCAGCGACCACGTGCGCGGCGCCCAGCGCCTTGCGCGTGAATGGCTTCGCGGGCTTTGCAAATGCCTTCGGCTCGCGCACCGAATACTCCTCGAGGCGGCCACCGGCCACCGGAAGCTTGATCCTCAGGATCTGATCGCGATTCATGTCTTCTCCCAGCGACGAATGATCGCCGCGTTGTCCAGGTCGCCGTCGCCTGCAGCGACGGCCTCTTCGAGCAGCTTCGAATGGGTCTCGGTCAAAGGCAGACGCATCCGGGTTTCGCGGGCCATCTCCATCATGTGGCCGACATCTTTGAGATGCTGGCGGATGCGCGATTCCGGCAGCCAGTCCATTGCTGCCATTTTCTGCCCTTTGGCCATGGCTGCATGCGACGCTGCGGGCGAATTACTGACAAGGGCGAGGAACGCATCGCGGCCGATGCCGAGCCTTTCGGCGAATGCCATCCCCTCGGCAAGCGCCGCCCGGTTGAGCCCGAGTACGAGGTTGGTGGCCAGCTTCGCGCGCGACGCCATGCCGACCGCCCCTACCGCGTGTCGCTGGGTGGTGATCGCCGCAAGGATGTCTTGGCAACCGGAAGCGTCGCCGCCAACGAACATCGCCGCTTCGCCCCGAGCAATCGCCTGCGACGAGCCCGACAGCGGCGCCTCGACGTAGCCGATGCCTTCGGCCGCCAGCTTCTTTGCGAGCGCCGCGACGCGCAGCGGGTCGCCCGTGGTGCAGTCGATGAACAGGCCGGGCTTCGCCTCCATGGCGACGCGCTCGACATCCGGCGTGTCATACACGGCGAGCACGATGCGCCGGGCTTTCGCGGCCACCGCCGCCGGGGAGGCCGCTTTCTCGCCCTCGAATGCCCCAAGTGCTTTTGGGTCGATGTCGTATCCGATGAGCGCAAAGCCCGCGGCATCGAGGCGCGAGGCGATCGCGCGCCCAACCAATCCCAGGCCGATGATGCCGACCGCCTCCCTGCCCATGCCTATTCCGCCTTGATCGCCGCGTCAGCGACGATCTTCGCCGAGCGAGCGATGTCTTCGCGCTGGAACCGCGTGAACTCCTCCGGCGTGGCGGGCACCAGCTCGTAGCCCTGGTCTACGAGGCGCTGGCGCAGGTCGGTGCCCAGGGCCTTGTTCACTTCCGCATTGAGTTTCTGCGTGACGTCGCGTGGCAGGTTTGCCGGGCCCCAGAGCCCGTACCACGCGTAGATCTCGTAACCCGGAAGGGTTTCGCCCACGGTGGGCGTATCCGGGGCCGACGGCAGGCGCTTGGCCGAAGTCACGGCGATCACCTTGATGCGCCCGCTCTTCCAGTGCGGCTGCGCGCCGAGCACCGGATCCATGAAGCCATGGATCTGGCCGCCGATCAGGTCCTGGTAGGCCGGCGTAGAGCCCTTGTACGGCACGATAAGCAGCCCAATGCCCGCCATACGCTTGAGCATTTCGGTGGCGAGATGGCCCGCCGACCCGTTGGAGCCGATCGCAAACGCAAGGCGGTCCGGATTCGCTTTCGCATAGGCGATGAGCTCGGCCACTGTCCTGGCGGGCATGGCCGGGGTCACGGCCAGTGCGATGGGCCCTTTGGCAACCAGGGCCACGGCCGTGAAATCCCTCTGCACGTCGTACGGAACGCTCCTCGACAGCAGCGGCGTAATCGTAAAGATATTGGCGTTGAAGAGCAGCGTGTATCCGTCGGCCGCGCTCTTCGCTACCTCGTTCGCGCCGATCGTGGCATTGCCGCCGGCGCGGTTTTCGACCACGAATCCCTGGCCGGTCGAGTCGGCCATCTTTTGCGCGAGCAGGCGTCCGACCACGTCGGTCGGGCCGCCCGGCGGAAACGGGATCACCACGCGCACCGGCCTGGCCGGATACTGCGCGTGGGCGAGCGCGCAAGTAAGGGCGGCGCACGTCGCGGCGACGAACCGCCGCATTATTTGAGCTCCGGCACGTCCATCCACTTGCGCTGCTTCCAGCTCTTGAGACCGAGCTCGGCGAGCTGCACGCCGCGCGCGCCCTCCATGAGGTCCCAGCGGAAATCGCCTTCTCCCGCCACATGCCTGAGGAACAACTCCCACTGCGCCTTGAATGCGTTTTCCATCGGCGCATTGTCGGGCACCTCCTGCCAGCCGGCGAAGAAATCGATCGGCTGCGCGATGTCCGGGTTCCACACCGGCTTGGGCGTGTTGACGCGCGACTGGGTGAAGCAGCGCCGCAGGCCCGCGACCGCCGAGCCGTGCGTCCCATCCACGTGCAGCGTGAGCAGGTCGTCGCGGCGCACGCGCGTGACCCAGGAGCTGTTGAAATGCGCGATCACGCCGCTGTCGAGCTCGAAGGTCGCGTAGGCCGCGTCGTCGGCCGTGGCCTTGTATTTCTTGCCGTTCTCGTCCCAGCGGTTGGGGATGTGCGTCGCGCCCAAGCACGACACCGCCTTCACCTGCCCGAACAGGTTGTCGAGCACGTAGCGCCAGTGGCAGAGCATGTCGAGGATGATGCCGCCGCCGTCCTCCGCCCTGTAATTCCAGCTCGGCCGCTGCGCCTCCTGCCAGTCGCCCTCGAATACCCAATAACCGAACTCGCCGCGCACCGAGAGGATCTTGCCGAAGAATCCCGAGTCCCTGAGCATCTTCAGCTTGAGCAGGCCCGGCAGCCAGAGCTTGTCCTGCACCACGCCGTGCTTGATGCCGGCTTTTTTGGCCGCCTTGTAGAGATCCATCGCCTCGGCCACCGTCGTGGCGACTGGCTTCTCGCAATAGACGTGCTTGCCCGCGGCGATCGCCTGCTTGAGCAGCGTAGGGCGCAGCTGTGTGGACGCAGCGTCGAAGAAAACTGTGTCGTTCTTGTCCTTGAGGGCCTTGGCGAGATCGGTGGTCCAGCGCTCGATGCCGTGCGCGTTGGCGAGCGCCTCGACCTTGCCGGCGTTGCGCCCGACCAGGATGGGATCGGGGACCAGGCGCGAGCCGTCGGCCAGCGTGACTCCACCTTGCTTCCTGATCGCGACGATCGAGCGCACCAGGTGCTGGTTGGTGCCCATGCGCCCGGTGACGCCGTTCATGATGATGCCGATGCGTTGCTGCTTCATGCCGTTTCCTTTCCGGTTGCCATGTTGCGCATTGAATTCCAGTCCGGCATCACAGCGCTCGCGAAGCCCTTGCAGTCCAGCGAGCCGATGCCGAGCATGCCGTCGCGAATCGCCACGCGAACCGCGCCGTGGCTGCGCTCGTAGAGGTCCGGATGGGCGGCGAGGAACGCGGATTGCTCCGCCTCGGGCAGGCTCGACATGCCATTTACATAGTGATGACCGTTCCTCTCGACGTGCGTGAGGCCGAGCAGCGACACCAGCGCGAGGTCCTGCTGGATCGCCAGGCCCGCCTGGATGGTGAGGTCCTCGCCCGACATCATGTAGAAGCCGAGCCCCGCCTGCTTGTTCCAATTGTCACAGCGCGCGCGGTTGATGAGCGATTTGTAGATTCCCTTGCAGGTCTTGGAGGAAACACCCCTGTACCCCAGGGCCTTGGCGCGCGGGAAGGCGTCGAGCGAATCGTCCGACTCGTCGATGATCAC
>JBBQNG010000193.1:0-8212 GCA_038329645.1 Burkholderiales bacterium
CTTCACGCTGAGCGTGTAACGCCGCGCCGCTGCGTTGTACTCGCCTTTCACGTCGAGCACCGGCGTGCCGGCCTGGTCGTACCAGCGCTTGAATTGTGTGAGGTCGATGCCGGACGCGTCCTGCATTGCGGCGACGAAATCGTCGGTCGTAACCGCATGCCCGTCATGGCGTTCGAAGTAGAGGTCCATGCCCTTGCGGAAGAGCTCGGGGCCCAGAAGCGTGTGCTGCATGCGCACGACCTCCGCGCCTTTTTCGTACACCGTCATGGTGTAGAAATTGCGGATTTCCATGTAAGACTGCGGACGCACCGGGTGCGACATCGGGCCGGCGTCCTCGGGGAATTGCGCCGAGCGAAGACCCCGCACCTCCTGGATACGCTGCACCGGCCGCGAATACATGTCCGACCCGTATTCCTGGTCGCGGAACACGGTGAGGCCTTCCTTGAGCGAGAGCTGGAACCAGTCGCGGCAGGTCACGCGGTTGCCGGTCCAGTTGTGGAAGTACTCGTGCGCCACCACGCGGTCGATGTTCTGGTAGTCGACGTCGGTGGCCACGTCGGGCCGCGCGAGGATGTACTTGGTGTTGAAGATGTTGAGGCCCTTGTTCTCCATCGCGCCGGAATTGAAGTCGCCCACCGCGACGATCATGTACTGGTCGAGGTCGAGCTCCAGGCCGAACACGTCCTCGTCCCACTTCATCGAGCTCTTGAGGCACGCCATCGCGAACCCGCACTGGTCCAGCTTGCCCGGCTCGGCGTAGATCGCAAGCCGCGCCTGGCGCCCGGACCTGGTGACGAAGGCGTCCTCGAGCATCTCCAGCTTGGCCGCAACCATCGCGAAGAGGTACGAAGGCTTGGGAAACGGGTCCTCGAACCTCGCCCAGTGGCGGCCGCCGCGCTGCTCGCCCGAACCGACGAGGTTGCCGTTGGCGAGCAGCACGGGGTACTTGTCCTTGTTGGCGCGCACGGTGACCGTGTACTTCGCCATTACGTCGGGACGGTCGATGAACCAGGTGATGCGCCGGAAGCCCTGGGCCTCGCACTGGGTGACGAACCCGGCCTTCGTTGCGTAGAGGCCCTCGAGCTTGGTGTTCTTCTGCGGCACGATGGTCACTGAGGTCTCGAGCCTGAAGGTCTCCGGCACCTTGTTAACCACGAGGCGCTCGTTGTCCACCGAATACTCTTCTGCGCCGAGCTTGCGGCCGTCCAGCGCGATCGACTGCAGCGCTAGCTCATCGCCGTCCAGGACCAGCGGCGCAGACTGGTCGGGCGCGTCAGGATTGCGGGTCAGCGCCAGCCGCGCGCGCACGAAGGCGTCGTTGTCGCGGATCTCTACGTCGAGCTCTGCCGTGGAAATCAGGAACGGGGGCGGGGTGTAATCCTTGAGATGGATCGTTATGGCAACGGGTTCGCGCATTGGGGCGGGGCTTCCGGGTGAGTATGCAGAGGTATGCGGATGAGACAGCGATTCTACCGGCGGATTCCCGCTACCCGCCCCCTATAATGTCCCCACAACTAGACAGATAACCGGAGACGATCGGTGAAGTCATTGATTGCAGGCTTGCTGGCCGCAGGGATGCTTTGTTCCGCGCAGGCCGCGGAAATCCTCCCCCGCGCGGGAAAGCCCGAGGAAGTGGGGATTTCCAGCGAGCGGCTCGCGCGCCTGGCCCGGGTCACGCAGGAGCACGTCGACGCCGGGCGGCTGCCGGGCGCGGTGATCCTCATTGCGAGGAAGGGGAAGATAGCCTACTTCGAGGCGTTCGGATTCCGCGATCGCGACAAGGGCCTGCAGATGTCGCGCGACTCGATCTTCCGCATCTACTCGATGACCAAGCCGATCACCACCACCGCGGCGATGATGCTGCAGGAGGAGGGCAGGCTGCAGGTCTACGACCCGGTCTCGCGCACGTTGCCTGAACTGGCGAACATGAAAGTGAACGTCGAGCGCACCGAGGCGGGCGGCAGGAAGGTAAACGAGATCGTTCCCGCGCAGCGCGAGATCACGCTGCAGGACCTCATGCGCCACACTTCGGGTTTCACTTACGGCACGCGCGGGACCGGCCCGGTGAACGCGGCGTACATGGACGCGCAGATCGGCAACCGCGACTTCACCAACGCGGATCTTGTGGCGAAGCTTGCGAAGATCCCGCTCAAGTACCAGCCCGGCACGCGCTGGGAATACGGCGTGTCCACCGACGTGCTGGGCCGGGTCGTGGAAGTCGTGTCGGGAAAGAAGCTGGGCGATGTGTTCGAGGAGCGCATCTTCCGGCCGCTCGGGATGACCGACACCGCGTTCTATGTGCCGGCGGACAAGCTCTCTCGCGTGGCGCAGCCCTGGCAGCGCCCGGGCGGTCCGCCTATGACGCCGCGTTTCGATGTGGGGATCGATGCGAAATACCAATCCGGTGGCGGCGGTCTCGTCGGTACCGCTTCTGACTATCTTCGCTTCACCACCATGCTGCTGAACGGCGGCAAGCTCGGCAACGTGCAGCTTCTGGGCAAGAAGACGGTCGAGTTCATGACTTCTGACCATCTGGGGTCGATTCCAATCGAAGCGCCGGGCCTGGGCTTCGGGCTGGGCTTCCAGGTGCGGCGCGAGGCGGGCGTTGCGACATTGGCGGGATCGGTCGGCGAATATGGCTGGGCGGGAAATGCGGGGACGCTGTTCTGGATCGACCCGAAGGAGCAGCTCATCGCGATCTACATGATCCAGGTCAACGACCCGGAGCGGGTTGCGCTGAGGAACCAGTTCAGGACGATGGTGATCCAGGCGATCGTGGATTAACGCGGGTGGATCAGTACCGGTACGTTTATCTGTGCAGCTACCTTCTTCGTTTCGCGAGCAATTCCGCCTCGTAGTCCACCCAGCGGTACTGCCGCCCACCCTCGCGCCTAAGGTTCGCGCCTCCCTTGTGCAGCACGCGGTGGCAGGGCACGGCGAACGCGAACCAGCTGTTGCTGCAGGAACTCGCCACGGCCCGGATGGCCTTCGGCGAGCCGATCGCCTCGGCGATTTTCGAATACGAGGAGGTCTGGCCGAACGGGATCTTGCGCACTTCGTTCCAGACGTTTTGCTGGAAAGCCGTGCCTCTCATGTCCAGGGGCAGGGGGAAGGGCTTGACGGGCGCTGCGACGTAATCGACGACCTTTGCGACCAAGCTCTTGCATTCCTTCTCGTCCCGAACGAGGTTCGCTTTGGGAAATCGGGCGCGGATATCCTTGAGGAGGTCGGCGGCCTTGCTCCGGATCATGATCGTGACAATGCCCCTGTCGCTGGAGGCCACAAGGATCGGGCCGAGCGTGCATTTGCCCGTACCGTAGGCGATGTCTTCAGGCGGCCGGAAGCTGAGCGGCCCGTCCCTGAACTCGCGGGCCGCCAATGGCGGACTCTTTTTCCTGGGTCTCTTGAACAGGTTGGTCATGGGGCTATGCTCAGCTTGGAGAAACCGACGTCAGCGGATGATAGTAAAGGGTAGAGTAGCAGCCATATTTTCTAAAGGAACCGTAGTGAACGCAGCCGACCTGCCCAAACTGAAGACACGCCGCCTGTCGAACGCTTTCGGCGTCGAGATCATGGACATCGACCTCAGCCGCAGGCTCGACGACGCGACGATCGCGTCGATCCGCGCGCTGTGGAACGAATACGGCATCGTGCTTCTGCGCGGGCAGGAGATCACGCCGCAGCAGCTGATCGAATACAGCCGTCGCTTCGGCGAGCTCGACCTGCACGAGACGCTCAAGCCGTTCCGCCACCCGGAACACGCGGAGCTGTTCGTCCTTTCGACCATCCCGGTCGACGGCAAGCCCTCGATCACCGAGAATGTCGGCCGGCACTGGCATTCGGACCTCTCCTACACGCTGCGGCCGCCGCTGGGCTCCATTTTCCATGCGCAGATCCTGCCGGAAGTCGGCGGCGACACGATCTTCACGAGCACGGCGGCCGCTTACGACGGGCTGTCGGAGGCCATGAAGGCAATGATCGAGCCGCTGTGGGCGGTGCACGACTATATGCGGGTCGAGAACATGAAGAAGCGCGACTCGGCGCTCGTCGCCGAGCTGCGCAAGACCAACCCGCCCGTCGCGCAGCGGCTGGTGCGCCCCCACTCGGAGACCGGGCGCAAGACGCTCTATCTCGGCGAACAGGTCACCAAGCAGATCGTCGGCATGACCGAGCGCGAGTCCGCGGGGCTGCTGTCGTTTCTCGCCGCGCACATGGTCGATCCGCTCTTCACTTACCGCCAGAAGTGGCAGAAGGACGACATCATCATGTGGGACAACCGCAGCACGATGCACCTTGCGCTGGCGCCTGCGTGCGCCGCATACCCGGACCGTCCCATAAAAATGATCGTGCCCTGGCCCGCCGGTGGGGACACCGACAACATCTTCCGCCCGTTCGCGCCGCTGCTGCAGAAGCAACTCGGCCAGACCGTGGTCATCGCCAACGTAGGCGGGGCCTCGGGCACGAAAGGCGCGAAGGAGGCGAAAGACTCGCCGCCCGATGGCTACACGCTGTACGCGGTCCACGACTACATCCACTCGACGTACTACACCGGCGTCGCGGACGTGAACTACCATGACTTCGAGCCGGTCTGCCTGATCGCCACCACCCCCTCGGTGCTGACCGCGAGTCCGAAGACGCCGTGGACCGACTGGAAGGGGCTGCTCGCCGACGCCAAGGCGCGCCCCGGGCAGATTACGGTCGGCGCGACGCTCGGCTCGACCAGCCACTTCTTCCCGGCGCTGATCGAGAAGGCGGCGGGCATCAAATTCAAGTACGTGTCCTACGAAGGCCGCGCCGCGCATGAACGCGATCCTCGGCGGCCACATCGACCTGACCGACTCGAACATGACGCAGAAAGGCAAAGTGGAGGCCGGCCAGCTCAGGTTCATCGCGATCGCTACCGAGAAGCGCAGTCCGGAGATGCCGACTGTGCCCACGCTGAAGGAGCTCGGGGTCAACGTCGTGTATGACGTGAACCGCGGAGTACTGGTGCCGAAAGGAACGCCTGCGGAGGTGCTGGCCAAGGTCGAATCCTCGTGCGCGGCGGCGGCCAAAGATCCCGCGTTCGCCGACTCGATGAAGAAGCAGGCCACCGACGTGCACTACTTGGGCCGCAAGCAGTACGCCGACTGGCTCAAAAGCAACGACGACCTGAACAAGACGCTGGCGAAGGACCTCGGCCTGCTCAAGCGGTGAGCCGCGACGCAATCGCGGGGCTCGTGGTGCTTGCCGCGAGTCTCGTCCTGTTCGCGCTGACGCTGGACCTCAAGGACAGTCCGCTGGTACCGGTCGGGCCGGGGTTCTACCCGCGCATCGTCCTTGCAGTCACAGCGGTGCTCTCGCTCGGGCTGGTGGTCACCGAGTTCGTTGCCCGCGGCAAGCGGGTCGCGCCGCCCGAATCGAAGGGCGAAAAGGCCAACTACACCCTCGTCGCTCTCAGTTTCGGGGTCTTCGCGCTTTACTGCGCCGCGATGCCGGCGATCGGTTTTCGGATCGCGACGTTCGCCTACGTGGTCGCGTCGAACGCGCTGCTCGCGCGGCCGCGCGGGCTCAAGGGCTGGGTGGGCTCGGTGGTCCTCGGGCTGGCGACGGCTTTCCTCACCTGGCTGGTGTTCGAGCGCGAGCTCTCGGTGCTCCTGCCGCGCGGCCGCTGGACGGGGTTCTGACCGATGTTCGACCTCCTCCTCGCCGGCCTCGCGAACGTCGCCCAGTTCAAGTACCTGGTCCCGCTGTTCTTAGGCACGCTGGCCGGCGTGATCGGTGGCGCACTGCCGGGCGTGACGATCACGATGACCATCATCGTGGTGCTGCCGTTCACCTTCGGCCTCGACCCGTTGCAGGGCCTGGCCACCATGACCGGCGTCTACGTCGGCGGTTCGGCCGGCGGGCTGGTGACGGCTGTCCTGCTGGGCTTGCCGGGAACGCCGTCGGCGATTGCGACGATCTTCGACGGGCACCCGATGGCAAAAAAGGGCGAACCCGGCCGCGCGATCTGGCTGGGCGTCTGGGCGTCGTTCTTTGGCGGCCTTCTCGGAGGCGCATTCCTGATCCTCGCCACCGGGCCTCTGGCAAGGATCGCGCTGGAGTTCGGGCCGTGGGAATTCTTTTCGCTGTTCATACTCGCGCTCTCGATGGTCGCCGGGCTGGTCGAATCCTCGCTCGCCAAGGGGCTGGTCGCCGGCGGGCTGGGGCTCATCGTGACGATCCTGGGAAACGACCCGGTGATGGGGCAGAAGCGGCTCACGCTCGGCATCCCTGCGCTCGAGGGCGGCATCGACTTCCTCCCCGTGCTGATCGGCGTGTTCGCGTTTGCGCAGACCATGTCGGAGGTCGAGCGCATGGGCGGCAGCCGCAAGGCAATCGAGGCGGTGGACGCCACCGTGAAGATCGCCGCGTCGCACTTCAAGGTCATCGGCGAGATCCTGTCGCGGCCGGTGCTGCTCTTGTGGTCGTCCTTCGTGGGCGTGCTGATCGGCGTGCTGCCGGCAATCGGCGGCAGCGCGGCCAGCATGTTCGCCTACGACCAGGCGAAGAAGATGTCCCGGCACCCGCAGGACTTCGGCAAGGGCGTGCCGGAGGGGATCATCGCTTCGGAATCCTCCAACAACGCCAACGTCGGCGGCTCGCTGGTGACGATCATGGCATTCGGCATCCCGGGCGATGCGGTGACCGCGGTGATGCTCGGCGCACTCACGATCCACGGCATCCAGTCCGGGCCGCTGTTCATCCAGCAGAATCCGCAACTGGCCTACGGCATCTTCGCGGCCTACCTGATCGCGCATCCGTTGATGGTGCTGATCCTCGGGCTTTCGGCCAGGGTGATGCTGCGCATCGTCAGCGTGCCCAAATCGGCTCTGTTCCCGGTCGTGCTGGTCCTGTGCGTGATCGGCGCCTATGCGCTCAACAACACGATGTCGAACGTCTACATCCTATTGGCGTTCGGGCTGCTCGGCTACGGCATGGTGAAGTTCGGCTTTCCGCTGGCGCCCTTCATCCTCGGGGTGATTCTTGGCGACCAGATCGAGATCAACCTGATCCGCGCCATCATGACCGACTCGAACCCGTGGCTGTTCCTGACACGGCCGATCTCGGGCGCGCTGATCGCGCTCTCGATCGCTTCGCTCGCGTTCGCGGTCTGGCAGCATCGCCGGCACCAGCGCAGGGGCAACGCGCCCAGCGAGGACGACGCCGACTTCTAGGCGGCGCGCCTACTCGGCCGATCGTTCGAGCGCCGCCCTGAACTGGGCGAGTTCCTGGGCGTTCAGGTCGGAGACCGCCCACCACCTCATTCCCGCGCGCTCCCAGCCGGTCAGATGAAAGCCCTGCCGCTCGAGCGTGCGCGCGCGCATGTCGTTCGATGCCGGCAGGATGAACAGGTTGATGAGGTGCTGCCGGTGCCGGTAGACGAGCGCCGCGACCGGCCGGCGATCGATGTAGTCGAGGCGCCCGCCTACGAGGGCGAATCCCTGGGAAGTCAGGTCGATTACCGGCGGCGCAAAGGCGAGCTTGCCCGCGAACCACGGCTTCACCGTATGGCTGTCCGAGGACGCAACATCGAACGCGTGGTCGACCATTAGCGAGCGAACGTGTGCGGCAAGGACTTCATCGACGAGCTTTTCATCCGGTCCGGGCACCAGAAAGTAGACCCCGGCGGCGAGGACCAGCGCAAACGCGGCCGAGAGCCCGGAGACGAGGGCCCAGGGATTCCAGCGCGAGCGCCCGCGCACAGCCGACTCCCCGGGCAGCGACGCCAGGACCCGCGCTGCCAGGTGGGGCGGTGCGGCGTGATACGTCGCCTCATGGCGGATGCGCTCACGCAGCCGGGGGGCTTCCGGTCCTTCGTCATCCATTGCAGTCCTCCTTAGCGAGCAGCGCCGCGAGTTCCTTTCTTGCACGCGACAAACGCGACATGACCGTGCCGATCGGGATCGCAGCGATCTGTGCGATTTCCCGGTAGGACAGGTCTTCCATTTCCCTCAGCACCAGCACCTCGCGGAATTCGACCGGCAGCTTCTTCAGCGCCACGTTCACCTGCCCGCGCTCGTCTTTGCGCGCGAGCTGCGCCTCCGGGCCGTCCGAATGCGCCTCGCCATGCTTCACCTCGTCGAATTCGCGCGTGGAGACCGACGCGCGGCCGCCATCCAGCCAGCTCATGGCGGTGTTGCGCACGATCGCGAGCAGCCACGCGCGTGCCGTGTCGCCGTGGAAGCCG
>JBBQNG010000194.1:0-8203 GCA_038329645.1 Burkholderiales bacterium
GTGATCGAGGCGATCGGGGTGACCATCGCCGCATTGCGCGAAAACAGCGTCTCGCCGCTCGAAGCGTCCTGGATCAGCACGCTGTGCGAGGCGAGATGGTTGATGTCGGGAATCGCCATGAGTTTCCTCGCGCCCCTTGAAATCGTCGTCCTTACCGCTTCAAAAGGGGTTTCGCTTTTGCGCACGTCGGCCTGGGATGCTGAGTACGAAAGGGCCTGCGTAGAGCCGACCGACAGCGCGAACAGAACCGTCAGGGCCAGGCGGGCCGGAAGATTCACATTGGAACGCGGGCGGCGGGTTGCCGAAGGCTCGCGAATACTCATTGTTCCAGACTCCTCAATCACTTGCATCATTCAGGCCGGCCGGACGTCTCCCGCGCCGCCGGTGTGGATTACATCTGTAGGTGTACGACCTACCCCCAACGGGATTGTTCCGCAATTCGCGAGACCCAGGCAGGTATTTTGTAACACTTCGTCCCGCGTATTGACCCTCAGACAAGCGGGGCCATAAAAGGGCCCCGCAAATGTGCGCTTTGCCCTCACTGGCGCCTAGGCCCCCCCGGGGACGCCTTGGCGCTCGACGATGACGGTCTGGGTGCCGTCGGCGAACCGGATCCCGAGCGCCCTGAGCTCGGCCTCGATGCGCTTGAAGGCCTGCGCGCGCACGTCGAACTGGTTACCCGGCGCGGTCTGGAACTTGCAGCGGAAAACCTTCACGCCCGGGTCGATGCGCGCCAGCTTGCTCTTGAGGGGCTCGCGCAGCAGGGGGCCGACCTCCGGGTCCTTCATCATGTCCTGCCCGATTTTCTTGATCAGCTTGCGGATTTTCTCGCTGTCGACGTCGATCGGCAGCGGCAGGTTGAATTTCTCGATCACCCAGTCGCGCGAATTGTTGCGCACCGTGCCGAGCGACCCGTACGGCACGAAGTGCAGCGGCCCGTTATGGTGGCGAAGTGCCACGGTGCGCAGCGTAATCCGCTCCACCGTGCCCTTGGTCGTCGCGCCGCTCTCGACGTACTCGCCGACCCGGAAGACGTCCTCGGCGAGGAAGAAAATTCCCGCGATTACATCCCGCACCAGGGCCTGGGCGCCGAAGCCGACCGCAAGCCCTATGACGCCCGCCCCGGCGAGCAGCGGCGTGATCTCGATGCCCAGCGCCCACAGCGAAGAAAGCACCAGCATGATGCCGAGCAGGACCGCCGCCGTCGTGCGCAGCAAGGGAAGCAGCGTCAGCAGCCGCGCATTCGGATTGGAAGACCCATGCGCCTCGTGCGGCCCGATCCGCCTGAGGCGGTGGTCGATGGTGCTGCGGATGAGGATCCACACCACGTGGGCGAACAGCGCAAGCGCAGCCACGCCGAGAAGCTGCAAGCCGAAGCGCACCGCGAAATTCTGGCTGGCCGCCAGCTCGCTCATTGGCGCGTGCATCACCGCCGCGCAGGCGCCAAGGCCCGCGAGGACCACCACGAACCGCGCCGCCGAAAGCACGATGCTCGGCAGCAGGACCGGATCCACCCCCTGCGCCTCCGGCGCTGCCGACTGGCCTGCCTCGTCGGCGCGAATCTTGTCCGCCCAGAAATAGAACACCAGCTCGCGCAGCTTCATCTGCATCACCATGACCACCGCGACGATCGCCGTGATCCTTGCTGCAATCACGGCGCCAAGCAGCCAGAGGACGAATACTGCGACAACCATCAGCGCGACCAGGATCGAGCGCGGGAACTTCGGCAGGCGCAGCCGCCGGCCGGCGCCGCCGAAAGGCCTTGCATCCGCGACGAACGCAAACGCCGCTGCGACGAGCAGAATCGTCGTCAGGACCGCAAACACGAAGCGCACCATGCCCGCGGCATGCGGCGCGTTCGCGACCTGTTCGAGCAGGGCCGGCACCAGGCTGCCGATCGCCCCAAGGGCGGCGAACGCGACGATCGCGGCGGCCAGCCAGCGGACTTTGCGCTGCGCGACCGGCACGAGCCTGAGGCGGGACCGCCCGGGCGCCAGGATCACGCTTACCGCTATCCACGCCAGGCGCAGCGCGATCACGAACAAGGTGGCGCTCACGACTGCCTCCTGGACACCTGCAGGCCACGCGAATGCCGCCGAAGCCGCGACGACTGCAAGCGTGAACAGCACCAGGCCCGACCCGAGCAACACCAGGCGGCGCATTCCGAGCCTGAACGCCTGCCGCGGCGAGGTCACGGCGACCGACTCGATCGCGCGAAGCGGCGCCCATGCATAGCTCCAGTACAGCCACTCCACCCCGCAGCCGATCACCATGAGGATCAGCAGATAGGTCACCGCCCGCACGCCGGAGCCACTCATCAGCGCCGGATGCAGGCTCGCGAATACGCCGTGCAACTCCTCGGGCGCCTGCGCAAGATCCGAAGCTAATGTGGCGATGCTCGCCTTTGCCCCTTCAAGGAGGCCCATAGCCATGCCCGACAGGCCGTCGTTCATGCCGCCGGCCCCGTGGCGGGTGCCGGCTCCGCCCAGCCCTCAGGTTTCCGCGCGGCCGAGGCGTCCGCAAAAGCCGGCAGCAGGCGCGTCACCGAGACCCCATCGCCCAGCACGCGCGCCTGGCAGGCAAGGCGATCGCCCGCCCCGGCGTGCACGCGCGCGAGGGTGGGAATTTCGATCTCGTTCAGCGGCGACAACTGGGCCGCGCCGCTATCCACATGGACGCGACAGGTGCCGCACCGGCCGCGGCCCGAGCAGACATCGGCATGCGGAATCTCGTTCATGCGACTTAGCTCGAGGATGGACAGGCCGCGCCGCCCCTGCGCAACCAGTCCGCCGTCGTACGCGACCCGGACACGCGTCAACCGGTCGCGCAGGATGCGAGCGGTGAAAATGCCTATCGCAAGCAGCGCAAGGCAGCCATAGGCCAGCAGGACCCTCCCCTGGATCGCATCGAGCTGCGCCCGGACCTGCTCGATGCGCGCCGCGCTCTCGAGGATCTGGGCGCGCCATTCGGCATCGGCGGCAAGCTTACCTATCACTTCCTTGCCGGACTCGGCGAAACCCAGCAGGGCGGCGATCGGCACGGCGAACAGGAGCGGCAGGACGAAGCCGCCGACGCGCCGCCACAGAGGCTTCAGCACCAGCCAGGAATACAGCCCCAGCGCGGCATGCACCCAAACGAACATCACCGCGAAAAGCTGCAGGAAAGCATAGGCCGGTGCAATGCTCCAGTAGATGGCCAGCACGAAGCCATAGCTGGGTTCGTAGTCGCTGGCGATTTCGCTCGCCACGGCCGTCATCAGCACATGACTGATCAGGAGCGGAGGTGTCAGGACACCAAGGACCAGCTGCACCCAGTCGGTGCGGCTCATCCAGAGCGATCGGCGCGCCGCCATTGCATACAGGCCGAGAAGCGCATGCAGCAAGGCCGCGGCGCCGAGCAAG
Source organism: Burkholderiales bacterium (assembly GCA_038329645.1). Classification (GTDB taxonomy): domain Bacteria; phylum Pseudomonadota; class Gammaproteobacteria; order Burkholderiales; family SG8-39; genus SZAS-79. Next base: position 3,402 of record JBBQNG010000194.1, read on the forward strand.
AGCCTGCCGCCCGGCGACTGCCAATGTCCGACAAGGGTCGCGCGCCAGGCTTCCATCGTCGCGAGCGAATGCAGGCCGAGCGCCAGGTTGGCGAGGTGACCCGTCACGAACACCATCAGGATGAGGCCCGACACGAGCCTCGCGTTGCGCAACACGGTTTTCGTGTGCATGACTCCCCGCGCTGTTTGTTGTTCTTGCCAGCTGTTTTTTTCTAGACCCTCAATGCCTCCATCACGGGATACCTCCCCCGCAACGGCCCCTCGGATGGTACGCCCCACCAGCGCTCGAGCGCCATCGCGTAGAGGCTGCGGAAATCGACTGAGTGCCGCAGGTTCCCCCCTTCCAGTCGGTCGAGCCGCGGCGCCTCCCCGTATAGGCCGCCTTTCACCAGGCCGCCGGCGACGAAATGCGCCGCCGCGGTGCCATGGTCGGTGCCGTTCGAACTGTTCTCTTGCGGGCGGCGCCCGAACTCGGCGTAGGTCATCACCAGCGTCGAGTTCCAGCGGTCGATCTCGACCAGCGCGGCCTTGAGCGCGGCGATGCCTTCGGCCAGCTCGCCTAACAATCGCTGGTGGACCAGGGGCTGGCCCTGGTGGGTGTCGAACCCGTTGAGCGTCAGGCGGATCACGCCCACGCCGGCCGGGTTGGCGGCGAGCTGGGCGGCCGTACGTACGGCATTTCCGAACGCGGTCTTCGGAAATTCGGTATGGAATGCGATATTCGGGTTGAGATGCTGAGCGGCCTGCAGGATATTGCCCTGCACTTTGAGGATGTGGTTCAGCGCCGCGTTTCCGCCCCGGCCCGTGCCCCCTACAAGCCTGGCCTGGCGCAGAAACTGCTCGGTCTCGTTCAGTGCGATGGTGCGCGTGCCGGCCCCCGCGAGCGGTCCCATTTCGCTCGATCCCACGACTACCCCGTCGGCGGCAAAGCTCTGCGGCGCGGGTTTAGCGGCGAATGCCCGCGCCAACCACCCCTCGCTGAGGTATTCGTCGGATTTCGAAGCCGTATCCCAGATCTCTATGGAGCGGAAGTGGGACAGGTTCGGCTGCGCGTACCCGACGCCCTGCACCACCGCCAGGTCCTTCGTCTGCCATAACGGCATGAGCGGCTTCAACGCGGGGTGCAGCCCGGCGCGTTCATCGAGCTGGAGCACGTCGTCGCTTTTTATCGCGATTCGAGGGCGCAGCGAATAATAGGCCTGGCTCGTATACGGCACGACCGTGTTCAGCGCGTCATTGCCGCCTTTGAGCTCGACGAGGACAAGCAGGCGCCGGTAGCCGTCCGGTCCTTGGGCAGCTGCGAATCGCGGCAGCCACGCAGACGCCACGCTCGCAGCCCCGATCGAGAGGAATTTGCGGCGATCCATGGGCTTACTTGAGCTGGTACGCCGCATCTGCGGTGATCCGCCGGATGAGATCCACGCCGCGAACGCCGGCTGCCTCGACCGCGGCAGGCGGAAGCGCCAGCAGCACGTGTTGCAGCCCGGTCGCGGTTTGCGCGTCGCCGAATCGGCGCAGCCATTCGCCGCCTGAGAAGCGGATGTCCAGAGCCGCGCGCGTGAGGCGCTCGCGTCCCCCGACCTGGTTGAGGCCTTTCATCTGGCCGTCCGCCATCTGCGCCTGCATGCGGCTCTCGTCCACGCGGAACAGCCTCTCGAGGAACTGCTTGCGCGCGAGCAGCGTGGTGCTGTTGATCCACGCCTCGCCTCCCGGCCAGCCTTTTACATTTGGCGGGGAAAACAGGTCCTGCCCGAGCGTACGCAGGAGCAGCGTGAGGGGGAGCGGGTCGGAATAGCCGACATCGAACTGGCGCATCGTGCCGACGACGAGATCCACCGGCGACTTGATCAGCGCCCCGCGGTTCTGCTGCGCGAAGAACGCGTCGGACGTAAGCAGAGCCCGCAGCGCCGTACGGATGTCATAGCCGGAATCCCGGAATGCAGCGGCGATGCGCCTGACTTCGCCCGCATCGGGTTCCGCGGAGACGAACTCCTTCCACATTTTTCCCACCACGTACAGGGCGGTCTGCGGCTGCGCGAGCAGGATATCGAGCACTTCGTCGCCCTTGAATTCGCCGCTGCGCCCCAATACGGTTTTGACCCCGCCATCGTGCGCGAAAGGGCGCCAGAGGAATTCGCCGCTGGCCGGGTCGATGCTCCATCCGGTGAAAGCGCGCGCCGCTTCGCGGATGTCGGCTTCGGCATAGCTGCCCTCGCCCAGCGTAAACAGCTCCATCACCTCGCGCGCGAAATTCTCGTTGGGCTGGCCGCGCCGGCTGGTGGCGGAGTCGAGGTACACCAGCATCGCCGGGTCCCTCGAAACCTCGTGCAGCATTTGCGCGAAATTGCCGAGCGCATGGCGCCGCAGGAGCACGTTCTGGCGGTACATGAGCGCACCCGACTTGACTTTCTGCAGGCCCGAGGTGAAATGGTTATGCCAGAAGAGCGTCATGCGCTCGGTGAGCGGCGAGCGCGTGGTGAGCATCTCGGTCACCCACCAGTTCTTGAGGTCGATGGCCCGCTCGACCTGCTGTCGCTGGAACTGCTTTCTTTCCTCGGGCGACAGATCGCGGACGCGGCGCGGGGAAATAAATTCGACCACCCATGCCGGCGGCGGCGTGCGCGCCTGGGTGGCCGCGCCCGCCAGCACGCGGTCCACGGCCTCGCGGCGCGAGAGGCGCGCCATCGCCTCGATCTGATCGGGCTGGGCGTCGAAACCCGTGCGGTTTAGCAGGTGGCGCGCGGCATCGGCGCCGATCGGCGCCTGTTGCGCTACTGAAGTGCCCGAAAAAAATGCCACCCCGGCCACGACCAACCATCCCAGTTGCGACGGGATCCGCATTGGGTCCTAGCGGCGCCGATCGAAATCGCGGTTGTAGTCGCGCATGTCGCGCCGGATGCCTTCGCGCTGTTCAGGCGACAGGCGCTGCCACTCGGCATTGCGCCGCCCACGGTCCTCGCCGCCGAAATCGCGGCTGCGGCGCGGATCCGCTTGCTGGCGCTGGATATCCTCGCGCAGGCGCTGGCGCTCCTCGCCCGACATGCGCCCGCCGCCGCCCCACTCCTGGCGGCGCTCGTCCCGACCGGCGGGCGGCTGGGCGAACGCGGTCCCCGCAACTACTGCGATGAGCAAGGCCAGGACCGATCGGACGACGGGATTCATTGGGTTTCCTCTTGGCGCAAATACTACGCGACGCGCCACTGGCGACACCATCCCGCCCCAGCGGGATTTGTAACAATTGGTGATCAGCGGCGCCCGGGCGTACACCCTGTTACGCCAAAGAGACGCAGGCCACAGACAAGAACTTCGCCAAACCTATACCATTTGCCCCTATGGCCGAGCTAAAGACAAGAATTCTGGTGGTCGACGACGACCAGCGCCTGCGGGACATGCTGACGCGTTACCTTGGCGAGCAGGGGTTCGAGGTGCGGGCCGCAGCCGATGCCGCTGCCATGGACAAGCAGCTCTCGCGCGAGCGCTACGACCTGCTTGTGCTCGACCTGATGATGCCGGGCGAGGACGGCCTGTCGATCTGCCGGCGCCTGCGCGCGCAGAATTCGCCGCCGGCCATCATCATGCTGACGGCCAAGGGCGACGACGTCGATCGCATCGTGGGGCTCGAGATGGGTGCTGACGACTACCTTGCAAAGCCGTTCAACCCGCGCGAGCTGGTGGCGCGTATCAACGCCGTCCTGCGCCGCAAGGCTGCCTCAGGTCCGCCGGGCGCGCCCGCGTCGAGCACCGAAACGCATAAATTCGGCGAGTTCGAGCTCAACCTCGGCACCCGCGCCCTCACCAAGGGCGGCAAGGACACCCCCCTGACCACCGGCGAGTTCTCGGTGCTCAAGGTGCTCGTGCAGAATCCCAAGACGCCGCTTTCGCGCGACAAGCTCATGGAACTCGCGCGCGGCCGCGAGTACGAGGTTTTCGACCGCTCGATCGATGTACAGATCTCGCGCCTGAGGAAGCTGCTCGAAGACGATCCCGCCCATCCGCGCTTCATCCAGACCGTGTGGGGATTCGGCTATGTATTCGTTCCGGATGGCAATTTGAAGTGACCGCGGGGGCGTCCGCGGACCAGGCAGACAGGGGAGGCAAATCGCCGTTCTGGCGCCCGGATTCCCTCCTCGCGCGCTCGTTCCTGCTGATCGCCCTGCTCCTCCTGCTGTCGCTGGGCGGGTGGTTCCAGATCTATCGCACCTACCAGCGCGAGCCGATCGCGCGCGAGATCGCCCAGCAGACGGTCACCATCGTCAACCTCACGCGCGCCGCGATCGTCAATGCGGACCCACGCCTGCGCCGCGACCTCCTGCTCGACCTCAACGAGGCCGAGGGCATCCGCGTCTATGCCGGGACCGCCGACGAAAAGCTCGAGGCCGTGCCCGCCGAGCCGCTGCTGCAGCTGATCGGGGCGCGCATCAAGGAAAGCCTTGGGCCGCGCACGCACCTTGCGTTTGCGCGCAACGGTATCGACGGCTACTGGGTCAGCTTCAACATCGACGATGACGAGTTCTGGGTCATGCTCGAGCGCGAGCGCCTGGAGCCCGATTTCGCCACCCAATGGATCGGCTGGGGCCTGTTCGCGCTGCTGCTTTCTCTGGTGGGCGCCTGGGCGATCGCCTCGCGCATCAGCCGCCCGCTGGCGGCGCTCACGCGCGCGGCGCAGCAGGTGGGCCGCGGCGAACGTGCCGATCGCGCCCCGGAAAAAGGCCCCGGCGAGATCCGCATGCTGGCGGCGGCCTTCAACCAGATGTCGGCCGACCTCGCCACCCTCGAGCGCGACCGCGCGATGGTGCTCGCAGG
>JBBQNG010000195.1:0-8050 GCA_038329645.1 Burkholderiales bacterium
GCCCTTATTCAGCACGTCCGGTCGCGTCCCATTGCGCAAGGAGACGGTGGCCGTTCTTGTGAAAGAGATCGAAAAGGCTATGAAGTCTGCGGAAGAGCTTGAGCGAGGACCGTTTTCGATGCGAGATTTGCGACGGACGGCTGAGACGCACATGGCCGCGCTCGGAATTTCGAGCGACCTACGAGCACAGATTCAGTCGCACGGCCTGGGCGGCATCCAAGCACGCCACTATGACCGCCACGACTACATGCCCGAGAAACGCGCCGCACTCGCACAATGGGTGCAGCGTCTCAAGGGGATGGTCGCGATCGCTCCAACCAAACGCAAGGCCAAAACCGCCCGACCGCGGGAGGAGCGCGGAACAGCTTGACCCGAACGCGTCGTAGAAGAGCTTTCACAAGCGAAAGAGAGATGGCCTTCGAGGTCACCAATTCGGCGCCCCCGCATTTCTAGACGGTGCGCTGAGCATCGATGCCATCCCTCTGCCTCAGGCCGCCAGTTTGGGCGACTTGCCGGTATCCACGGTACTGGCGGCAACCGCGCGCCGCGCCGGCGGGCGAAAGTCGATATCGACCTGCCCGATCGCGCGCTGCGCTTCCGCACCCAGCGACGCCAGCTTGTCGGCGGGAACGATCTCGCCGAACAGTTGCGCGCGCAATACCTTCGCGCGCTCCGCGACCACCTTCGTACGCAGGTCGTCGTAAGTGCCTTCGACGGCGACAGTGTGAACGTCGAGGGTGGTCGGCCTCTCCCCGGCGGTGAGGGCGGCATCGCACGCGACCATCCAGTCGCTTTCCTGCCGGTCGACGCGGCCGATCTGCTGCTCGATGCGGCCCGGGTTCCAGTCCAGGTGGAACAGCACGACATTTCGGCAGGCGCGGTGCAGGTTCAATCCTTCGCTCATCACATCCGACTGGCCAATCAGCACGCGCGGGTTGAGATCGGGATTGTTGAATGTGCCCTGGCGCGCACGCCTCGTGGCGGGCTTGGTGTCGCCGATCAGGAGTTGCGCGAACGGGCTCATGCGAAAGACGACGACTCCGTTGGCGTCCCTCTGCAGTTCCGTTTCGAGCTGTTCGACAATCTTCGCCCACCGCATCGCGACCGCGATGCCGGGGTCCTCCAGCGCCTCGTCGGGCGGGTCGGGATCGCGCACGCTGCATAGCAGGCTGGTGGCCTGCCGCAGCACGGTCGCCTTGCCGCCCGCATCGCCGACAGCCCAGAGCTGATTGTGGACACACAACTGCTGCACGAGCCACGTCGTTAGCGTCTCTTCGATGCCCGGCGCCAATGGATCGTGCCGGCAATGCGCGAGAACGGCTTCCCTGCACAGGTCGTGCAGGTGGCTGCGGTCGCGCTTGTAGGCCGCGGCCAGATCCGCGGCATGCCCTGCGAATCCAAGGCGTTTTTCCGCGTCGAAGCCGAATTCCGGATCTGCCAACCAGCGCCGAAGGTCCGCGTCGTCGGGGCCGACACCTCGCGGAAGCGGAAGCGCCTGTCCTTTCCTCATGTGACGCAGATAGTGGCGAATGTTCAGGGCGCGCTCAAGTGCCCTCAGCGACTCGATGAATTCTCCGAAGACAAGCACCTTGCCGTTCTCCGCCAGTTCCTCGACGAGCCGGATGGCGTGCTGCACGCGCGGGTGCCACTGCAACGACCATCGCTTCTCGGCGGCGAGATCGGCATAGTCCCGATCGAGATTGCGGATGCGTTCCAGCCAATATGCGACTCGCATTCCCTTTGCCCCCACGGAGCCGGCATTCGACGCCGCGGCCTCCGGACTCTCCGGCAAGATCGGCAGCGCCTGCGAAAAGCGCGAGCCCGTCGTCTTGACCTCGAATGCTGCATCGCCTCCGCGCGCTGCGGCGGAAAGCACTTCCGTCAGGGCGAGGTACGCCCGATCCCGGCCGGACATGTCGGCGAGCGGCTTCACGTGGGGTATCAGCCGCCGATGCGGGTGCGCCGCCTGAGCGGCTGCCGTAGCCTCCGCGAAGCGCCGAACCGTGGGGTCGTCGCGCCACAAGCGTCGCGTGACCAGCGGCTTCAGGTTCTCACCAAAGGCGGAGGCAGCAAGGCGCAGAGCCGACAGCTCAGTGTCCGAACCGACGCGCAACCCCTTAGTCGCCTTTTGAAACGCCGTCACCACGTCTCGGAGGCCGCGCACGCGCCCGTCATCGAGCCCGATGCGCTTGAAGATCGCGACCCACTGGTCGGCGTCCATCTCCATCGGGGTCGCGGTGAGGGCGAGGCGCTTCGCCGCGCGCGTACGCTTGGCCCCGTGGCGAAGCAGGATGTGATTCAGCAGTCGCGACAACCTGCTCATGCGGGTCGTCTCCGCAGCTTTCTCTTTCTTCGTCGCGTCGTCTCCGGCGCGGCTCTTGTGCGCTTCGTCGATGATGATTAGGTCGAACTGTCCCACGAGCTGGCCGACGAGGTCTTCGAACAGCTCGCGATTGGCACCGTCCGAGAACGCGCCGGGTGATGGCTTTCCAAGCTGCCCGGTGCGCACGCTCTTCAGCGACGAAGCACTTCCATGCTTCACGAGCCACTCCACGGCGTCGCGCTGGAATTCGCTGATGATCAGCTTGCCGGCTCCTCTCACCTTGCGGCCGTCGACGAGCTCCTTCTTTAGCATGAAGGGCAGCGCCCAGAGCTCCGGCCGTCTCACCGTCTCAGTCCTTGGCAGGCCGAAGGTGTGCGAGATGAACGTGATGGGCGTGTGCCTCGACACCGGGAACCCCTCGCCGGTCGTGAACAGGTCTCGAAACGTTCGCAGCAGGCGGTTGCCGGGGCGCCAGGTCTTCAGCCATGGCACGCCGAGGTCGCCGGCCTGCCGTACGAACCCCGCAAGTTCCTCGTCCCGCCACTGGAAGGCGAGCCCCGGCGGGATCACGATCGCGACCTGGCCACCGCAGCGGGCGACGCAAGCCGCCAACGCGATCGCCAGTCGCGTCTTGCCGAGTCCGACTTCGTCTGCGATCAGTACGCCCGGTTGGGCGGCGAGACTGCCGCGCAGCCACTGCAGTGAAGCGTCCTGTCCCGCGCGCCACAGGTCCGGCAGGTTCTCCAGTTCTTCAAGGCGGGCGAATACCTGATCCCAATCCACGGTCACGTTCCCGAAGGTCTGCACCAGCCGGTGCGCAACTGATCCACGACGGCGACATACTGCGCCTGCAGCGCGAGTTCCCTGGCGAGCCACGCAGGCGAGAAGCCGGGCTCGAGCAGAGCGTCGAACAGGTCGACTCCGAGCTCTTGCACGCTTTGCCGGTCTGCGTCGGTGGACTGTTCGAGCAGCAGCACGCGCAGCTGGCTGAGCCAATAGGGGAACTCTTCGCGCGTAACCGTTTCGTTGCGGGTCGCGATCGCCTCGATCATGGCGGCGAGAGAGCGCAGCGGATAAGGCGATGGATTGTGCTTGGCGAGCGCCTTCGCGCCACCGCCACTGATCGTTTCCTCCTCGTCCTCTTCGACGAAGTGGGGTGGCGGCGCGGGGAAGGCCAGAAGAGCTTTCAGCACGCTGCTGAAGGGCACCTGCGGGACGGGACGCCTGCAGAACAGGCCATCCGCCGAGAACACCGGCACTTCCCATTCATGTTGCGCGCCGGCTTCGGGGGTTGTGTCCCTCACTCGAAGCACGACCGGCGCGACATCCGAAGACCATGACACGCTGGAAGCATGCGCCGCGATGGCCATCCAATCGCCATCTTGGCAACGGATCCACAGCGTCCGTGCAGGAACGCCGCTGCGCTCCAGCAGCAGCCTGCCGGAACCGGTCGCGTCCTCGTGCACGTGCCGCGCCAGAAGCAGCGGCGGCGGGTCCGTCGGCGTGAACAGGGCCTCACCATCACCGGCTAGCGTCACGACATCCGCGTCGGTCGCGAGCTCGCCGCGGGCAAGCCGCTTCCAAACGTCGTCGATCTTGTCGCCGTCCATGAGCACAACACCCGCCTCGACGTTGCCGCACGCACCGCCTCCGGAGGCGGCGGCGCGGCGGCCGCCCAGGCGCGCCGCCGTCATGTAGCCCATGTGCGAGAGGTTGCCGGAGCCGATGTAGAGAAAACCCACCTTGGCGCTATCCGATCGTACGGGGCCGAGACCCGCGACGTACTTCGCATGCAGGAAGCCGCGACCCGTCGTCTCGTGTTTTGCCAAGGGATCGCGAGGCCGGCACAGATCCCACCTGCCGATGCGGCCGTCCTTTACCTTGCGCTCATCGATCCAGTTCGCGAGCTGACCGGCCTGCGACGTATTGAAAACGAGATAGCGGGTGCCCGGACGGCCGAGGGTTTCAAGCTCGCGAAGCACCAGGGGTTGCGACGAATTGCCGGCGAGCGCCTGCTCGAAGAATCCCGAGCCGGCGACGAGCGTCTTGATTCCATCGTGAGGAAAACGCTCGCGAACCTGACTTGCCAGAGAGTTGTCAAGGCTATGCACGAATTGCGCGGCTGGCGGATCAGCCAAGCGCCTTGTGGCCTTGCGCAACCGGGTGCGCCATTCATCGAGCCACTTCACCGCGAGCGGCTGCGTTCCCAGCTTCCCCAGATGGTCGCCGTAGAGCCGGTCGAGCATCCGTTGGAAGAAGTCGAGCGCCGAAGCCACGTCGACCAAGCCCTGCGCGCCCTCTGCATCACCGACGGCCCATCCGGTCTTCCAAAAGAAGTCGATCTGTTCTTGGCGCGCCCAGGTCGCTTCGGTCCAGTTTCCCGTGGAGATGATCAACCGCCAGCGCACGGTCGCTGCACAACGCGAGGCTCCGAACCCGAGCAAGGCGACTTTCGCATGCAGCAGGGTCGTGCGCTTCCTCCAGTCCGTGGCGACGCACGGCGCCAATTGCAGCAGGCCGGGAACGGCCGTCGGCGGAATGCGCGGCGCGGAGGCGTCAAGCAGCAAAAGGCTGCGAACGAGTCCAGAGGCCTGTCGTTCTACCGGCGTTTCGCATGTGAAGGCAGCCAGCGCACGCTGGAGCACGGGCACGTCCGCGCTCAGCCCGCACAACAGGGCACGCGTGCCATGCTGGCCCGGCGGCGGCGCGAAAAGCGCCTCCAGGTCGTTGCGCTCAGGGGGCATCTTCGAAGCGTTCCCCGACTTCCTCGAGAAGCCGTCGCAGGCGGATGATCGGCCGCGGTACCGGCAGTTGCGATCCCGCCTCAGGCTCAGGGACACCGGACGGGTCGTCGGCGATGAGTTCGCGCGTATAACGAATGCCTTGGTCGATGCGATCGCCGATTACGGAAAAGATCATCGGAACTCTGGCGCACAGGGCCAGGATGCGCGTCGCTGGCGTGGCGCTTGCGCCTTGCTCCGCGCAGAATGTCGCCGCTTCCGCAGGTGCGTCTTCGGCGAGCAACTCGCGCAGCACGGAAACTTCGCGTTCGAGCACCGCTAGAGATTCGCGCACGTCGGCGCGAGCAGCCACGGCGGCCCCGGTGAGTGGGCCACCGTGGATCGCATCGCTGACCTCCTGCGCCGCGACAAGACTCGCGGCTCGGAGGTCCTCGAAGGCGAAGCAGGTCGCCAGCCGCCTGCGCATGACGGCGTCCGGCAGGCGGGCGAGAAACGAGCGGCGACCTTCGGCGCCGGCGAGCCGTTCCACCGGGAAGCGGTGCAGAAGTCCCCCGATGGCGCGGCGGCCTTCGTCTGCGAGCACCTGCTTGTGCACGAGCATCTTCTCCGCCTGCGTGGCGAATTCGGGCAGAAGAGTCCTCTTCAGCGTCTCTGACACGCGCTGGATTTCCTCCGTCCCCGCCTTCAGCCACCCGGCGAGCCGCGCTCGCGCCTCGTCGTCGGCCATCGCGCTCTCAGCAAGCTCCGAGCCCTGCTGGGTAAGGCTCAGCGCGTTGAACCGCGCTTCCTCATGGCAGAAACCCAGCCCGGGCAGGGCGCGGGTCGTGGCGCGTCGGAAAGGCACAGTGACATAGGCGCCGCCACGAGATGCCGCGTCGAAAGTCAACGCGGCAACGTCGACGAACTTGCGCTTGCCTTGTACTCGGTCGTCCTCGACGCGGCGTCCCTTCGAGCCCCGTACGATGATCCAGCCTGCCAGGGCTTCGAGGCCTTCGGCAATCCGGGCCGCGCTCGCCTTCCCATCGAGCTCCTGGGCGAGGCGCAGGCCCATGCAGGCCCAGCTCAGTTGCCGTACGAAAAAGGCACCTCCCAGGCCCGGAACGGCCCACTCGTTGAAGCGCAGGATGGCCGGGCGCAACCCGAAATCGAGCCGCAACCGCGATGCGTTCGATTCGGAAGGCTCGATGGCGCCCCAGGTCATGCGCCGCCCAAGCCAGTGCCCGAGGGTGAGGTCCGTTGCGCCACCTTCTTAGTGACGCGTCGCTGACTCACCGGTGCTGCCGGATCCATCCTTCGGCCGTTGACCTTGACAGCGCTGACCGACCTGCCGAACGCCCGAATCCAGCGCCACAACCACTCTGACTCGATCACCGGCGCGGCAATTCGATAGCGGTCGCCCAGATCTTCGACCTGCTGATCGACCGACAGGCGAGCCTCCAGTAAGTGCCGTCCGGCTTCCTTCTCGATGTCGAAGCCTATGGTGATTCGCACGCCAGCTCCGAGCCCGAACTGGCCGTCGTCGTCGAATGCCTTTAGATCGAAATCCGGTCTCTTGAACTTCAGGGTCGAAGCCTTCGCCGAATGAATTCGGTGCAGGGCAAGGTTGCGTTCGGCATCAAAGTTCCGGTAGCGCACCACGAGGTAAAGGCTCGGCCCCTGCTGGGCGAGCCCGAGCGGCATCACATCAGCGGAGGAGCGCCGTCCCGCGGCGTTCTCGTAGTCGACGTGCAACCAGCGGTTGCTGAACAAGGCGTTGCCCACCTCCTCCAGAATGCCGTCACGGATTGGCGGTGGCAGTAGCGGCTGTGTGGTGCTCACGATCCGCACCTTGTCCAGCCACTGCCGTTCAAGTTGGACATTCCGGTCCGGTCCGAGACTTCGCCTGGCCTGCGCGAAGAAGCCGCCCATCGACTTGAGCACGGTGGAGGGCAGCAGATTCTGCAGATGCTTCTCCGCCAGCGTCAAAAGAAGCGCCTCCTTCTCAGTCATGCCAGGCAGCGAAAGGCCTTTCGCCTGCTCCTTCCACCGATAGCCGTGGGGCTTGCTTCTGTCGTCGCACTCGATGTCGAACTGCTCGCTGAGCATCTTGAGTTGTCGCTGGATGGTGCGCAGGTTGCGAGCGATTCCGGCTGCCAACAGCTGGGCATGCAGATCGAGCGCCGAGACTTTGCGATCACGCGGAATCCGGCGCAGCAACTCGATCGCGAGCCGCACCGTTTCGAGATTGTCTGGTCGGCGCGGCATGTCAGTGGCTCGGGCTGCGGCCCGTGAAGTGCTGCCACATTCGCACCATCGCAAACGTGTCGAGGGCGCAGTATTCGAGCAGTTGCCTCTCCATCTTTGCCCGATTGGCTGCCGATGTTGTCGGCGCGATGGCTTCGCGATAAGCATCCATCGCCATGCCTCCATCACGCACGCCGTCGAGCTGGTCGTAGCCGAGGTCGGGCGCGATGGCCGGCAGCAATTCCTTGATGCTCCAACTGCCTTGCTGTCTCGGGTGGTAGTAGCGCTGCTCGGCCACGACCCGCAGATCCATCACTCTCGCGCCGATAGCCCGCAGCGGCGCGGCCAATCGCGGCAGTCGCTCGGCCAGGCCGCGCAGGCAACTCTTTTCGAAGCTGGCGCTATAGGCGAACACCGGGCCTGACTCGCCGCACGCTGCGATCAGTGCTTCGGCGAGGGCACGGGAGGGGTCTTGGCCGCTCAGATCGATGAAAGCCTCCTGGCTCAGCCGGGCTTTGCGCGTCATGCAGTGAACGCTGAACTGACATGGGACTTGCTGATACGGTTTGATGCCCCGCCAGATCGGCACCGCGAGGTTGATCGTCTCGAAGTCCATGAAGTACGCCGGCCACCCGCTACCGGCCAGGTCTTCCTTCGCTCCTGTCTCATCGAAATAGGCTTCGCCTGCGAGCGTGTGAGCCTTGACCCGCAACTGCACATCGTTCAGGAGATCATCTGGAACGTCGCGCAGTTCATTGGCACC
>JBBQNG010000196.1:0-8044 GCA_038329645.1 Burkholderiales bacterium
CCAGCCAGGGGTTGGAGCGCGTTTCGTCGCCGCCGCCTTCGTATTCCACCAACCGGCCGCTCGTGAGGATCATGGGGAACTGCTTGCCGATGTCCTTGTTCTTCTGCTGCACCGACTTGAACAGGGTGGGCAGCCGCCAGAAGGCTTTCTTGTCGTCGTGGGTCGGATATTTCTCGACGAGGTCCGCGCGCGGGCTGTACAGCGGCTCGCGGTGCAGCGGCACGCCGTCGGGGAAATTCCAGACCACCGCGCGCGCCTTGGCGTTGCCCCATGGATGGCAGCCGTGCTTCATCGCCACGCGCTGGATGCCGCCGGACAGGTCGGTTTTCCAGTTCTTGCCTTCGGCCTCCGCCTTCTCGGTTTCGGTGAGGTCGTCCCACCAGCCGAGCTTCTTGAGCAGCACATGGTCGAACTCGGGGAACCCAGTGGTGATCTCGGCCCCCTTGGAGTGCGAGCCGTCCTCGGCCAGCAGGTTGACGCCGTCTTTTTCCACGCCGAAGTTGGCACGGAAATTCCCGCCGCCTTCCATCATCGTCTTGGAGGTGTCGTACAGGTTGGGGGAGCCCGGGTGCTTGATCGCCGCGGTGCCGTAGCACGGCCACGGCAGGCCGAAGTAGTCCCCGGTCAGGTCGTAGCCGGTTTCCTTGTCCACACCGCCCTTGGCGCGCAGCGTCTTCACGTCGAACACGTGCATGTTGCGCATGTGCGCCTTGAGGCGCTCGGGCGACTGCCCCGTGTAGCCGATGGTCCACGCGCCGCGGTTGATCTCGCGCAGCGTGTCTTCCATCTCGGGCTCGTCCAGGCCGTCCTTGCCCTTCACGAGCTTGATGTTCTGCTTGCCGTCCTTCTTGCCGACGAACTGTTCGGCGAAGCCGAGCTTCTGCGCGAGTTGCAGCATGATCATCTGGTCGGTGCGCGACTCAAACAGCGGCTCGATCACTTTCTCGCGCCACTGTAGCGAGCGGTTCGAGGCCGTGCAGCTGCCCGAAGTCTCGAGCTGGGTGGCCGCCGGCAACAGGTACACGCCGTCCTTCCTCACCATTGCGGCCATCGCCGCCGTGGCCGAAGGATAGGGATCGATGACCACCGTGAGATCGAGTTTCTTGAAAGCCTCGACCATCTCGAGGCCGCGCGACTGGCTGTTCGGCGCATGGCCCCAGAAGATCATCGCGCGCAGGTTGGATTCCTGGTCGATGAGCTCGTTCTTCTCCATCACGCCGTCGATCCAGCGCGACACGGTCATGCCGGACTTGCCCATCATGCCCGGCGCATATTGCTTCTTCAGCCACTCCAGGTCCACGTTCCAGACCCGCGCCCAGTGCGCGAACGCACCCGGGGCCAGGCCGTAGTAGCCGGGCAGGGAATCCGGGTTCGGGCCGACGTCGGTCGCGCCCTGCACGTTGTCATGGCCGCGGAAGATGTTCGCCCCGCCGCCCGACACGCCGATGTTGCCGAGCGCGAGCTGCAGGATGCAGGAAGCGCGCACGATCGCGTTGCCGATCGTGTGCTGGGTCTGGCCCATGCACCACACGACGGTCGACGGGCGGTTCCTGGCGAACATCTCGGTGATACGCTGCAGCTGCTCGGGCGCCACGCCGGTGACTTTCTCGACTTCCTCGGGCGTCCACTTTTTGACTTCTTCCCTGACCTTGTCCATGCCATAGACGCGGTCGTTGATGTACTTCTTGTCTTCCCAGCCGTTGGCGAAAATGATGTTCAGCATGCCGAACAGGAAGGCGATGTCGGAGCCCGAGCGGATGCGCACGTACTCGTCGGCCTTGGCCGCCGTGCGCGTGAAGCGCGGGTCCACCACGATCATCTTCGCGCCGGTTTCCTTGGCGTGGAGCATGTGCAGGAGCGACACCGGGTGCGCCTCGGCGGCGTTCGAACCGATGTACATCGCGCACTTGGTGTTCTGCATGTCGTTGTACGAGTTGGTCATCGCGCCGTAGCCCCAGGTGTTAGCTACGCCGGCAACCGTGGTGGAGTGGCAGATGCGCGCCTGGTGGTCGGTGTTGTTCGAGCCCCACAGGCGCGCCCACTTGCACAGCAGGTACGACTGCTCGTTGTTGTGCTTGCTCGATCCGACCAGGAACATCGCGTCGGGGCCGGACTCCTTCTTGATCTGCAGCAGCTTCTTGGAGATCTCGTCGTACGCCTGGTCCCATGAGATCTTCTTGTACTTGCCGTTCTCGAGCTTCATCGGGTACTTGAGGCGATGCGAGTCGTGCGTGATGCCGTGCTCGCGGATCGCCGCGCCCTTGGCGCAGTGCGAGCCCAGGTTGATCGGCGAATCGAACACCGGCTCGTGGCGCACCCAGACGCCGTTATCGACCACCGCGTCAATCGAGCAGCCGACCGAGCAGTGCGTACAGACGGTGCGCTTGATCTCGACCTTGCCCGCCGGTGCGTCGGCCGCATCGGCCTTGCCGATCATGTTGAACGGCAGGTTTGCGGCGAAGGCGCCCGCACCGACCGAAACGCCCGAGCGTTTCAGGAAGGTGCGTCGGTCGATCGTCTTGCCGAGCACGCCAGAGAGGCTGCGTGTGAGGCGCGAGGAGGGCGCAAACGCAGCGCCCCCAGAGGTTTTTCTGGTGAGCAGCATGGCGTGACCCCTCAAACCTTGGTTGTACGGTAGTAGTTGTTGATGTGCTCGGAGGCCGCGTAGCCGCGCGTCGAGCGTTTATTCTTCTGGTTTGCGGGAGAAGTCCCTTGCGCGGGAGTTTTCGCGACCACCGCGACGGCCGTTGCGGCCCCCCCGGCCCCGAGCGCAAGAAGGAAATTGCGCCTGTTGAGCTTAGTCTTGACCTGAGTCATCCCCGTCTCCTTTTGAATCCAGCCGCCTTTAAATCCAGCGTCTTATGCAAGAGCCTTCATATGCACATGATTCTAGAACAATTCAAATGCCAAGTGCGGATGCGCGCCGAAGTAATTTTTCGATGCGCCGCGCACACCGGTACCGGCGCGTTATTCCATTCGGATTTTGCTCACGCTGCGACGCAGCATTTGCGGCGATCTCGATATGCGATCACTGCATTTCGAAAGCAGTCCGCTCGAGCTCGAAAAAAGCCGCGGCGAAACGCGCTACGGCCTTGTAGAAATTCGCCTCGCCGGCGGCCTGCAGGGCGGCGCACAGCTGCGGCGCGCCGGTCAGGATGAAGCGGTCGAAAAATTCGCGCTGCTCCTCGATGGCGGCCTGCTGCACCGCGATCAGGTGGCGCATTACCTCGCACAGCGCGGCGATGTGGTCTTCCGGCTCGCTCACCGAGGCCTGCCTGCCCAGGCCGCGCCCGGCAAGGAAGGACCGCAGCCCGACCAGCAGGCCTTCGGCGGCGCTGGTCCCCAGGTGCGCTCCGACATAGGGGGGCACGACCGCCTTGCCCACGCCGATCAGTATCGTGTCGTACTCGTCCTGCGCGGCCTCCTCGTCCACCGCCGCGCACGCGGCCTGCAGCGCACGCCACGCATCGGCGAGCGGCACCGAGTCGTCCTCGCCGACGATCTCGTCGGCCTCGGCCAGCGCTTCGAGCAGTTGGGTATCGGGCGGCGCATAGAAGAGGCGCGCAATCAGCGCGTACAGGTCGGCGCGCGCGCGATCCTCGGGCGCCTCAGGTGGCAGGAAACGGATCGGTTCGGCCGTGGTCATCGGGTCGGGTCAGGAATGTTTGGGAATATTGTGGATCGAGGGCTCGTCCTTGGATTCCATCATGTCCACCACGCGACAGTCGGCGCACATCTGCAGGCGCCGCAGCGCGCCGCCCCCCGCGAACATCGAATGCGCGGTCAGGCGGCCCATCATGTTGTCGATCATCTGGCGGGTACCGAAGGGCTTGGCGCAGCGCACGCAGTTGAAGGGCTCCGCTTCGTTGAGCGTGACCGCCTCCCTGGCCTGACCGGTCAGCAGCAGCCGCGGCACGAGCGTGATCGCGTCTTCCGGGCAGGTGGTCTCGCACAGGCCGCACTGCACGCAGTTGCGCTCGATGAACCGCAGCATCGGCGCGTCGGGCGAGTCGAGCAGCGCCGCTTCGGGGCAGGCGCCGATGCACGCCTTGCACAACGTGCATGTGGTCTTGTTCACCTCGATACGGCCGAAGGGCGCGCCGATGGCAAGCGCGATCTCCTCTTTTGGCGCCGGTGCGTTGCGCGCCAGGTGGTCGAGCGCGAAGTCGAGCGTGGTGCGCTTCTCCACGGCCAGGTTGAACGTGGCGGGTTTCGCAGGTCCTTTTGCGGGCGCCAGCGCCCACAGCGATTTCTCGAGCGCTGCCGCATCGGCGGCGACGATGACCTCCAGGTGCCGGCCCGCATAACCCAGGCTGGTGAGGATGGTCTGCGCGAAGCCCATCTGCGTGCGGATCGCCTCGACGTAACCTTCGGGCTCGGCGCCGGTGGATGCGATCACGACCTGGCTCGCGCCGTACGCAATCGCGCCGAGCCACACCTCCATGCCGATGGAGGCGACGTGGAAGACTTCCATCGGGATTACGCGCGCGGGCAAGCCTTTGCCGCGCCGGCCGAGCGATTGCACCAGCGCGCGCCCACCCTCGGCGTTGTGGAACAGGATGCACGCGTCCCCGCCGCCCGCTTCGCGATACGTGCCGATCACGGTCTTGAGGCGCGCCCCGGTATCCGGGACGCGCGGATAGGCATAAGTCATTGCGCCTGACGGGCACACCGTGGAGCATCCGCCGCATCCGGCGCACAGGTGCGGCTCGACCTTGACCCGGTCGCCGTCGCTCGTAATCGCACCGGTGGAGCAAACGTCGATGCATTTCGTGCAGCCTTCCTTGCCCGAGCGGCTGTGGGCGCAGATGCGCTCGTTGTAAGCGAAAAATTTGGGCTTCTCGAACTCGCCGACGAACTGCGGCAGCTTCTGCGCGGCGAGGGCCTGTTCGAGCGGATCGGCGCCCGGCGCGAAATAGCCCTGCGGCAGGTCGGGCGTCTTCAGCACCGGCTCTCGCGAGAGGTCGAGGATCATGTCGAATTTCTCGCTGCGTGCGGTGTCGGTGCGGCCGAAGTCGATTGCGCCGATGGCCCCGCACGCTTTTACGCAGGCGCGGTGGCCCTTGCACTTGTCGAGGTCGATTTGGTAGTCCAGGCCGATGGCCTTCTCGGGGCACACGCGCACGCAGGCATTGCAGCGCGTGCAGACTTCGAGATCGATCGGGTTGGACTGCGCCCAGCTGACCTCGAACGCGCCGAGGTAGCCGGAAATCTTGCCGGCCTTGCCCGACCAAATCGCATATTTGCGCTCGATGGGCAGCTCCCCGCCGCGGCCGGCATCGTCGACGAGCACGCTGACGTCAAACTCGCCGCTCAGTCGCTCCGCCCAGCCCACCGCCGCCGCGGCCGGGCCGATGATGAGGAGATTGCCGCCCGAGGTGTAGCCCACCGTCGGCACGGGCTGCGGATCGCCCAGGCAGGCGAGCGCCACCAGCGCGGCGATCTTCGGCGTGGCCGCCGCGCCCTCGGCCGACCAGCCGGCGTTCTCGCGGATGTTGACGAAGCCGAGCTCGCCCTTTGCGCCCGCAGCCTGGGCCAGCTCGGCGAAGAGCGGCGCTTCCTGCGTGCAGGCGACGAGCACTTCCGGGTCGCGCAGCGCGTCGTGGAATGCGCCGACTTCCTTGCGGCACAGTTCCGTGTGGAGGGTGATCGGGCTGCCGGACTTGAGCGCCGCGGCAAGCGCCTTCGCATCCAGCGGCATGGTGCGGTTGCAGTTGCAAAGCTTGAGGGTTTTGTCTGCGAGCGCCACGGATCAGGCCTTCTTTTCAGGTTCAGTGGGCGATGCCGCCGGGACCGGCGTCTGGACCCCGGCGGTCAGCACGGCCGTGATTTCTGTCGGGTTGGCCTCTGCGGCGGCGTCTGCCGCAGCGTTCTCCGCCGCTTCGGCGGCATCGGCCGCGGCTTTTTCCTCGTCCGTGAACAGGAGCTGTCGCGCCTGGTACAGCTTTTTCATCATCTCCGCGGGGATCGGGTCCTCGATGCTGTAGTCGTCGATGTAGGTGTCGAGGCCGTCCATGACGTTAAAATGCGGATCCTTGAACAGCTGCTTCATGGCGGCCTGCTTGAGACCGGGTTCCACTTCGGGACGCATGAAGGGCGTGAAGTCGGAATCGGGGTTCAGGCTTTCCACCGGCGGCAGAGGTTCAGCGGCGCTTGCCGCACCCGACCCGATCGCCGGCTCGGGCACACCGACTTCAGGCGCTGCCGGAATCTCTGCCGGCGGCTGCGGTTCGGCGGCGGGCTGGTCCTTGCCGAGCTTGCGACGCGACCAGCGCGACAGGAAATTGCCTACGTCGTCAGGGTTCACGACACTTTCCCCGCGCGGTCTTTGGGGCTCACGAACGACTGCGGCCGCCGGCGCTTCTTGGGCTCGGGGCGGTAGTTCTCCTCCACGAACGCGCCGGCCCACGCCATGATCTCGGGCGGCATGGGGACGGTATCGACCCGCTCGCCGCCGTCCATGAGGCGCCCTGCCTCGTTGTAGCTGACAGTCACGAACTGGGGCACCGCCATCGCGTCTTCCATGCGCCACATCACGAATACGCGCGGTTCGTTGGATGAGACGTTGAGGTAGTAGCCCTCGGTCTCATCGCGAAACAGCTTCAGTTCGAAGCCCGGGTGCAGCCATTGCGCGATCGCGCCCTCCTCCACCAGCAGCGCCGGGCCGCCCGTGCCGGCATGGTTGGGCACGATGCCGAAAGGCTCCCAGGTTTCGCTCTGCCAGCGATTCTGCAGGGCGCGGCGCTGCATGATGACCGCCACCGGGATTGAGGATTCGTGCATGCGGCGCAATATAACTCTATTAGCGGCCGTTTCCCCCTCTGTTATCATCGAAATCCCCTGAATTTACGCAGTAACACCATGCCGGAAAAGGTTATTCCGATCCGTCCCGCCAGCGCTCCCCGCGCGGCTAGCGCATCGAAGCCCGCGCGCTTCGAGGGGGGCGCGTTCGCAGACCAAATGGGCCGCGGCCTGCGCGACCTGCGCATCTCGGTGACCGACCGCTGCAACTTCCGCTGCGTGTACTGCATGCCGAGGGACGTGTTCGACGAGGACTACAAGTTCCTCCCCCAAACTTCGCTGCTCTCGTTCGAGGAGATCGCGAAGCTCGCGCGCGTGTTCGTCGGCCTGGGCGTGGAGAAGATCCGCCTCACCGGCGGCGAGCCGCTCGTGCGCCGCGATCTCGAGCGGCTGGTATCGCTGCTCGCGCCGCTGAAGGTCGACCTGACCCTCACCACCAACGGGTCTCTGCTGGCAAAAAAAGCGCAGGCCCTCAAGGATGCGGGACTCAAACGCATCACGGTCAGCCTCGATTCGCTCGATGATGCGACTTTCAAGGCCATGAACGACGCCGATTTCCCGGTCGCTAAGGTGCTCGAGGGCATCGATGCCGCGGCCGCCGCGGGACTCGGCCCGGTCAAGGTCAACATGGTGGTCAAGCGCGGCGTCAACGATCTCCAGGTGCTCGACATGGCGCGCCACTTCCGCGGCTCGGGCCATATCGTGCGCTTCATCGAATTCATGGACGTGGGCAGCACCAACGGCTGGCGCATGGACGACGTGATCCCGTCGCGGGAGATCGTGCGCCTCATCTCGGCAGAATTCCCGCTCGTGCAGGCCGACCCCGGCTACCGCGGCGAGGTCGCCGAGCGCTGGCAATATGCCGACGGCGCAGGCGAGATCGGCGTGATCTCCTCGGTGACGCAGGCGTTCTGCAGGGACTGCACGCGCCTGCGCCTGTCCACCGAAGGCTCGATGTACACCTGCCTCTTCGGCCAGCGCGGGCACGACCTGCGCACACTACTGCGCTCGGGAGCGGCCGACGATGACCTGCGCGACGAGATCGTGGCCGTCTGGCGCGCCCGCGGCGACCGGTACTCGGAAATCCGCACCGCCGCCACCGCGCGCGCGCCCAAGGTCGAGATGTCGTACATCGGCGGCTGATCGTGACCGAGACCAGACTCGGCCCCAGGCTCACCAACGCAGGCCGGCCCGCCACCTACGAGGTCGAGGCCTACAACGAGCTGGGCGAGATGGTGCCCAC
>JBBQNG010000197.1:0-8028 GCA_038329645.1 Burkholderiales bacterium
GTAATAGTTCACCGTCGTTACGCTCAGCCCCAGCGACGCATCGCGGGTCAGGGTGAAAGTGGTGTTTCTCGGCAGGACGTCGACTTCGCCCGACTGCAGTGCGGTGAAGCGCTGCGGCGCGGACAAGGGCACGTACTTCACCTTTTCCGGGTCGTTCAGGACCGCGGCGGCGAGGGCGCGGCACACGTCGACGTCAAGGCCCGACCACTTGCCGCTCGAGTCGGCCTGCGAGAAGCCCGCAAGACCGGTGCTGACGCCGCAAACGATCTGGCTGCGGGACTTGACCGCATCGAGCGTCTTGCCGGCGTGGGCAGGCATCGCGAGCAGCGCGCCGAAGGTCGTGACGAAGGTCGTAACAGCAGCGGCCGACAGCCGCATTTTGGAGAATCGCATCGCTTTTGCTCCGATCATAAAAGGGTGGGAATCGGGACTGGCCTATCCAGCCATATTGGGCCCGCGCCTGGCAGTTGGCAATATGCGGCACCAGCCCCCCGGAGCATCCCCACCGGTACCGTCGCCTGCCGGCCCGAGCGGCTCTCAGCGATCTTTCTCGAGGATCGTGATCGCGCAGGCCGCTTCGTCGAAGCCCATCACGCCGCCGCCGTTTTCTCGACGGTGATGTTCCATATCCGGCAAGCGGATTGCCTTGAAAGACAGTCAGGGAGCGGGAACAATAAAATATAAGTTTCACTTTCCCGGGCTGCCCTGCGGCCTCAGTCGACTGTCGCCCCCGAGGCCTTGACGATCGGGCCCCAGCGCCTGTACTCGTCCTGGATCATGCTTGCCATCTGCTCCGGCGTGCCGCCGACGATTTCGTAGCCGAGGTCGGTCATTCGCTTCACGAACTCGGGCGACTTGGCCGCCCGCTGCCCGTCGGCGTTCAGGCGGGCGATGATTTCCTTCGGCGTGCCCACTGGCACGACGAGACCGAACCACGCGGTGGACTCGTAGCCGTCAACGCCGGTTTCGGCGATGGTCGGCAGGTCCGGAAGGCTGCCGGCGCGCTTCGGGCCGGTGGTGGCGAGCGCCCGCAGCTTGCCCGAGCGGATATGCGTGATTGACGAAGGGATGTTGTCGAACATCATGTTGACCTGCCCGCCCATGAGGTCGGTGAGGGCCGGACCGCTGCCTTTGTACGGGACATGGGTGATCTCGAGGCCGAGCATGTGCTTGAACATCTCGCACGACATGTGGATCGTCGAGCCGCTGCCGCTTGAGGCGCACGACAGTTTGCCCGGCTGGGCCTTCGCAAGCGCGATCACTTCCTTGACCGAATTTGCCGGCACCGCAGGGTTGAGGACCAGCACGTTGGCGAATCCGGCAAGCACGATCACCGGGGACAGGTCCTTGTTGGGATCGTAGTTGAGCTTCTTGTAGAGGAACGGCGTAATGCCGTGGAGGCTGCTCGCGCTGGTGAGCAGCGTGTAGCCGTCGGGCGCCGATTTCGCGACCAGTTCCGCGCCGAGGTTGCCTCCGGCGCCGGGACGATTGTCCACGTTGACCGCCTGGCCGAGCGTCTTCGACAGTTCGAGCGCCACCGCGCGTGAAATGATGTCCGTGCCGCCGCCCGGCGCGTACGGCACGACGAGGCGGATTGGTTTCGAGGGGTAGGCCTGCGCGTGCACACCCACAGGCAATAGCGTTGCCAGGGCCAGCGTTGCGGCAAGCGTAACGGAAGCAATATTCTTCATGGGTCGTGTCTCCTTGTCTTATGGATCCCCGTCTGAGTGCGGGGTTAAAAAACGGCTTGGCCCAATACTAGCAGTGACAGTGATGTCCGCGCCTTTGAAGCTGATCTGCCCGCGGTCCGGGCGGTAGAGGCCGCACCACGAACGGGATCCGGAGGAACCAGGGACTAATTTCCTAAACCGGCATGCAATCTGCCATTACATCCGCTCCTGGAGCCGACTTTAACCTACTAATCTGAGACTTTCTCAGCTTCGAGCGCTGGTCATTTTAGTAGTACTGCTTGATATAGGCGTACGCCCGGTCGAACAGGTCCTGGTCAGTGTGCAACTTGTATTTGAGCAGGGTCTTGCGCAATTCCTTCTGCACCAACCGCTCGCCCTGGGTGGTGTGCTGCCAATCGGGAAAGCGTACCTTCTTCACGATGTCGTCGATATCCGCGACGATCCGCTCGACGATGATATGGGTGTTGCCGGACTTCGCTTCGGTAAAGAGTTCAGTCAGAGCTTCTTTGGCCTTGTCGCGCTCTTCCTGCGGATCGGCTTCCTTTTCCGCCTCGACCACTTCCGCCGCCAGCTCCAGTATCTGCTTCAAAAACTCCACGCTGCTCAGCATGCCCTGTTCGTGGCGTTCCTTGATTTTCTCGAGCCGCTCGCCCAGCGCGGTGAACTTAGGGTTACCCAGGTGCCTGCGCAATCGGGCGACCAGCTTGATCTCGACTTCCTTGGCCCGCCGTCCCGGCTCCTTGTCGCCGAGGATCTCCTGAAGCAGTTCGGCGTCAAGGACCAGGGTCTCGATGTCGTCGCGCACGGACTCGAGATGCACGTTCTGGTTGATCAGCTCAACCGTCTTCGCGCCGAGCGCGTGCCAGATCAGCTTGCCGTTCCCGCTGGGCGGTTTCACCGATTCGTACACCTGGGTAAGCCATCGATAGTCCTTCTCCCACGGATTGAGGCAGGGGTCGGGCGACAACGCCTCCCAGATGGTGCCCAGCACGGAATAGGCCGCGGCGAACTTGTCGCGCACCTCGTTATTTGGCAGGCACTGCTGCGCCGCCATCAGGCCTTCGTAGCCGCCCACCGAGCGATCCACGTTTGGGAAGAACGCGAGGCTCGCCTGCATTTGCACCGGCAGCGCTTTGCGCAACTCCTCGATGTTCGCCACCACCTGCTGCACGGCCTTCTCGTCGAAGGCCAGCGCCTTGGCCACGTCGTCGAAGATGCCGATGTAGTCGACGATCAGGCCGTGGGTCTTGTCCTGGCCTGGACTGCCGTAAGTCCGGTTAGTGCGGCAAATGGCCTGAAGAAGGTTGTGGTCCTTCATTGGCTTGTCCAGGTACATCACCTGCAGGATTGGTGCGTCGAATCCCGTCAGCAGCTTGGAGGTAACGATCACGAACTGCAACGGGTCGGCCGGGTCGCGGAAGCGGTCGAGAAGCTTTTTCTCGTCATCCTTGTTACGGGCGTGAGCTTTCCAGCCCGGCGCATCACCTGACGTGGTGTGCATGACGATCGCGCTCGCGTCCGGTCCGATAAGTTCGTCCATTACGGCCTTGTAGAGCACGCAGCACTCGCGGTCGAACACCACGACCTGCGCCTTGAAACCGTTGGGCTCGATCTTGGTCTGGAAGTGGTTGACCATGTGTTGCACCACAGCGCGGATGCGTTCCGGGTTCTTCACCAGCACGGCCATTTTTGCTGCTCGCTTGGCGAGGTCGTCTCGATCCTGCTCGGACAACTCGTTGGTGATGGCGCCGAAAGCTTCGTCGATGGCCGCCCGGTCAAGCTTGAGCCGCACTTCCGGAGCTTCGAAGTGCAGCGGCAGCGTGGCCTTGTCTCGGATCGAGTCCTGGAACGAGTAGCGGCTCATGTAACCCTTCTCGTCCTCATCCGCGCCGAAAGCCCAGTAGGTGTTGCGGTCAGCCCGGTTGATCGGCGTACCTGTGAGGCCGAACAGGAAAGCGTTGGGCAGGGCTTCGCGCATCTTGCGGCCGAGGTCGCCTTCCTGGGTGCGGTGGGCTTCGTCGACCATGACGATGATGTTGTGACGCTCGTTCAGCCTGCCGCCGCTTTCTGCGAACTTATGGATAGTTGTGATGAGCACCTTGCGCACGTCCTGGGCCAGCAGTTCCTGCAATTCCCTTCTCGTCGCCACGCCGACCATGTTGGCTACGTCAGCGGCGTTGAAGGTGGCGCTGATCTGAGTATCGAGGTCGATGCGGTCCACCACGATCATCACCGTGGGGTTGCTCAAGCGTGGGTGCATCCTCAGCTTTTGCGCCGCGAACACCATGAGCAGCGACTTCCCGCTGCCCTGGAAGTGCCAGATCAGGCCTTTCTTGGGGTAACCCGCCACGACCCGCGCCACCATCTTGTTGGCGGTCTCGAACTGCTGATAGCGGCAGATGACTTTGATGCGCCGGTGCTTGCCGTCGGTGGCGAACACCGTGAAGTTGGCGAGGATGTCCAGCACCACTTCCGGTTGCAGCATGCTCTGCACCGCCGCCTGCACATGCTTCAGTTCGCCTTCGTCTGGCGAGTCGTCGTCGCGCCACGGTCCCCACATCTCGATCGGCATCTTGATCGAGCCGTATCGGAAGGCCTTCCCTTCTGTCGCGAAGGAAAACACGTTCGGGACAAACATCGCGGGGACGTCGCGCTCGTAAATGCGGTTGATCTGGAACGCGCCGTCGAACCAAGTCACGCTTGCGCGGGCTGGGGTTTTGGCTTCGGCGATGACGATGGGGAGGCCGTTCACCAAGAAAACTATGTCGAAGCGCTTTTCGACTACAGCCTGAAATGTCCATTGGTTCGTAACGATGAAGCGGTTATTGACGAGGTCTTCAAAATCGATCAGCCGGACCGGCACGTGTTCGCCGTTTTGCCCAAACGGCCGCCCTTTCTCCCCTCGCAGCCAAGCCATGAAATTCTCATTGGCGCGTACCAAACCATCGGCCTGCACCGAAAGCAGGATTGCGCGCAACTCGTAGATCACTTCGTCGGCGCGGTCGGGTTGGGCGGCGATTTCGGGGTTCAGGCGGATCAGCGCCTCTTTCACCCAGGCCTCGACCATGACGTCGCCCGGTTTGCGCGGAATGTCCGTGGGCGACTTGAACTCCCATTTCGTGGATGGTTCCGAATCTTTCCTATAGAGCGCGAGCTTTTGCTGCACCGTTTGGCGAGGCGTGCCTGCGATGCCGGTGGCGGCATCGAGGATCATTTGCTCTACGGTGTTGGATTCGGTGAAGGTCACGTAGCTTAAAAAATCGTATTTAAAAGGCCGCTCAAATTTGAAACAGACGCCAATTGATTCATCTTGAGAGCTTTCACAGCGAGAATCAGACGCCGATGTTCATTGGCAAATACTTTCTGAATCGAAATATCAGGAACAGGAAACTTCATGTTGCTGAACCTAAGTGACGTCAAGTGGGCCATTGAAGTCGTTTGTGGCGCCTCGCGCGCAAAGATTCCTGAGTATAGACAATGCTGGAAGTAAGCCTGAGCCCATTTAGGCATAACGTCTTTCCCGGCTCTAAATCTTAGAAGCGTGCTCTGAAAACAGCAGTCTTGGATCTCGCCGTTGAATATTGCTGATCTACCGATAAGCTCTACACTCTGACCTTCATTCAGTAATATGTCCCCTGGCTCCAATCGAAAAGTATCTAGATCACGTTCATTGAACTTCATGTCAAGAACATCCTTGAAGTCAATATATCCGTCCATCACGTTTGCTACTCGAAGATAGGGAAACGTGAACTTCAATTCGAGATATTCGGGAGCCCTTCGGCGGCCCAAAAGCACTCCTCCAACCTCCTTAACGAGCCTCAATCGATATTGATGCTTATCTGAGAACGCCTCTCGGAGATGACTTCGTCGCAGCGCTTCCGCATCTTTGACGGCGCACAAAATTCCCGAGAGCACAGAATTCGCACTCCGAAGCACTTCTGATAGAAGTCTCTGGTGAGCTATGGGAGGCAAATCAAATTCAAACGCTGCAAGGCTGCTCCAGTTCGTGCGAGGCGATAGCGAGCCTGCCGAAGTCCCGACGGCGTGCTCTATAAATCGCTCTGATAAGCAAAGAAATGGCAGAAGGTCCGGCAGCAATTTCTTATCGCTGGGAGAAAGGACATATATATCTCCTGACACCACCGCATCGAAATCCGTCACGGCTACCTTGCGCTGATACGCCCGACGTTTTCCGAACAGAGTTTGTCCGGGTCTGCACCGACGATTGAACTTTGTTCCGTCAGCCAACGCCCCCCATGATTGAATATGAAGAGAACCCGGCTCCAAATGCTGCATTCCAATGTACCGCTCAATACCCGCTCCAACCGGATCGCGCTCAGTCTCATTCACGTTCTCTACAACATCGCCAAACTTCACTCGCTGCCACTTCGAGCGATCGAACAGCGGCAGCTTCGCCCAATCCTGATTTATACGCACACTCTCCAGTCCTTTCCCCACGGCCTTCATGCTTTTCCCATCCCCTCGAGCGGCTCGACCGCATCCTGCACCAACCTCAACCCCGCGATCCTCAACTGCGCCGCCGTCAACCGATACGAAGCAAGCAACCCGTTCGCACAGCCATACGCCGCCTCCTCCATATCACCCGGACTCCCGATCAACTGGCGCAAGCCCTGCCCGGCAACCGCACACAGCTTCCGCCGCTCGCCCGGAAAGCGCTGCCGCAAAGCAGAAGCCCACATCTCAGGCCAACCGCGCAAGGCCTCCTCGTCCTCCCGCATCGCCAGAAAAGCCAACGCAAGTACCCGCCCGAGATCCTTGTTACTGCGCTTCATCTGGCGGGCACCGATGAGCCCGCTCATGGTCTCCGGACCAATGACGGGGTGGTGCAGCAGATTGGCCAGGGCCATCATTTCCGGACGCGCAATGGCGATACCGTATTCGGTCATGATGGGTTCCACTTCCACCAGCGACAGATACCCGAAGCCGCACAAGCCGAAATGCCCCAGCGCGGTTTCGAGCCGCACGAACTGCTTGCCCACCCCGCTGGCGGGCGGTGAAACCATCAGCTCGATGAACCACTCACTGCTGCCGGGCGGATGCAGACGCACCAGAGGAAGCTGTTCGACGGGCGTATCCGCGGTTCCAGGCGAACCCCACTGCCCATCCTCGCGCATCCGCCAGTTCGCCCGGAACAGGCTCTCGGCAACCGCCTTTCCCGCCGGCACGGCTTTGATGTGCGGAGACAGCATGCAGTCCACGTCCTTGGTCTGCACCAGAGCCTCGGGGTTGTCCCGGAAATAGCGATAGCCCGCCGCCAGGCTACCGATGATGATGATGACCGCGCTGCAGCAGTCCGCGGGCAACGCCTCCGCCACCTGCCGCAACACGCTCCGTGGCGAGAGGAGATTCATGGCCGGTTGTTCCTGACCAGGAACTCGAGGAATTCCGATGCCTGCGCTTCGAGCCGCGCTTCGTGCAGGTCGAGCAGGCATTCGACCGGATCGGCCCACTGCACGCCCGGGGCTTCGGTTTTGAACAGCGAGTCTTTCCTGCGCACGAGGTGCACGACGAGTGCGCCAGGCATGTCACGCCGGGTGGCTTTCTCGAGCGCGGGGTCGAGTCTTTCGACAAAGCCCCAGTCGACACGCCCGTCAGGACAATGGACGGACAGGTCCAGCCGGGGCAGCCCGGCCATGTCGATGTTCGGATCGTAGTTGCGCGCGCCTGCGAGGCCGCCTGCGGCGATGTCGTCACGACCGAGTTCCTGCAAACGCCGCAGCAGGGACCCCGGCGAGCGCGCGAGACCGGAGCCGTCGATGAAGCGAACCGTGGAGCGCGCGTCTTCGGCCATGGATACCAGCCGCGCCCAGTCTTCGCGCGGGAACCCGCTCAGCTCCACGCGCCGGTCCGAGTGGCGCAGCACCACGTGTTCCAGATTTTTCAATGCACCAGCCACGGTCGGGTAGCTGCATCCGACGGTTTTCATGATCCAGTCGGTGGTCATCGGCCCGCCACCCAGCAGCCATTGACGCAGCAGGACCTTGAATATCTCGTCCGAGAATCCGCGAGGTTTCGCGCTTTTGTTCGCATCTTTCTCGACCAATGCGTGTAGCCATTCGAGAAAACCGGCCCCTAGGTCGGACGGCAGACCCGGATAGCCGCCCTCCTTGCCGAGTACCAGATACAGCCGGCTCATCACATCCGGATTCAAGGCCTGTTTAGCCAGTCGCAATTCCGCGTGCAGGCGCTCTTCGGTAATGCGGGAATGGGTGATCACCAGCAGCGCACGGCTGTCGGGCTCGATTGCAAGCAGGTAAGCCAGGCCCAGTAAGCTCGCGCGTACGTTGCGGAAGCTGTGGGTCCCGGATTTCAGTTC
>JBBQNG010000198.1:0-7999 GCA_038329645.1 Burkholderiales bacterium
GCCTCTTTCGATCTGCAGAGAGGAAGCATGAGCATTGTCACGGGTGCAATCCATACAGCCAGCCCGCAAGCCCTGAACTTTTCGGTCGGCGAGGTTTCGATCGGGATATTGAGCAAGGATGTGACGGCATTCATGGTCGAAGTCGATCCTAAGTCGCTCGGGGTCGGATTCATCGCAGTTACGATTGGCGAGATTTTTGTAAAAACGAAATCCGGCGCGCCGACCCCAGTTTCGGCCGACCAGTTCGTCCGTTTGCAACCTGGACGGCCCCCTTCATCGCCGGCGCCGCTCGCAGCGGCACCTGCTGTCTTCCAGGCGGAAGTCGCGGCGTCGCAAGCGAATGTCCTTGGCTCCAACAACCCTGTCGACATCCAATCCACTGCGCTCCAGGTCGCGCTGTCCGGATTGCCGGCGACCGGGGCAGGTGAGCAGGTTCAGAATCAGCAGGCGCAGGCCGCCGAGTCGGCCAGTGCGGTGTCCATCCCACCTGTCACGCCCGGCGGCGGGCGCGGATGCGTAGGAAGCCCCTGCTGATCCGGAATTGCCGTCTCGTCCCGGTGTGAGAGGACGGCCAAGCAGCATCGCCGCGCTACCTCGGGTGACAGATGGCACCCGATGGATCTTCGTGCTGTACCTGGCGCTTCTCGTCTGGGTTCCGATTCCCCTGGGCAGCAATCGACCCTGGTCCTGGGCGGTCCTTGAGGTCTGGGTTCTGCTCCTTGCGCTTGCATGGCTGGCGGGCGGGGTTTTGGGGAATATTTCCTTGGGACCGGCGATTCGAAGCGCGCGTCCAGTGTTGATCTGCGCGCTGGCCTGGCTTGGCTATGTCTGGCTTCAACTCCTGCCCTTGCCGATCGAGATCCTGCGGTGGCTCTCGCCCGAAGCAGCACGCTGGCACACCGTGGCGGCCTTGAAGGAAGGCATCGCGATGGCGCCTCTTAGCCTCGATCGATACGCAACGCTCGAGGCGGCCTGCAAAAGTACGGCCTACATTGCATTTTTCTTTCTCGGCCTGGCCCTGCTGCGCGATCGCGAGCGCATACGAATTGCCACCTATGTTCTAATTGCTTCCGGCATCTTCCAGTCCCTATACGGTGCCTTCGCCAGCTTCCAAAGCCCGGAGGGCGCGGCGTCCGGCACCTTCGTCAACCGGAATCACTACGCGGCCTACCTGGTCATGTGCCTTTCCGTGGGCATCGGCGTGCTCACTGCGAGCCTTTCGGGTGAGAAGAGCCGTTCCTGGGGGCAATTCTTCCGCGGTATGGTCCATTGGATTATTACGCCGAAAATGGGGCTCAGGCTCCTTCTGCTGACCATGGTGATCGCCCTCGTTCTCACCCGCTCCAGGATGGGCAACACCTCGTTTTTTATCGCCCTGCTTGTGGCAGGAACGATCGGCCTTGTGTTCTCCCGGCATGCCACGCGGCCGACAGTAATTCTGCTCACGAGCCTGATTGCGATCGACCTGTTTATCGTGGGTGCCTACTTCGGCGCCGAAAAAGTCGTCAAGAGTATCGGGCAGACTCAGCTGCAAGGCGAAGACCGCGACGAACTTGCAGGCTACGCGCTCCGAATGTGGCAGGACTACCCGGTGTTCGGTAGCGGCCTGGGGTCTTTTGCCGCCGTATTTCCACGCTATAGCGCAGGAGGCACGCCTTACGCTTACACCCACGCGCATAACGACTACGTCGAATTCGCCGCCGAAACCGGGCTGATCGGCATTTCCTTGCTCGGACTGATCGTGCTGACGTCGTTTGCCGCGGCGGTGCGCGCGCAACACTTGCGCAGGGACCCGGTCATGCGAGGCATTTCGCTTGCCGCGATCATGGGCATCCTCGCGTTGATGATCCACAGTTCGGTCGACTTCAATCTGCAGATTCCCGCCAACGCGCTGACTTTCATGCTGCTGCTCGCGTTTGGCTGGATTTCCCTCTACGGCGAGGGCGCGGACGGATGACCCTCCGCGCGCCAGCTCCAATCAGGAATCGACGGGGCGTGCCTTGGCAGGGCCCAGGTCGGCCCTTGGAACGGAATCGCCGGGACGATTCTGGTAGCCGTAGTTGTGGTAGTAGTAATCGTTGCCCAGGCTGCTGTAGTCGCCGTAATACCTGTGGGCTTTTTCGACGTCGAAGTAATTGAGCACCGCGCCAAGGACAGGGGCGCCCACGCGGCGGAGACGAATCAGGCTCTGACGCGCCAGCGGGTAAGGAGTGTGATCCGCTTTGACTACAAACAACACGGCCGTTGCATAGCGAGACAACACCATCGAGTCGCTCACCAGCTCAACCGGCGGGCTGTCGATCACGATGACCTCGAACATCGCCTTGAGCGATTCCATCGCGTCCGCGAAGCGATGCGACGAAAGCATTTCGAGCGGGTTGAGGGGGACTTTCCCGGACTGCAGGACATACAGGCCCGTGCCGTCTACCGGATGGACGCACTGCTCGATCCCGATATCGCCCGCGACGAACTCCGACAAGCCCGGGTGACTGGGCTCGAGCTTGAGAGCGCGCGCAACTTTCGGCCTGCGCATGTCGGCTTCGATCAGCAGCGTTTTCTTGACCTGGGCGAACGCGAAGGCCAGGTTGCAGGCGACAGTGGTCTTGCCTTCGCCCGGGATCGTCGAGGTCACAAGGACGGTCTTGTGGGGTGAATCGAGCGTCGAAAGCTGCACATCGCTCCGGATGGTGCGCACGCCTTCGGAAAAGGTGTTCGAATTGTCGTCCACGACCATGCGATCCAGCGGAGCTTCGGGTGTGGATTTCATGCGCGGAAGTACGCCGACGGCCTTGATCTCCAGCCGGGACTCGAGATCCAGCCCGGTCTTGATGCCCTTGTCGAGGAGGGTGAGAAACAGCGCTATGGCTATGCCGGCGAACAGCGCGCCGAACACCGCAAGCATCACGATGCGCCGCCGGTCGGGGCCCGAAGGGCCGCCCGGCGCGCGCGCCAGGTCGACAATCCGTGCGATCGGCTGCTGCACGTCACCGATACGAGCCTCGTTCGACTTTTGGACAAATGCCTCGTACAGGCGCCGGTTCGACTCGACATTGCGCTCGAGCCGCGAAAGAGGGAACTCGGTGCGATTGAAAACCTGGGCTTCCGCCGTTGCGCGCGCCTGCGCCTGCGCCAAGGCACCCTCGTTGGCTTTTGCTATTTCATATTCCTTGCCTACGGATTCGGCCGCGGCGCTGACCTGGCGGCGAACCGCTTCCTTGGCAATCTTGAGATCCGATTGCACCGAGACAATCCGAGGGTGCTCGGGCCCGTAACGCTTGGACGCTTCGCTCGCCCGTCTTTCGGCTTCAGCCTCCGTTTCCTTGAGTCTTTGGAGCACAGGGTCCTTCTGCAGCACCGGCAGGGCCTCGAGGGCCGCGCTGGATGGGTTCTTGAGGGCGGCGCTGACCTGTTGATACTGGAGCTCGGCTTCGGAGCGTTTTTTCCTCGCGTCTTCGAGAGATGCCGTCAGGCCCTCGAGGCGGCGGGTCGCATCGGTGAGTGACAGGCCCTTGGTCACGACGATCTTCTGGCTCTCGCGGAATTGCTGGAGCTCGCGCTCTGACTCGGCAAGCTGGCTCTTCAGTTTTTCGGCCTGGTCGGACAGGAACGACATCGACTGGCGCGCAGCGCCACTGCGCGATTCGAGATCGGCCACGATGTAGATCATCGACAAGGCATTCGGCACCCTCTCGGCCAGCACCGGATCCGGGGAGTCGAAACTCACTTTGATAAGCTGGGTGTTGCGCGTCGGGTTTATGGCTATGGCCCCCATCACGCGGGATATCACTCCTTCGCGCACCTCGTCCTCGCTGATTCCCGCCGCGGGGGCCGCGGAATCGCCGCTCGCAACGGGCCTGAACCGGTCCAGTAATGCACCCACCCAACCTTTTTCGGTTTTCTGTTGGCGTGGGTCGTACTCCGGATGGCGGGTCAGGTTGAGCACGCGGACCAGCCGCTCAGCGTAGTCCCGCGACTTCATTATCTCGATCTGGGTGAGGTAGTAGTCGCGCGGGGTGCCCGCCATCGAATCGAGGATTTCCTCGTTGGTGACGGGCGATTTCTTGCGCACCGGATCCAGCAGTACGGTTGCCGTGCCCTTATAAACAGGCGGGAGGCTGAACGCATACATCGCGGCGAGAACGCCGACGGCGACCACCAAAAGAACTATGCCCAGTCGGTGGCGGTTGATTGCGCGCCAATACCGGACCAGCTCGTGCGCCTGGGTCTGGACTTCAGCCTTCGGGGGCGGCAAAAAAAGGTCGCGTTCGGGGAGCGTGTTCATAGATCCCTATAGTACGTTATTAGTGTATGAATAGATAAGTATATTGTTAGCGAAGCTCTTGAAAACGTGAACTAATACTCTCCGCTGACATTCCCGGACCCGGAAGCCGGCGGCCCCCGTTCGAAACACGTGAAATAGTGCACAGGCCCCAAAGGTATACTCGCGGCGCGGGGAACTGGATGCGGCACCTCCCCGCGCCGCGAAGCTGCGGAAGCTGCCGAGCCGAATTTTGCATCGCACAATCCAGCGGCCCTGACCGGGCCGCTGTCCATTTCAGGGCCTGTCAATGATCACACCCGCCACACAATTCGACCCGGAGTCCGCACGATTCGGGACTTCCCGCTCGCAAAAGCGCCTGGAGGACGACCGGTTGCTGAAAGGCCAGGGTCTCTACAGCGACGACCGGGCGACAGCCGATGCAGCCTGGCTGGTAGTGGTTCGCTCACCCTATGCACACGCGCGGATAACTTCGATCGACGCGTCCGCCGCGACCGCAGCGCCAGGGGTATTGGCCGTGCTCACGATTGCCGACCTGCTGGCCGACGGCCTTGGCCACATTCCGTTTCCGCCCTTGTTCAAGCAGGCCGGCGGCGAGCCGATGGCCGCGCCGTTGCGTACCCTGCTGGCCGGACAAACCGCCTACTTCGTGGGGCATCCGGTTGCGGCAGTCGTCGCGGTAACGCGCGAACAAGCGCAGGACGCAGCGGAGCTGGTTGCGGTCGACTACGAGGAACTGCCTTGCGTGGTCGATCCGCGCAAGGCCATCGAAGCCGGTGCCCCGCAGATTTTCGCCGCGGCGCCCGGCAACATCTCCGCCGAGGCGCGCTACGGCGACCCCGCCGCTGCAGCGGCGGCCTTCGCAAAGGCCGCGCACGTCACCCGGGTAGAAGTGCACAACCAGCGGCTGATGGCCACGGCCCTCGAGCCGCGTGGCTCGACCGCGGTGTTCGCAAACGAACGCTGGACGCTCTACACCCAGACCCAGCAGCCCACCGGCACGCGCGAAGGCCTCGCCGCGGTCTTCAAGACCAAGCCCGAACAGTTTCGCGTGGTAGTCGGCGACATCGGCGGCGGGTTCGGCATGAAGACCGGCCTTTATCCGGAGGACGCGTTGGTCTGCCACGCCGCGAAAAAGCTTGGCAGGCCGGTGAGGTGGCGTGCTGAGCGCAGCGAGGAGTTCCTTGCCGCGCACGCGGGGCGCGACCAGATCTACGATGCGAGCCTGGCGCTCGATGCCGAGGGCAGGATCCTCGCGCTAAAGATGGAAATGCTCGCCAACTTCGGCTCGGTGCCGGTGGGCTCGAGCGCGATCATTCCGCTCGTCCTCGGCCCGAAGGTCCAGACCACCGTGTATCACGTGCCTGTGATCGACTATCACGTGCGCGGCGTGCTGACCAACACGATGGCGACCGGCGCCTATCGCGGTGCGGGCCGTCCGGAGGCGAATTTCCTCATGGAGCGCCTGATCGAAAATGCGGGACGCGAGATGGGCATCGATCCGGTCGAGATCCGCCGCCGCAACCTGATCCCGCCGGGAAAATTTCCTTACAGCACGCACCTTGGCGAGGTGTACGACGCGGGTGAATTCGAGCGGATCCTGGATCGCGCGGTCAAGGAATCCGACTGGGACGGCTATGCCGCCCGTGCGCAGGAGTCAAAACGCCGTGGCAGGCTGCGCGGCCGCGGCCTTGCGGTGTATATCGAGTGGACCGGCGCGCTGCCCACCGAGACCGTCGACATCCAGGTCGGCGCAGACGGGACGGTCACGGTGTATTCCGGCACCATGGCGATGGGGCAGGGGATCGAAACCAGCTACGTGCAGCTGATCACGGAGGTGCTGCAAATTCCGGCCGCGGAAATCCGCATCGTCCAGGGCGACACCGACCTCGCAAACGGCGTCGGCAGCGTCGGCTCGCGCTCGGCTTTCGTCGGCGGTTCGGCCGTTGTCTCGGCCGGCCGCAAGGTGATCGTGCGCGGCAAGGAATTGGCCGCGGAAGCCCTTGAAGCCGCGGTCGCGGATATCGAATTCCGCAATGGGCGCTTTGGCATCGCGGGCACCGATCGTGCGCTGGGCCTGGCCGAGCTGGCCGCACGGCAACCGCAAAAATTCATTCGCGTCTCGGCCACCGAAACGCCATCCTCGCCTTCGTGGCCCAATGGCGCCCAGGTGTGCGAGGTGGAGATCGACCCCGACACCGGAAAAGTGGAGGTGGTGCGCATGACGAGCGTGGACGACATCGGGCGCATCATCAACCACATGATCGTGGCCGGGCAGGTGCAAGGCGGCATCGCGCAGGGTCTCGGGCAGGCGTTGCTCGAGCACGCTGTGTACGACGACAGCGGCCAGCTGCTTACGGGCTCGCTCATGGACTATTGCGTGCCGCGCGCAGACGATCTTCCGGCGATGACCAACCTGTTCGACGAAAACGTGCCGTGCAAGACCAACCTCCTCGGGGTCAAGGGGTGCGGCGAAATCGGCACGATAGGCGCGGTGCCCGCGGCGGTGCACGCAGTGCTCGACGCGCTCGCGGACCGCGGGGTCCGGCACATCGAAATGCCGATGACACCCGAAAGGGTTTGGCGCCTGCTCGGTGCCGGTGCCTCCAGGTAACCAGCTGCAATGCAGGCCGCAAGTGACCGCACCATCGCCGTTGCCGTCCTTGCGTCCATCGTCTTCCACGCGCTGATCCTGCTCGCTCTGCCGGGCTTGCTCGACCAGTCCCGGATGCGGCGTTCGGTGCCGACCGTCCTTGCCCGCCTCGTAGCGCCTCGTCTGCCGCCCGCACCGACAGTAGTTGTATCGCCGGTCAAACCGAAGGCCGAGCCATTGCCGCGACCCGCACCGGCGGCATCTGCTGCGAAGATCGCGCGGCCCGCGCCGACGCCATCGCCGGTCGCCGCTCCCGTGATCCAGGCGGCACCGGTGGCCGAGGTCCCGCGCACCGCGGAACCTGCGGCGTCCCCGTCGCCTCCAGCGGCTGTCATTGCCCCTGCTTCGAAGCCGGAACCGAACGCGCCGCCGGCAACCGCGGCGGCTGCCGAATCGCTGGATCCGTCCACGCTCGGTCAATATCGCATTGCCATCATTACTGCCGCAAAACGCTACAAGAAATATCCGCGGCTCGCGATGGACAACAACTGGGAAGGCCACGCCGAGATTCGCATGGTGATCGGTGCCGACGGCAACGTCGCGATCAGCGTCAAGACGCGCTCGGGCTTCGAGGTCCTCGACCAGCAGGCGCTGGAGATGATTCGCAAGGCAAAGCCGGTTACACCGATTCCGGCCCAGCTGCGCGGCAAGGGCTTCACGGTGGACGTGCCCGTAGTGTTCAGCCTCAAGGACGAATGAGGCTGACGCCGCGCAGGCCGTCAGAGTGCGACCGGGATGCGCCGGGCGCCGTTCCAGCGCTTCGTCCAGTAGGCACTCTTCAGGCTTTCGATACGCACGGCCGCGCCGGTTTTGGGCGCATGGATGAAACGGCCGTCGCCGAGATAGATCCCGACATGCGAGAAAGGACGCTCGAGGGTGTTGTAGAAAACGAGATCGCCGGGCTGCAGGTCCTCCGCGGAAACCGGACGCCCGGCCTGGCTTTGGCCGTAAGTGTTCCTCGGCAAAGTCACTCCATAGCCCACGCGGAACACATGCGCGACGAGCCCGCTGCAATCGAACCCGGTGGCATGCGAGCTGCCACCGTACTTGTAGTCGACGCCTATGGA
>JBBQNG010000199.1:0-7977 GCA_038329645.1 Burkholderiales bacterium
ACACGTTCCGATGTATTACTCACCCGTTCGCCACTCGCCACCAGGGTTGCCCCCGTGCTGCCGTTCGACTTGCATGTGTAAGGCATGCCGCCAGCGTTCAATCTGAGCCAGGATCAAACTCTTCAGTTTAATTCTGGTTCCAACATTTCTGCTGGGTCGCCGATACGGCTTTTAAGGGCCGCATCAACATTACAAATTACATCTCGCTCAAAAGTAAACGGAGTAAAACTTCGTTACTTGAGTGCGAGCACTTTAGTTTCTAGCCGGATTCCAAAAACCCTTGCGGGTGTCCGGGTCCGTTGCCGTCTACTCAAGCGCCCACACTTATCGGCTGTAAATTTTTAAAGAGCTTTGGTTGCGGGGGCAGGATTTGAACCTACGACCTTCGGGTTATGAGCCCGACGAGCTGCCAGACTGCTCCACCCCGCGTCCGAGTGAGAACAAGATTATAGCTACGTCCTGAAAGCAGTGTCAACTCTTTCGCGGGAATTATTTATGTCCCGCGGGCCGCGCCTTATGGGCTGCCAGCTCGGTCTCGGTAAAGCCCGCTACAAGGACCCGGTAACCCTTCTCTATGACGTCCGCGGAGGCGCCGAATTGCGTTGCGTGGCGGCGGACATTTGCGACCACTTCCTTCACCCGGTCAGGCGCGTGCACGTCGGACGCGGTTTTCTTGAATTGCGCGGCCTGCACGACATAGCTTTCGCGTTCAGCGAGGAGCCGCACGATGTCGCAATCGAGCCGATCGATGCTGGAGCGGATCTCGCCGAGGCTTTCGCACTGCTTCACAGAGGGGATGGCGCTCATGAGCGCATCAATCCGGCTTCGCACCAGTGGCGCGGATCACCTTGCCCCACTTCTCAATTTCGGCATGCTGGAATTTCCTGAACTCGGCGGGCGTGCTGCCCACCACGTCGAAGCCGAGATTGGACAGCGTCTTCCTGGACTCCGGATCGCGCAGGATGCGCTGGGTTTCGGACGCGAGGCGGTCGACGACGTCCAGCGGGGTCTTGGCCGGTGCGAGCAGGCCGATCTAGGCGAGCGACTCGAGGTTCGCAAAGCCGACTTCGGCCACGCTCGGGATATCGGGCGCCTGGTCGCTGCGCTTGAGGGCGGTCACCGCGAGGCCTTTCATGCGGCCCGCCTTGATGTGCGGCAGCACGCCGGGGGCAATTGCAAACATTGTCTGGATGTTACCGCCCATCATGTCCGTCACCGCCTGGGGAAAACCGCGATAGGGAATATGCACCAGGAAGACCTTGGCGTCGGCCTTGAGCAACTCCATCGTGAGGTGGGCGGCGCTGCCGCTTCCCGTGGTGCCGTAGGAGAGCTTTGCCGGATTGGCGCGCAGGAACTGCACGAATTCCTTGAAGGTATTCACAGGCACCGACGGATTCACCACCAGGATCTGCGGAGCCGAAGCGAGCAGTGAAATCGCGGACAGGTCGCGTTCCGGATCGTAGGGCAGGTTGTCGTAAAGCACCTTGTTCGTCGCGAGCGCTGCGTTCGTGCTCACGACTAACGTGTAGCCGTCGGGGGCAGACTTCGCGACGGCATCGACGGCGACGTTTCCGCCTGCCCCGGCACGGTTCTCGACCACAACCGGTTGGCCCAGCGCCTCCTGCAGCTTGGGGGCCACGACGCGGGCCACCGTGTCCGGTGTCGTGCCCGGCGGAAACGAAACCACGATTTTCACCGGCCGCGACGGGTACGGCTGCCCGAATGCCGGTAGCGAAAGCAATGCCGCGGCCAAGGCCGCCCCTGCGAATCGAATTAATCGTCTCACTATGCCCTCCAAGGCTTGAGTTTTGTATTTATAACAATAGGTTACCACACAAATCACGCCGACCGAGACACCGCCCAAGCCAACGCCAGCCGCATAAGGCGCTGGCCGCCATCCTCCTTCATCGATTGGACCGAATCTGGCCTGCAAAAGAGCGCGACGTGAGGATGATCGACTGACGTGGCGACGATAACCCCCCCGTCAATCGTTACGGCGGCGGGACGCCACGCAGCCGGAAGGCCTTTTATATCAATCGTTTGCCGGGCGTATATCCCCAACTCCAAGGCCTCTCCGGCGAGGAATCCCGAGTCGAGCGGCAGGGCTTGGAGGCGACGCGCATAGCGGGGTTCGGCAAGGGCAGTGAGACGCCCTCCCTGGGACTCCATCAGCGCCAGCGCACCGCTCCCAATCGCGACCACGGGACGGACGCTCTCTGACCATTGCGCAATGGAGCCGTGGTTGCCATCGCCAAGGATCACGACCGCCGCGCGCTCGTCGGGCACGACTTCGCAGCCCAGGCGCGCGAGGAATTCCAGAAAAAGCGCACCCAACGGGTCCCCGCCGTCCCAATACGAGACCGCATGGCACGCCGCAACCTTCTCTGTCCCCATGGGCTGGCGCGGCGACTCGCCGCGAAGCACGCGAAAAAGGGTTTCCGCCTTGAGGCGGGTCTCCTCCTCCTCCTTGGCGGGATCGGAGTCGACGAGCAGATTGCCCCCGGTGCGCACCTCGGCAAGGTCGCCGGCAACGCGAGCGGCGCGGAGCACAGTCAAGGCCTCCATGCTCCCGTCGGTCCCCAGGCGCGCCACCGCACCCGCATACCAGCCGCGCCAGGAGGATTCGATTTCGTCGATCGCACGAATCGCCGCAGCCTTGGGTATCCCGGTCACCGTCGCGGGCGATGCGTGGGCCAGCAGGATGTCGAAGACATCGGCGCCCTCACGCCGCCGTGCGCGGGTGTGGTCGATAGTGTGGATGATTGTGCTGAAAAAATGCACCCTGCGCCGCGAAACGAGCTCCATCGATCCCGGCGCGCACACCGCGGCCTTGTCGTTGCGATCCGAGTCGGCGCACGCGGCGAGCGCGGCGTCTTCCTTTTCGGAGTTGAGCAACGCAAGCGCCTGGTCCGCGTCGCCTACGGCGTCGGTGCCGCGCCGATAGGTTCCACACACCGGCGCGCTTTGCACATATTCGGCGTCGGCGCGCACCTGGACGTCGGGCGACGCGCCAAACAATGTCTCCCCTCCACCCAGGTTCAGGAAAAACATAGCGGGATACGGATTAAGGCGGCGCAATGAACTGAAAGCTGCGCTTGATTTGGCGCTTACCTGTCGCCGGAACGTCTGGCTAAGGACGAGCGTGTACACGTCTCCGCTTCGAAGCCGCTCGACACCCTGGGACACGCGCTTTGCATGGCCGCCCGGCGCAAGATCGTCGGCGTCTTTGTCGAATCGAACCGTCTCGACGACCGCCGGCCGGCAGTCTTCGGCGGGCACGAGATCGGGAAAATGAAAGCTCACCCACTTAGCACCCGACGCCGTTGCCACCAGCACGCGCCCGGGAAAGTACAGCACCATCCGCCGCTTTGCGTCGTCAGGAATTGCCGAACCGCGCGCCAGCCGGTGATAGTCGAAGCTGAATACACCGAACAGCGCGAGTTCCGGGTGCGCGCTTTCGAAAAGGGCAAGGAAGGTACGCATTACGCCGACAACCGGATGGGGCGAAACATCCGACCGCGCGAAGCGAAGGAGCAGCGCGCCTGGTTCCTCCCGGAATGCCCCAAGTTGACGTACGTGGCCGAGCAGCGCGTGTCCGGCAGGCGAAAGGGCCAGCACCCTCAGTTCGTTTCCATCGAGAAAGAAGCCGAGCGACGGATCGGCACAGCCCATCGATTTGCGTTCGTAAAGACCCTCGGCAACCACGTCGCATCCGAGCCATGCCCCGTAGCCGGAATCCAGTGAGGCGAGGAAAGCGTCGGTTGCACCCGGCGCTGCGGGAGCCTCAACTCTTTCGACCCGGATCATTGGCGCACCTTCAGGACCGCGGGTGCAGCCATGGGTCAGATGCGCTCTGTCTCGCCCTGCCGAGGCTGCCACACCATGAGGCGCTTTTCGACGACCGTC
This sequence comes from Burkholderiales bacterium, assembly GCA_038329645.1. Classification (GTDB taxonomy): domain Bacteria; phylum Pseudomonadota; class Gammaproteobacteria; order Burkholderiales; family SG8-39; genus SZAS-79. The sequence goes on from JBBQNG010000199.1 coordinate 3,907, forward strand.
ACCAGGAGGTCGAGCACCAGGGCGAATGCCGTCAGCACGAGGATGCCGGCGAACACGGTGTTGATGTCGAACGTGCCTTCCGCCTGCAGGATAAGGTAGCCGACTCCGCGCGAGGAGCCTAGGTATTCGCCGACCACGGCCCCGACGAATGCGAGGCCGACGGAATTGTGCAGGCTGGCGAAAACCCAGCTCATGGCGCTGGGGACATAGACGTGGCGCAACAGCTGCTTGCTGTTTGCGCCGAGGATGCGCGCATTCGCGAGCACGGTGGGGCTGACTTCACGCACTCCCTGGTAGACATTGAAAAAGACGATGAAAAACACCAGCGTCACGCCCAGGGCCACCTTGGACGCGATGTCCAGGCCGAACCAGACCCCGAAGATCGGCGCCAGGATGACGCGCGGCATCGAGTTGAGCGCCTTGATGTAGGGATCGAAAAGCGCCGATGCTATCGGGTTGAGCGCCAGCCACAATCCCATGCCAAGCCCCATTACCGTGCCGATCGCGAATGCAAGGGCGGTCTCAACCAGGGTGACCCACAGGTGCTCGTAGATCGCCCCGCCGACGAACCAGTCCCACACCCGCCCGAACACCTTGAGCGGCTCGCCGAAGAAGAACGCCGCCTTGCCCGCATCGTCGAAATACACCGGCGGGACAATGCCGGGCACCGTCATCACGTGCCAGAAAAGGAAAAAGCCGAGTACCAGCGCCACCTGCCAATAGAGCAGGTTTGCGCTGCGCGGCCGCAGCCGGTCGAGGAAACCGCTAGTGGGCCTGGCTTTGGACATAGCCCTTGAGGACCTCTTCCTTCATCGCCCGCCAGATCTGCGTGTACAGCTCGACGAACCGCGGGGTGAGACGGATTTCCGCCACGTCGCGAGGCCGCGGCAGGTTGATTGCATACTCGCCGATCGGCTTCGTTTCCGGTCCCGCGGAAAGTACGACGACGCGATCGGAAAGCGATATCGCCTCCTCGAGGTCATGCGTGATGAACACCACCGACTTGCGGTCGGCCGACCACAGCTCGAGCAGCTCGTTTTCCATGAGCTGCCGTGTCTGCACGTCCAGCGCCGAGAACGGTTCGTCCATCAGGATGATCTGCGGATTGAGGATGAGGGTCTGCGCGAGCGCGACGCGCTTTCTCATCCCGCCGGAAAGCTGGTGGGGAAAACGGTGCCCGTGGCCGGTCAGTCCGACCCGTGCCAGCCAGTCGTTTGCCATATGCGCAGCCTCCTCCTCGGCAACGCCGCGGAACTCGAGCCCAGCCATGACGTTGCGCAGTGCGGTGCGCCACGGCATGAGCGCCTCGGTCTGGAACAGGTACCCGGCCTTTGTATTGATGCCTTCGAGGGGTTCGCCGAAAACCTTCACCTCGCCGGCAGAAGGTTCCAGCAACCCCGCCGCGATGTTCAGCAGCGTGGACTTGCCGCATCCGGTCGGACCGACCACGGACACGAACTCCCCCGGCGCAACGACCAGGGTGGTGTCCTTTACCGCGACGTAGCGCGCGCCGCCCTGGCTGGCGAAAGCGACCGTGATGTTCTCGAGCGTGAGCGCGCTCGCCGCGGTTGGCATGCTTTTATTTCTTCCTCGAATATTTGGCGAGCGCTTTCTTGACGAACTCGTTGGTGTACGTCTGTGATGTGTCGATTTTTTCCGGCTTGACGTCGGGATTGAACGAGGCGATCGCCTTGAGCGTGGTCTTCGCCCCGGCCTCGCTGAACAACCCGTCTTTCGAGAACGCGGGCTTCACGTTATTGAATGCGAAGAGGTACATCGCCTTGTTGCCCAGCAGGTAGTCTTCCGGCACGGTCGCGAGCACCTGTTGCGGCGAAGCCTCCTGCAGCCAGAGCAGCGTGCGCACCATCGCATTGGTCAAGGCCTGTACGGTATTCGGGTATTTTTTCAGGAAGTCGACCGGCGCATACAGGCTCGCGGCCGGCATCGGCCCGCCGAAGAGCTTCTCGGTCCCGGCAGGCGTACGCGTCTCGGCGATGATCTTGATCTTGCCTTCCTTCTCGAGGATGGTCATCGCGGGATCGGTCTGCGAGACCACATCGACGCGGCCCTGCTCGACCGCGGCGATCACGCCCGCGCCCGCCCCGATCCCGATGATCGACACGTCGGTCGGTTTCAGCCCGCCTTTGGCAAGCAGGTAATTGGCCACCATGTTGGTGCTCGATCCCGGCGCGCTGACGCCGACCTTCAGGCCCTTGAGGTCCTTGGGGGACTTGTAGCTCGCTGCCCTCGACGAGACGATCCCGACAGAGATCTGCGGCGCCGCGCCCGACAGCACGAAGGCCCTGAACATCTGCCCGCGCGCCTGCATGTTGATGGTGTGCTCGTAGGCGCCGGACACCACATCCGCGCTTCCCCCGACCACGGCCTGCAGCGACCGCGTGCCGCCCGGAAAGTCGCTGATGCGCACGTTAAGGCCTTCGTCCTTGAAATAGCCCAGGCGCTCGCACAAGGTGAGCGGCAGGTAGTAAAGCGCAGATCTACCGCCTACGGCAATATGGACGTCGGGCTTTTCGATCTGTGCGTGGGTCCCACCGGCAACGGCCAGCGCCCCGGCCGCCAGCAGCACTCGAATTATTTTGTTCATGATCCTCCTCCTTGTTGTGACCGATTCTACAGCGCGCGCCGCTCCATCAGCGCCTGCGAAAGCGTGCCCGCATCGACGTATTCGAGCTCTCCGCCAAGCGGCACGCCGCGCGCGATACGGCTGACGCGCACGCCGCGGCTGCGCAGCATTTCCGCGATGTAATGCGCGGTCGCCTCGCCTTCATTGGTGAAGTTGGTGGCGAGAATCACCTCCTCGACCTCCCCGTCCGTGGCGCGCGTGAGCAGACGGTCCAGCCCAATGTCCCGAGGCCCGACGCCGTCGAGCGGCGAAAGGCGGCCCATGAGCACGAAGTACATGCCTGAGAACGACGAGGTCTGCTCCACCATCGCAAGATCCGCAGGGGTCTCGACGATGCACAGCAACGTGGCGTCCCGGCGTGGCGAAGCACAGAGCGAGCAAAGCTCGGCCTCGGTGAAGTTGTTGCATTTAGAGCAGTGCCGCACGGTGGCGAGCGCATTCTGGAGAGAATTTGCGAGCTGGTCGGCCCCGGCCCGGTCGCGCTGCAGGAGCTGGTAGGCCATCCGCTGGGCCGATTTCGGCCCGACGCCGGGCAGGACACGCAATGCCTCGACGAGGCGCTCCAGTCCCTGGGCCGTCGGGACGGGGTCTTTGGCCACTATGCGCTGCTCAGAAAGGCAGTTTCATGCCGGGGGGCAGCCCCATACCGGCCGTGACGCCGCTCATTTTCTCGGCGATTGTGGCCTCCACCTTGCGCGCTGCGTCGTTGAAGGCGGCTGCGACCAGGTCTTCGAGCATTTCCTTGTCGTCGCCGACGAGGGAAGGATCGATGGTGACGCGCTTCACATCGTGTTTGCAGGTCATCTGCACTTTCACCATACCCGCGCCGGACTGCCCCTCGACCTCGAGCTGCGCAAGCTGGTCCTGCATCTTCTGCATGTTGTCCTGCATCGCCTGAGCCTGCTTCATCAGCTGGCCTATGTTGCCTCTCATCACTGCCTCCTAGGACCCTTTCGGGGTCGCCTGTATGGTGTTGTCGATGACAGTCGCATCGAAAATATCCACGAGGTCGCGCACGAACGGGTCGCCCCGCACCGAGTCCGCCGCCTTGGCCTGCCTCGCGCTGCGCTCGCCTTGGTCCAGCGCGGCGACCGACTTGCCCCCGGCCTCCCCCACCGTAACGCGCAGGGTGATCATCCCGCCGAACCGCTCCGCAAGCACGACTTTCAGCTTGTCGGCATAGCTCTTCTCGGCCAGGTGCGCCATCGTCTTCGGAATGCTCAGGTCGAATTGACCGCCTTCCTGGCGCTTGAGTTCCGCATTGTCGGCCAGGAGCTTCGCCGCGCCGCCAAGCTTGAGCTCCCGGACCAGCTCGATCCAATTGCCATTGAACGGCGTCTGGTCACGCTGCACCGGCGGCGGCGCTCGCACAGGCGCGGCAGCGGGGGGGGCCGCCGCCGGCTTTCTCCCGGGAAGCGCGGGTCCTG
>JBBQNG010000200.1:0-7960 GCA_038329645.1 Burkholderiales bacterium
TCGTTCTGCCCGTGAGCTTGCATTGCCCTTGCTCGCGCCAATGTCGAAAATAGATACTAGTGAGAGTCGCCGTGCGCAATAAGGCCTACGCACTCATTGGCGCGCTTTTCGCGCTGGTCGCTGCCGTCGAATCCTTGGCGCAAGTTCCGGCGCCGGCGACACGCCCGGCACCGAAACCTGTTCCGCCTGCGGCAGCCCCGTTCGCCCCACCGCAACCCCCGCCATCCGCTTCCCCCGCGCAGCCTGCGGGACGCTTGGGCATGGGCGCGTTGCTGGACCAGTTCACGACGCTCGAAGACCGCGACATCTCGGTGCTGGTGACCTCCGGGGACGAAACGACCCTGTCGAGCCCGATGGCGGGCAAGATCAGGAAGATCAACTACGGCCTCGGGGACAACGTCGCGGCCCGGGCGGTCATCCTCGAATTCGACTGCGAAGAACAGGATGCGCAGCTCGAGTCTGCGGCCGCGGAATATCGCGGCGCGCGCGAGACCCATCTGACCAAGCTTCGGCTGCAAGCGCTGGGTGCCGCGGGCGAGCTCGAAGTCACCGTAGCGGCCTCGGCGGCAGACAAGGCGAAGAGCCAGGTGACGCTGCGCGAATCCCAGCTCGCCTATTGCAAGGTGGTGGCGCCGTTCACCGGTCGACTGGTAAAGCTCAAGGTCAAACTTGCCGAAAGCGTATCGCTCGGCCAGCCGCTGATGGACCTGGTGAATCCGGGCTCCCTCAAGGCGCAGCTGTATGTGCCGGCCGCCTGGCTCGGCTGGATCCGTCCGGGCACCCAGTTCTCGGTCAAGACCTCGCAGGACGGCCGGACCTACCGCGCGCGCGTAGCCAAGCTGAATGCCCGGGTCGAAGGCGTGAGCCAGTCTCTGGAGCTCGAGGCCCGCTTCGAAGGGTCCACCCAGGGACTCCTTCCCGGCATGGTCGGCACGGCCGTATTTCCTGATCGCCCCAAACCGTGAGCGAGCCCGCAGCAGAAACAAAAAGCGTCAACATTGCAGCAGAACTCCTCGAGTTCCAACGCAAGCTGCAGGCCTGCAAGTCGCTCCGGGAGCTCGCCTTCGTCGCGGCAAACGAAGGATTCGGCGTCCTGCGCTTCGACCAGTGCGTTTTCTGGCAATACGACCTGCGCTCGAAGGTGTCGGTCGAAGCGGTGTCCGGGTTGGCCGAAGTCTCGCCGGAAGCGCCCTACGTGCAGTGGCTGGTGCGCGCGGCGGCCCACTTCATCGAGGCGCCGGGCCAGCCGCTGGTCGCCTGCAGCCTGAACGACCTGCCCGAGTCCCTGTCGGAAGACGGAGCCGAATGGTCCCCCGACCAGCTCATGCACTGCGCCCTGCAAAGCCCGGAAGGTGCGGTGATAGGGGGCCTGCTTTTCGCGCGCGACGAACCTTTCGGCGAAGTCGAGCGTGCGGTTGCGCAGTGGATGGGCGCGGCCACCGGATTCGCGCTGTGGGCCTGGCGCCGAGATTACCGTCCGGTGCGCCGCTGGCTGCAGCAGACCTCCACGAAGCGCATCGTGGCGGCGGTGCTGATTATTGCCGCCCTGATGGCCTTCGTCCCCGTGCGACTGTCGGCGCTCGCGCAAGCCGAGATCACGCCGGTGCGGCCCTACCCCATCACGGCGCCGGTGGAAGGCGTGGTGGACTCGATCAAGGTCCAGCCGAACCAGATCGTCACGGCCGACGAGCCCCTCGTGGTGCTGAACGACACGACCACCCGAAACAAGCTCGCGGTGTCGGTCAAAGCCCTCGACATAGCGAAAGCCGACCTGCAGCGCGCGATCAACAAATCGTTTTCGGACGAGGCGAGCAAGGGCGAGCTCAACGTCCTCGATGCGCGCGTGCGCGAGAAGGTCGCCGAAGTGGCGTTCCTCTCCGAGACGCTCGACCGCTACAGTATCTCCGCCCCGCAGGGCGGCCTGGCCATCTTCGCCGATGCGGAGGAGTGGCGCGGCCGCCCGGTGCAGCCGGGCGAGCGCATCATGGTCATCGCCGATCCTTCGCTGGTCGAGGTCACCGTCTATGTGCCGCCCGAGGACGCGATCCAGCTCGAACTGGGCAGCGAGGTCTCGGTCTTCCTCAACATCGATCCGCTGTTCCCCCTCCAGGCCAGGATCGTGCAGACCAGCTATGAAACCATCACCATGCCTGACAACAGCCTCGCCTATGTGGTGAAGGCGCAGCTCGCACCCGGACCGCTTCCGCGCATCGGACTCAGGGGAACCGCAAAGGTGTACGCCGAGCAGGTGTCCCTGGGCTACTACCTGATGCGCAAGCCCATCCTTTTCCTGCGCAAGAGCCTAGGCATGTAGCTTGGCACGGGTCAGCGCGGCTGCGACCAGTCGGCGCGCAGCACAGCCCACGCGGTGAAGGTTCCGTAGACGAGCATCGCCGCGGCGATGACGAGAAACACGGCGGACACCGGGGCACCCGCCCTGATCGCGGCAAACCCTCCAAGGCTGGCGATGAGCAGCCTGAACACTCCGGCGAGCAAGGGCATCGCCATGCGCCCTGCGCCCTGCGAAGCGAAATAAAGCGCGACGCCGACCGCCAGGAAGGGGTAGCAGGGTGCTACCCGAGCGAGGTACTGGCTGCAGGCCTCGAGTACAGCCGGGTCCGCGCTAAACAGCCCGGCCCATGCGAGCGGAAAGACAGAAACGAAGCCGCCTATCAGGAGGCCGGCTGCGGCTGCGATGGACGCACCGGCCCACGCTATCCGCTTGGCGCGGTCGATACAACCGGCGCCGATGTTGGTCCCGATATGAGCTACCAGGGCCTGGCCGATCGCGAAGACCAGTGGCACCTGCATCAGCTCGAGACGCACTCCAACCCCGTACCCCGCAAGCGCCGCGGTCCCGTATGTACCTACCAGGCCGGTCAGCAGCACCGCTGTCAGCACCGTGAGCATCGAATTCATCGACGAAAGCGCGCCGACGCGCAGGATCTCCCAGAACATGGCGAGGTTGAGCCGCAGGTCATCCCTTGCCGGCTTGAGGCGGCTTGCGGGACGCAGCAGGTATCCAAGCATGACGATCGAGGCGAAGCCGAAATTCGCCAGGTAGGCGATCCCGGCGCCGGCAATGCCGACGGCGGGGAAAGGGCCACCGCCGAGGACCAGCATTCCGGAAAGCGGGATGTGCACGAGCGTTGAAACGGCTAGCGCGACCGCGGGCACGAGCATGTTTCCGGAGCCGCGCAGGATGCTTGCGAGCGTATTGGCGAGCCAGACCAGCACTGCGCCGGCGAACACGATGTTCGAGTACGCCAGCGCTTCCTGCAGGACGGATTCCTTGCCGCCAAGCAGGCGGTAGATCGCCGGCCCCACTGCGAGGATGCAGAGCATGAACAGAACCCCGAATACGATCCCGATGACCACCGCGTGGACTGCGAGCGCTCGCGCAGCTTTCTCGTTGCCTGCGCCAAGCGAGCGCGCGATCGCCGAGGCGACACCGCCGCCCATCGCGCCAGCCGACATCATCTGCAGGAGCATGAGGAGCGGGAACACCAGCGAGAGCCCGGCCAGCGGGGCCGTACCCAGGCGCCCGACGAAGAATGCATCGCTTATGCTGACTGCCGACTGGAAGGCCACCAGGACGATGCCGGGCGCCGCGAGGCGCAGCACGGTCGATGCGATCGGCGCGCTGAGGAGGCGTTCTATGCGCGGATTGCGCGCGGGAGCAGGCGAAGCAGGCACGGCAGGCAGACTAGCAGCCCGACTGCTGCGGAGCGAGATCGTTTCGCTCGTGTCCCGCTCAGAAGAGGCTCATCTGGCCGGTTGCCGAAGGCGTGCGAAACTGCGTCGTGTCGAGGTCGGGCACTTCGCGGCCACCGCGATCGCGGCCGTCGATGCCCAGGCGCTTGCAGGCAATCGCAAAGCGCTGGCCGAGCAGGTCCGCGAACAGGCCCGTGCCCGTCATGCGCTCGCCGAAACGCGGGTCGTTGTCCTTACCGCCGCGCAGCTGGTTGACCACGCTCATCACGTGCTCCGCGCGAAGGGGATAGTGGACCGCGAGCCAGTCGCGGAAAAGCTCCTTGAGCTCGTTGGGCAGGCGCATCACGATATACGCCGCCGTTTGCGCGCCTGCCGCAGCGGCCGCCTCTAGCACCTCTTCGATGCTCTTGTCCGAAAGTGCAGGCACGATCGGCGCGACCATCACCCCGCACGGCACGCCGGCCGAAGAGAGCGCGCGCAGGATATCTATCCGCCTCTGCGGGCTGGCTGCGCGCGGCTCGAGGCGGCGGGCCAACGTCCTGTCCAGGCTGCCTATCGACACGAATACCTTGGCCAGGTTTCTCTTCGCCATGGGCGCGAGGAGGTCGAGATCGCGCTCGACGAGCGCGGACTTGGTGACCAGCGTGACGGGGTGGTTGCATTCGGCCAGCACCTCAAGGATCCCCCTGGTCAGCCGGTACTTGCGCTCCGCCGGCTGGTAGCAATCGGTGTTTGCGCCGAGCGCAATGGGGCTGGCCACGTAGCCGCGCGCGGACAATTCCCTGCGCAGCAGCTCCACCGCGTTGGTCTTGGCGAACAGCTTGGTCTCGAAGTCCAGGCCGGGAGAAAGCTCGAGGTACGAATGGCTCGGCCGAGCGTAGCAATAAATGCATCCGTGCTCGCAGCCGCGATACGGGTTGATCGAATGCGTGAAAGGCACGTCCGGAGAATCGTTCCTGGAAATGATGGAGCGGGCGCGCTCCTCGGTTACCGTTGTCTCGCGCGGCGCCGTCGCCTCGTCTTCCACCGTCCAGCCGTCATCGAAGGCCTCGCGCGCCTCGCGCTCGAAGCGCCCCTGCGGAGCGCTGATGGCGCCTCGCGATTTCTCGGCGGTATCGGTACGCGCCGCGTGCACGGTGATGGAGCGCATTTCGCTGCGCTGGTCGTTTGGCATGGGTGCGGTCGGTAGAATGCGGCTTCGCTCAGGAGTTGCTTCCCGGATGATACTGTATATATGACCAGTACGCGCCGCAATGTCGGCTTGCTTGCCGCCTGCCAGGCGATGCTGTTCAGCAACAGCTCCACGCTTGCGTCGATCAACGGGCTCGCGGGGATGGCTCTTGCGACGAATCCGGCGCTCGGAACCCTTCCAGTCACGACATGGGTGCTGGGAGGCGCGATCGCGACGATGCCGGCATCGATGTACATGCAGCGGGCCGGACGCACACGGGGACTCGTGGCGGGTGCGTGGATTGGCATTGGAGCCGCGCTGATCTGCGCGCTGGCCATGGGGCTGCACAACTTCTGGCTGCTGTGCCTTGGAACGCTCATCTTCGGCGCCTCGAACGCGACCGGCCAGTATTACCGCTTCGCCGCAGCCGACGTATCGCCGCCCGACTACAAGGCGCGCGCAATCTCCCTTGTGCTCGCAGGCGGCCTTGTGGGCGGCATCATCGGGCCGGGCCTGAGCCGGTTTTCGGTCGACGCATTCGCGGACCGGTTTCTCGGCGCCTACCTGGTACCGGTCCTGTATTGCCTCGTGACCATCGCGCTTCTCACCCGGACCCGCATTCCCGATCCCAGCGCGGCTGAGCTCGCGACCGGCGGGCGGTCTCTGCGCGAGATCGCAATGCAGCCGAAGTTTTTCGTCGCAGTCCTTTCCGGGGCGGTCGGCTACGGCGTCATGAACTTACTCATGACGGCGACGCCGATCGCCATGGGCCTTTGCGGCCACCCCTTCGGCGATGCGGCATTCGTGATCTCGTCGCATGTCATAGCGATGTTCGCGCCTTCACTGGTCGCCGGGTCGCTGATCAAGCGCTTCGGGGTGCTCAACATCATCCTGGTCGGGGCGGTCCTGAACGTGGCCTGCGTGGCGGTCGCGCTCACCGGCATCGATGTCGCCCATTTCTGGGTTTCGCTGGTGTTGCTCGGTGTGGGCTGGAATTTCATGTACATCGGCGGCACGACGCTGCTCACCGAGACCTACCGGCCGGAGGAAAAGGCCAAGGCGCAGGGCGCCAACGACATGTGCATCTTCGCGATGATGGTGGTCTCGTCGCTCACCTCGGGCATGCTGGTGACCACCGCCGGATGGAACAAGGTGAACCTGCTGGCCCTCCCGCTGCTTGCGCTGGTCGGCGCGGCGACCCTGTGGCTGGCGATACGCAGGGAGCGCGCGCCGGCATGACCGCCCACCTGCCGTCGCGGCTCGGCCAGACGCTGGCCGAGGTCGACACACCCGCGCTGATTCTCGACCTCGACGCTTTTGAAGCCAACCTGCGCAAACTGAACGAGGCGCTCGCGGGGCGCCCGGTGCGCGTGCGCACGCATGCCAAGACCCACAAATGTCCCGAGATAGCTCTGCGCCAAATTAAAGCCGGTGCCGTCGGCGTGTGTTGCCAGAAAGTGTCGGAAGCCGAGGCCATGGTCGAAGGCGGTGTCTCGGATGTGCTCGTGTCGAACGAGGTGGTCGGCGCGCAGAAGCTCGCGCGGCTGGCGCGCCTGGCCAGGCGCGCTCGCATCGGCATCAGCGTCGACGACCGCCGTCACAACGCCGCACTGGGCGCCGCGGTCCAGGCCGAGCAGGTCGGGATCGATGTCTACGTGGAAATCGATGTCGGCGCGCGGCGCTGCGGGGTCGCGCCCGGCGCACCCGCCCTCGAGCTTGCGCGGGCCATACTCTCCACCAGCGGCCTGCGCTTTGCCGGGCTGCAGGCCTACCAGGGCTCCGCCCAGCACGTGCGCACCGTCGCCGAGCGCCGCGAAAAGATCGGCGTTGCGATCGAGGCTGCGCGAATGACGCGGGCGCTGATTGAAGCCGATGGCATCAAGTGCCCGATCGTCACGGGCGCTGGCAGCGGCAGCTTCATGTTCGAAGCGGCGAGCGGCGTCTATGACGAGCTGCAGCCGGGCTCCTACATCTTCATGGACGCGGACTATGCGCGCAACGAATGGGCGCCGCCGCTGCCGCGTTTCGAGCACTCGCTGTTCGTGCTCGCGTCGGTGATGAGTTGCCCGGTGCCCGGCCGCGTGGTCCTCGACGCGGGCCTGAAAGCCTCCAGCGTCGATTCCGGCCTGCCGACCGTGTGGCAGCGGCCGGGAGTCGAGTACGTGCGTGCTTCCGACGAGCACGGCGTGCTCGAAGTGAAGGCGGGCGCCAAAGCGCCGGAGCTGGGCGACAAGCTGCTCCTCGTGCCCGGCCACTGCGATCCTACCGTGAACCTGTACAGCTGGTACGTCTGCATGCGAGGCGGGGTCGTCGAAGCGCTCTGGCCGATCACGGCCCGCGGCGCGCTCGCCTGAGGATGGTTTGAGGCGGAGCCGCATCTACTACGGCTGGGCCATAGTCGCGGCGGCCTTCACGCTGATGTTCACCGGCTTCGGCGTGGTCTACACTTTTGCCGCGTTCTTCAAAGCTTTCCAGGCTGAATTCGGTGCCCCACGCGCAGACGTATCGCTGGTGTTCTCGCTATGCGCTTTCCTCTATTTTCTGCTCGGTGCGCCGGCCGGCATGCTTGCCGACCGCTTCGGGCCGCGCCGGGTCTCGCTTGTCGGTGCGGGCGTGCTCGCACTTGGCCTCGTTGGCGCGAGCTTCGCGCCAACGCTCGCGACGCTTTACGTAACCTACAGCGTGGGCATCGGGGTGGGAGTGGGGCTGACCTACGTGCCTTCGGTCGGCGCCGTGCAGCCGTGGTTCATCAAACGCCGCGCTTTCGCCACCGGCATCGCGGTCGCCGGGATAGGCGCGGGCAACCTCGTGGTGCCTCCGCTGGCGGCGTGGTGGATCGAGCTGTACGGCTGGCGCGGCGCGTACCTCATGCTCGCGGGGTTCGCCGCCGTGCTCGCAGGCATCGCGGCGTGCGTCATCGACAACGATCCGGTACGCAGCGAGCGCCGCCTCGGGGAGAAACCCGGCGCGCGGCCCCAAGCCGAGGCCCAGTCGGGATCCACGCTCGCCGAGGCGCTGCGCTCCAGGGTATTCTGGATCCTGTACGCCTCGCTGTTTCTCCCGACGATAGGCGTG
>JBBQNG010000201.1:0-7959 GCA_038329645.1 Burkholderiales bacterium
GGCAGGAAGCTGTCGCTGACAATAATCACCTCGACCCGCCGTGCCCGCGCCCAGCGGAGGATCCCCATGAATGCCGGATCCAGGCGCACCGAGTCCAAGTGCTCGTACATTTTTTCCCGCGATACGCGCAGGTTCTCGACCTGGAGCCGCAGGCACTCTCGCGCCGGCAACCGGCCTTCGACCCATTCGCGCTCCCAGGTCTTCCAGTCTTCGTTCGGTGAGAATTTCTCGACGATCTCGTCGAGCACGTCTCCGGCCGTGAGCGTGTTGTCGAAGTCGAACACCAGTACGGGCCTACGCATCCACGGTCTCCGCTTCCGCCGGCACGCGATTCGGTACGCTCAGCGATTCGCAGAAGCGCTGTAATTCGGTGGCGACTTTCGCGCGCTCGAGGTCGGCCGTGACCACGTGGTACGACTCCTTGAGCAGCACAAGCTCGCGGCGCTTCGAACCCGCATGGTCCATGATGTACTGCGAATTGCGCGGACTGGTCATGTCGTCGTTCTCCGCCTGGACCAGCAGCAACGGGCAGCGCACTTGCGGGAGGATCGCCTTGCATCGCGCGATCAGGCGGCGCATTTCGCAAAACAGCCGGACTGGGAAATGCGCGTACCCCAGCGAAGAAGCGCCCGAGCTGTCGGCGAGCGAAGTCTTGTTGTACTGGAGCGCAACTTTTTCACGCAGCGCCTCGTCGCGCAGACCGAAAGGCGGATCCTCGCGAAAGAAGGAGAAGTACTTGAGCGGCGTGTAGTCCACGAACGGCAGCAGCTTGTGCATCCACGGGACGTTCCAGCCATCGTAGAACAGCGTAGGCGACAGGCACGCGACGCCGGCAATGTCGTCGGGAAATTCCGCCGCGAGCATGAGGCACAGGATCGCGCCGAGGGAAAGCCCGCCGATCACGAGCGGCACGCCCTTGTTGCGCGCCACGCCCCGAGCTTCGAGGAAAGCTATTTTCGCCGAGGCGTAGAGCTCGTCGGAAGTCGTGCGCGCGAGCACCGAGAGGGGCTGGCCATGGTTGACCAGACGCGGGCAATGGACGGCGAAGCGGCCGCGATACTGCAGGTGATAGGCGATGTAACCGAGCTCGGTGGGCGTCCCTGTAAGGCCGTGCAGCAGCATGACCATGCAGGGACCGTCTGCGGCCAGAAAGATTCCACGATCGGGGAGGTCGACAGGGGCCGCCTTTCTGACCCATGCCCATTCGACAGCCATATGCAAGGTTCCGAGTGCCCGCGCAAGGAAAACGCAAGCGGAATTGGACGATAATGACGAGGGTGCGAATGGTATCCGTCACCCCACCCGCGCGCAAACACTTCGACCCCCGCATGAATAAACCGTTCCCCGAAATGCACTCCACCCTGGTCCGCGAGGAGGAGCTCGCCTTGCTCGCGAAGGAGGCGCGCTACTGCTCGCACGGGGACACCGTCCACTACGCCGAGCACCCGAAATTCTTCGAGCGCTGCGAAGGTAGCTACCTTTACGACCTGCACGGTCAGGAATACCTCGACCTGCAGATGTGGTATTCGGCCGTGAACCTTGGTTACGCGAATCCCATCGTCACCGAAGCGCTCCGCGCGCAGATGGACAAGCTGCCGCAGCTCGCCTGCCAGTACCTGCACCGCGAGAAAATCGAGCTGGCTGAAATGATCTGCGAAAGCATCGAGCGCGGCTTCGGCATGAAGGGCAGGGTGCACTTCAACGTCGGCGGCGCCCAGGCGGTCGAGGATGCGCTGAAGATAGTGAGAAAGAGCACCGGCCGCCAACACATGCTCGCCTTCCAGGGCGGCTATCACGGGCGCACGCTCGGCGCGTCCGCGATCACTTCGTCGTATCGTTATCGCGAGGCCTTCGGTGAATTCGCCGATCGTGCCGAGTTCATTCCATTTCCGTATACGTTCCGATCGCCGTACAAAGGCGATGCGCAGAAGACTTCGGACCATTGCATCGGCGAATTCGAGCGCCTGTTCGAGCACGAATACACGGGTGCGTGGAATTCGAAGACCGGGCGCTCGGAGTTCGGCGCGTTCTTCGTCGAGGCGGTGCAGGGCACGGGCGGCTACATCGTTCCCCCCAGGGACTACTTCAGGCGCCTCGCGAAAATATGCAGGGAGCGCGGCATCCTGCTGGTGGACGACGAGATCCAGATGGGCTTTCACCGCACCGGGAAAATGTGGGCGATGGAGCATTTCGACGCGCAGCCCGACATCATCGTGTTCGGCAAGGCGCTCACCAACGGAATGAACCCGATCTCCGGCATCTGGGCGCGCGAGGCGCTAATCAATCCCGCCGTGTTCGGCCCAGGCTCGACGCATTCGACCTTTGCCTCCAATACGCTGGGCACGGCCACGGGCCTCGCGGTGATGAAGATCTTCGCCTCTGGCGGCTATGAGGAGAGGGTGATGCAGAAGGGCGCCTACTTGCTCGACAAGCTGCGCGCGATTCAGTCGCGCCACACGGAAGTCGGCGACGTCGGCGGCCTTGGCCTGGCCCTGCGCATGGAGATGTGCGAGGCCGACGGCTTCACACCCAGCCGCGCGCTGGCCGACCGCATGTTCCAGGTGGGCCTGGACGGCGGTTTGCCTCTCGGGCCGCACGGCAACATGGGCCTGGTACTCGATATCGGCGGCTACTACAAAAACGTGATCACGCTGGCGCCTTCGCTCGAGATCACGGCCGCGGAGATGGACCTCGCGGCGGTCGCGCTCGAGCATGTGCTCGCCCGAGCCAAAGCGGCGCTCGGGAACGGATAGCGTAATCCCATGACGACACTGCAAACCGTACAGGAGCTGATTGCGACCGAGCTGGAGCTCGACCCGGCCGCCCTCGACCCGGGCCGGCCGCTCGACGAGCTCGGCATCGATTCGCTCTCCGTGATGGAGTGCCTTTTCAAGATCGAGGACGAGTTCAAGATCAGCCTGGCCGGCGCCAGCCTCGCCGTGAGGACTTTGCAGGACATCGCGGACACGGTCGATTCCCTGCTTGTTGCCGGGGTCGCAGAAGTGTCTTGAGAAAGGTCTTCGTCACCGGCCTCGGGGTCATCAGTCCCGTCGGCAACGGGCGGGAGGTTTTTTTCGGCGCGTTGGTCGCGGGGCGCTCGGGCATCAGCCGCCTTTCGGTCGATTTCATGCCGCGCCTCGCGACGAAAATCGGCGGCGAGGTCCGCTTCGACGGCGCCGAGCACTTCCCCAAGGCCAAGCTCGCGCTGCTCGACCGCTTCAGCCAGTTTGCGCTGGCGGCTGCGCGCGAGGCGATCGAGGACGCCGGGATCGAGGCGTCCGACCCCCGCAAGGCGCGGGCCGGGGTATACCTCGGCACCGGAGTGGGCGGTGCCCGGACCACCGAAGGCGCCTATGCGGAGCTTTTCAGCCAGGGCAAGGACAGGCTGCCGCCGTACACCGTCATCCGTGCCATGAACAATTCGGCGACGGCGCATATTTCAATCGACTACGCCCTGCGCGGGCCGAGCCTCACCTATTCGACCGCGTGTTCTTCGTCTGCGGTGGCGGTAGGCGAGGCGGGCCGCGCGATCCGGCACGGCTATACCGACCTCGCGATTGCGGGCGGATCGGAAACCATGCTGACGCTCGGGACAATCCGCGCATGGGAGGCTTTGCGCACTCTCGCATCCGAGGATCCCGACGATCCTGGCGCGTCGTGCCGCCCGTTTTCGCGCGACCGCACGGGACTCGTGCTGGGGGAAGGCGCCGGGATCCTCGTGCTCGAGAGCGAGGAGCATGCGCGCGCGCGCGGCGCGAAGGTGTACGCGGAGCTGGCCGGGTACGGCGCGTCGAGCGATGCGAGCCACCTCACCAAGCCGGCGCGAGAAGGACAAGCGGCAGCAATGCGCCTGGCGCTTGCCGACGCGGGGCTCGCGCCCGAAGCCATCGGCTACATCAACGCGCATGGCACCGGGACGCTGGCAGGAGACCCGATCGAAACTGCGGCGATAAAGGATGTCTTCGGTGCGCACGCCGGGCGGCTCGCGGTGAGCTCGACCAAGTCGATGCACGGCCCCCTGATGGGCGCGACCGGGGCGGTCGAATTCATCGCTGCGATCCTGGCGCTCGAGCGCGGAATGCTGCCGCCGACGGCCAACCTGCGCGTGCCTGACCCGGAATGCGACCTCGACTATGTCCCCAACACGGCGCGCGCCGGCCTCGGGCTCGAGGCGGTCATGTCGAATTCGTTCGCGTTCGGCGGCTCGAACGCAGTACTGGTGGCGCGGCGCGCCTGACCCTATCCTGGGCGCATGCTGAGCTACCGGCACGCGTTCCACGCGGGCAACCACGCCGACGTGGTCAAGCACGCGGTCCTCGTCCATCTGCTCGCCTATCTCACGAAGAAAGACAAGCCGCTGTGGTACGTCGACACGCATGCCGGCGCGGCGAGCTATGCGCTGGACGAGGCCTGGGCATTGAAGAACGCCGAATTCCAGACCGGCATCGGCCGGCTGTGGCCGCGCAAGGATGCGCCCGCATTGTTGGCTGCGTACCTTGACGAGATCCGGGACTTCAACCCCGACGGCAAGCTGAAGGTCTATCCGGGCTCGTCACAGGTCGCGATGCGCCTGCTGCGTGAGCAGGATCGCCTGCGCCTGTTCGAACTGCACAGCACCGAGAGCCGCGGCCTCAAGGAGCAATTCGCAGGCAATGCCCCGCGAGTGCTCGTGCAGGCAGGCGACGGCTTCGACGGTCTCAAGTCGGTGCTGCCGCCGCCCTCGCGGCGCGGCCTCGTGCTCATGGATCCTTCGTACGAGGACAAGCGCGACTACGCTCGGGCGCGCGCTGCGCTCGAGGATGCGCTGCAGCGCTTTGCCACCGGCGTGTACGTGCTTTGGTACCCGATCGTGCAGCGGCGCGAGTCGGAGCAGTTTTCCGCGTCGCTCAAGCGATTGCAGCGCAAGGACTGGCTGCATGTGGCGCTGACCGTCAAGGCGCCTGCGGCCGACGGCTTCGGCCTGCACGGCAGCGGGCTCTTCGTCCTCAACCCGCCGTGGGACCTGCCTGCGATGCTGGCCGAGGCGATGCCGTACCTCGTGAAAGTGCTCGGCCAGGACGCGAGCGCGGCGTACGAGCTCGAAAGCGATTTAGCCTAGACCTTCAGGTTTTCTTCGGAAAGGTCCTTGCGATTTTCCATGTTGAAGCGCCCGTCGTAGATCGGGCCCTTGCCGGTGGTGGGACCCTGGTACTGGACGAACAGCATCAGCCCACCGGTCGCGGTGGACAGGTCGGCTTCGAAGTGGGGATCCGGGTAATGCATCATCATGCCCGGGCCGACGGTGCGCTCGCCGATCTTGAAGGTCCCTTCCATCACGTACCAGACCTGGGCGA
The DNA here is from genome assembly GCA_038329645.1 of Burkholderiales bacterium. Classification (GTDB taxonomy): domain Bacteria; phylum Pseudomonadota; class Gammaproteobacteria; order Burkholderiales; family SG8-39; genus SZAS-79. The sequence continues at coordinate 5,334 of JBBQNG010000201.1, forward strand.
AGTCGTGCCGGTGCAACGGATGGTGCGCGCCCGGCTCGTAACGTACGAAGCCGGCGTTGGGCTCGGTGGGCCGCTCGGGACTCGGGTGGAACAGCATCTTGCTGTGCTGGCCCGGGAAGCGCAGCGTCTCCCAGGGCATGTCTTCGATATGGCGGAACTCTGCCGGGTGGTCTTTCTTTTCAGTCATGATCCCGTCCTCCTTAATGATTATTCCAATTCTGGAATACAAATTTTCCGGACAGCCGCTCTGGGATTGGCTCTACAGAAATGAAAGTCCGACAATGATGCGCAATTTGTTTGCCGTCATGAAAACTTTACCACCGCCCGGCCGCGCGCGCCCGAGGCAATGAGCCTGGCGCAATGCGCCTGCAGCTCGTCGAAGGGGATGGCATAGGCGATCTCCGCGATGTGCCGCGGCCGCAGGTCGCCGCCTTTGTGCATGCGCGCCCAGGCCGAGCCGCGTTCGGGCACGGGATGGTTGCCGTTGATGCCGACCAGCGACACCCCGCGCAGGATGAACGGGTAGATCGAAGTCGTCAGCGTTTCGCCGGCGGCGTTGCCGAAGGCGCAGACCACGCCGCGCTGCTTCATCGAGCGCAGCAATGCATCCAGCGGTTTGCCGCCGACTGCGTCGATTGCGCCGGCCCAGCGCTGCTCTTCCAGCGGCTGGTCGCCCGCGGCGATGCCGTCGCGCCCGACGATCTCGGCCGCGCCGATGCGGCGCAGGTATTCGTGCTCCGTGGTCTTGCCCGTGCTCGCGACAACCCGGTAGCCGAGGCCCGCGAGCATGTCGATCGCAAACGACGAGCTGCCGCCCGTGCCCCCGGTCACGAGGATCGGGCCCTTGTCGGGCGAGACCCCGCGATTGATCAGTTCCTCCACCGCAAGCGCCGAGGTGTACGCAGCCAGGCCCATCGCCACCGACTCGAACGGGTCCGTGCCTTCGGGCACGCGGCCGATCCAATCGGAGGGCACCCTGACGAATTCGCTGTAGCCGCCGTCGCGCCGCATGCCGAATTCGCGCCCGCCCTGTACGGTGACCACGTCGCCCGCGCGGAAGGCGGGATCCTTCGACTCGACCACGGTACCTGCGACTTCCACGCCGGGCACGCACGGGTAGCGCGAGATGACCTTGCCCACGCCGGTCACGGCGCGCGCATCCTTGTAGTTGACCGCCGCGTACTGGGACTTGATGACCACGTCGCCGGGATCGAGATCGTCGAGGGTCTGCTCGACCATCCGGCTCATGCGCTTGCCGTCCTCGTTGTACAGTCGGACCGCCTTGAATTTCATGGCTTGGTTTTCTCCTTGCGCTGCACTACGGCACCGCTTGCGATCAGCGCATCGATTTCAGTTTGGCCGAGCCCGAATTCAGCCAGGATTTCTAGAGTGTGCTCGCCGATCGCGGGCGGACCCCGGTGCACGCGCGATTGCGCGTCGCGGTCGCCCATCGCCATGCCGGGCATGCGCACCTTGCCTGCCACAGAGCTCTCGGTGTCCACGATCACGCCATTGTGCGCGAGCTGCGGCGAGGCCATGAGCATGGCGTAGTCCGCGATCGGGCCGCAGATGATGTCGGCGGCCTCCAGCACCGCCTGCCATTCGGCGGAAGTCTTGGATGCGAGGCGCGCCTTGAGTTCGGTCATGAGCCCGGCGCGGTTTGCGACGCGTTTTGGGTTGGTGGCGAAGTCGGGATGCGCAGCCAGCGCCGGATCGCCGAGCACGGCACAGAAAGCCTTCCAGCGATCCTCGTGGTACGCCGCAATCATGATCCAGCCGTCCTTGGTCGGGTAAGCCTCGTTCGGAGCGGAGTAGGGTGCCGCCGTCCCGGTGCGCGCCGGGATCTCGCCGCTCGAAAGATAGGACGCCACCGCCGATTGCTGCAGCATCACGCCGCTGTTGTAGAGGCTCAAGTCGAGATGCTGGCCCTTGCCCGACGCATCGCGCGAGCGCAGCGCCGCGAGCACCGTCGTGGTCGCGAGAAACCCTGTCACCATGTCGACCGCGGGCACAAGCACCTTCATCGGTGGGGAGTTCTCGTCGCCGATGTTGCTCATGAGGCCCGAGATGGCCTGCACGATCCCGTCGACCCCGGGTTTGTCCCGCCACGGCCCGGTCTGGCCGTAGGCAGACACCGAACAGAAGACGAGGCGGGGATTTTCCTCGCTAAGCGTCGCGTAGCCGATGCCGAGCTTGGCCATCACACCGGGACGAAAGCTTTCAAGCACCACGTCCGCCATTGCCGCCATGCGTTTCACGAGCGCCGGGCCTTCCGGTTTTTTCATGTCGATGACGAGCGAACGTTTGTTGCGATTGAAGCTCATCGACACCACCGACTCGCCTTCCTGCCACGGCGGGCCCAGCTTCCTGCCGAGGTCGCCCGCCGGGGATTCGATCTTGATGACATCGGCGCCGAGGTCGCCCAGCTGCATGCCGCACAGCGGTCCCGCGCCGACCTGCGCAAAATCGAGGACGCGGATGCCGGCCAGGGCGTTGTTGATGCTCACGTCAGTCCAGCTTTATGCCGACGTCCTTGAGCGACCTCGACCAGCGCGCGATGTCGCGCTTCATGAGGTCGTTCATCTGCTCGGGATTCAGGTAGGAAACTTCGAAGCCTTGCGCGACC
>JBBQNG010000202.1:0-7924 GCA_038329645.1 Burkholderiales bacterium
TCCGGCCGACATCTATGCGCGCGTCGTCGGGCAGAAACTGCAGGAGGTCCTCGGGCAGGCCTTCGTGATCGAGGACCGCCCCGGCGGCGGATCGATCATAGGCACCGACGCCGTGGCCAAGGCCCCCGCCGACGGCTATACGCTGCTGATGATGTCCAACACCCACACCGTCAACGAATCGCTGATCGCGAAGAAGCCGTTCGAGCTGATGCGCGATTTCGCGCCCGTTTCGCCCGTGAACTACTCGGACCTGGTGCTGGTGGTGCACCCGTCGGTACCCGCAAACAATTTGCGCGAGCTCATTGCGCTGGCAAAGGCCAAGCCCAACGCAATGAACTACGCCTCCTCTGGCCCGGGCACCCCGTACCACATGGCCGGGGAACTGTTCAAGGCGATGGCGGGCGTGGCCATCGTGCACGTGCCGTACAAGGGCAGCTCGGGTGCGCGCACCGACATCCTCGGCGGGCAGGTGCAGATGATGTTCGATGCCATCACCACCATGGCGCCGAACGTGCGCGCCGGCAAGCTCAAGGCTTTCGGCACCACCGGCAAGGTCCGCTCGCCCGTGCTGCCCGACGTGCCCACGGTGTCCGAAGCCGGGGTGCCGGGCTACGAGGCCGTGATCTGGCTGGGGATCATGGCGCCGGCCGCGACGCCGCGTGCAATCGTCGAGCGCCTGAACGCGGAAATCCGCAGGATCGTCACCAATGCCGAAGTCAAGGATGCCTGGGCGAAGCAAGGTGCTGCGCCGATGGCCATGACCGCGGACGAGTTCGGCCAGTACATGCGGGAAGACATTGCCAAGTGGGCCAACATCGTGAAGATCTCGGGGGCGAAGGTCGACTGATGGCGCTGAACGTCCTCAGCGCCGGAGCGGCGAAAGCGGTTGTGACTGCCGTTGCGAAGGAAGCCCGGCTCGGGATCGGCGGTGCGTTCGGCGCCGTTGGGGCGATGAAGGACAAGCTCCTGGCGGGGGAGCCCTGCGACGTGATTGTCCTGTCGCGCGCCATGATCGAAGACCTCGCAAAGGGCGATCGCGTGGAGGACGACAGCATCGGCGACCTCGGCCGCGTGCGCACCGGCGTGGCCGTCAAGTCGGGTTCGGCGCTTCCCGACGTGTCGAGCGCTGCGAGCCTGCGGGCAGCGCTGCTCTGCGCGGAAGCCCTCTATGTGCCTGACCTCGGCAAGTCCACCGCGGGAAAGCACATCGCGGGGGTTCTCGATTCTTTGGGAATCGCCGCGGAGATGAAGCCGCGGGTGAAAGAGTTTCCCAATGGGGCGGCCGCGATGCGTGCGATGGCCGATACGCCCGGCAACCGGGCGTTGGGCTGCACCCAGGTATCCGAGATCCTCTACACGCAGGGAGCGGCGCTGGTTGGCGCACTGCCAGCGGAATTCGAACTGTCGACCGTCTACTCCGCCGCGGTGTGCATCGGGGCGGCCGATGCGGCCGATGCGCGTCGCTTCGTTGCACTGCTTACCGGCCATGCATCGTGCGAGCTGCGCGCGAAGGCCGGATTCGAGCTGTAGCCTCAGGTTTCCTTTACGTTCCGTGCGCCGGCATTGCGCAGGACAGTGGCCGCCAGCACGCGTTCCGTCACCAGCGAGGTTTCGACCTCGACCTCCACACCCGGCGCCGCCCGGGTGACCGTCACGTCTTCGGGCTCCGCGGCCTCTTCGCTCATGCCGTTGAACGCGCCTGCAAGCGAGCCCACATAGGCACCCACTGCGGCGCCGCCCACCATGCCCGCGGGCCCGGCGATCGCGCCCGCCCCGAGCCCTATCGCGCCGCCGATCGCCGCGCCTTTGAGCGCACCGCTGCTGACTTCGACTTCCTTGGGCGTGACGGCGTCTCCTGGGGCCGATGAATTGATGCGCTCGGCGCCGACGCCGGCCACCACCAGCGCTTCGATGGCCTTGTCGGCTCCGGCCTTGTCGGCTCCGGCCCTGTCGGCGAAAGTGCCTGCAACGATGGTTGTCATCTGGAGTGCTCCTGGTTCGTCAGCGGGGATGGATTCCTCCGCGTATCGCGATGACACTACTCCCAGGACATATCCGCGTCCGTACGGCAGCGTACCGAGCTCAATCCGCGCGCGCTCCTGATGTCCTTACCACCGGCGCCCAGTGGGTGCGGGGAGGAAATAGGCTGTTTTCATTTTGGCGCTTAGTATGCCGCAATGATTTTCTCGCTCAGGAAGATTTTCGGGACGGGCGCGCAAAAGCTCGTCGGCCAGGGCCTTGACGCAGAAGCGGCGGGCAACTTCGAAGACGCGCGCAGGTATTACGCCGAAGCCATCGAGGCGGACCCCGGCTTCGCGCCCGCGCATTACAACCTCGGCCTGATCCAGCTCGGGGAACAATCTCATTCGATGGCGGAAGCCAGCTTCCGCACTGCGCTGCAGTCGCGGGAGGATTTTCCAGATGCCTGGGTCGCCCTTGCCGAGGTTTTGGAGGCAAGCGGCAGGGACGAAGAAGCACTGGCCGCGCTCGACAAGGCGGCCGCGCTGCGCGAGCACTTCGCAGGCGCCCTCCTCAATGCCAGCGCCCTCCTGCAAAAAATGGAGCGCCTCGAAGAGGCCGGCAAAAGGCTGCGCGACCTACCTGCGGATTTCCCCAATGCCCACGAAGCGCACTTCAACCTTGGAATCGCGCTGGCTGCGCAAGGGCGATTCGGCCAAGCCGAGGAATGTTACGGGCGCGCGCTGGCGATCAATCCGGACTACGCCGAGGCCTGCAACAACCTCGGCACCGCGCTGCAATCTCAGGGCCGCCTGGACGACGCGCTTCTCCAATTCCGACGTGCGCTCTCGCTCAACCCGGGCCTCGCGCAGGCGCAGGCAAACATCGCGGGCGTGCTTGCGGCGCAAGGGCTCAGGATCCAGGCGGCGCGCCTCCTGTTCGATGCGCTCGAAAAACAGCCTGCGAGCGCGCAAATGCGCGCGACCCTCGCCGATACGTTGTTCGGACACACTCTGGGAACGGCCAGCGAGAAGGAGCGCCGCATCCTGCTGGGCTTGTGCCAGGACGACAAGGTCTCCATGCTGCTGCTCGCCGCCCCGATCGTCGGACTGATGAAGGCAGACCAGGCTTTCCAGATCCTGCTCGAGAGCGCCCGGCGGGGCGGCGATCCTTTCGCGTCGGCGCAGGCCCAGGCGTTTTTCCGCGACCCACTCTATCTTGCGGCCCTTCCGCGCATGGCGATTGCGGATCCCGAATTGGAAGAAGCGTTCACGCACCTGCGGCGGACGATCCTAAGGCGGCTCGGCGCCGATGCGCCCATACCTTTTGATTTCGTCTGCGCGCTGGCCGGGCAGTGCTTTTATTCGCAGTTCGTCTACTTCGTGCAGGAGGACGAAGAAAGACAGGAGCAAGCGGTCCGCGCGTCTGCGATCCCGGACTCGCCGGAAAGTACTCTAGCCGTCGCCGCGCTCTACGGGTCGCTCCAGACGCTTGCAGTGAGCGAACAATTGCTCGGGCGGCCTCTCTCCGAGTGGAGCGACGCCTTCAGGCCGCTCGTGCAGGAGCAGCTGGTCAACCGTCGGATGGAACGCGAACTCGCTGCGAGAATTCCTGCCCTCACCTCGATCAGCGATGCGGTTTCCGTCGCGGTGCGCGCGCAGTACGAAGAGAATCCCTATCCGCCGTGGGTGAGTGCGCAACACGGAGTGCCCGAAACCTTCGAAGCACTTTGCCGCAAGCTGCGCCCGGGGCGCGAGGTGCGCGTACATGCCCGGCCCGTGCCCATCCTCATCGCCGGATGCGGCACCGGGCATCACCCGGTCTCGACTGCGCTGGAGCGACCCGACGGCGACATCCTCGCGGTCGACTTGAGCCTCGCGAGCCTCGCTTACGCTTCGCGCATGGCGGCAAGGCTCGGCATCACCAACATCGCCTTCGGGCAGGCCGACATCCTCAGGCTGGGCGAATTGGATCGCCGCTTTGCCATCATCGAATCGGCCGGCGTACTCCATCACCTCAAGGATCCCATGGAGGGTTGGCGCGTGCTCGCCGGCCTGATGGAACCGGACGGGCTAATGCGGATCGCGCTGTACAGCGAGAGAGCGCGCCGCGGAATCCGGGCGGCAAGGGAGGTGCTGGCGCCGCTCAATCTGCCCCCGACCGCCGAAGGTATCCGCGCCTGCCGCCGGGCGATCCTCGACCTTCCGGCGGGGCATCCCGCGAAGGATGTCCTTGGTTCGGGGGACTTCTACACGCTCAATGGATGCCGCGACCTCCTCATGCACATCCAGGAGCACACCTTCACGCTGCCGCAGATCAGGGACTGCCTGGAAAAGCTCGGGTTGCGGTTGCTAAGGCTCGAAACAGACGCGCAGACCCAGGAGCGTTTCAAGGCGATGTTTCCGGATGCCGCCTTGACGGATCTGCAGGCATGGGATCGTTTCGAGGCAGCCTACCCTCGAACTTTTGCGGGGATGATTTCGTGCTGGTGCGAGAAGGCGAAAGACGGCGATGGCAGCATATCGTCTGAATAGCCAATGGCTGAGCGGACTCTCTCACAAAATTGGCAGCATTAGGGCTTCGCCTTCCTGAAGACCTCCAGGTCGAGTTCAGCCGGTTCGCCAAGCCATGACGCGTGCGTCGTGTGGTCCTCCAAGTCGTCACCTGTCAGGCCGCGAACAAAGACCGTGAGGCCCCTGCGGTTCTTCTCCAGCCACGGAATCACGGTATCGAATTGCTTCGCGTCGAAGGCGAGCTGGCAGCTCCAGCGCGGATGCGGGCCTACGAGTTTCTCGTAGACGCGTCCCATCATGACGCCGAACTGGTCGTGCGCCGATCTACAGAGTTGGGTAGCCTGGCCGAGCGTGGAGGCGTCGAAGTAGACGTGGGCATGGTAAGCCGGATAGATGTTTCGGGGAAAAAGCGTCTTTGGAGAGAACTCGATCACAAATCCTCGGGAGTCAATCCAGTCCGCTTTGCGATCCGGGCGAGCATCTTTAGACCAACACTCTCACCATCATGGAAGGCAAACACGAAATCCGCATAGCCCGAGCGCGAAAGCGTCTTGTGCGACCCGGATTGCCGCTTAAGGGGCCAGCCGATCCGATAAAGAGAAGCAAGTACCCGGCGGGCCTTTGTGGAAGGCCATGCGGTCATGCAGCCGGGACGGCGATCGAGATCGACTGGGGTCCGGCTTCGTCATTTTCAAGGCGTTCGGCCAACACACGCAAAGCCAACGCCTCAACCTTGGCCATGGCTTCGCTGGCTGTCGCGCCATATGCGAGCGCTCCCGGAATCTCGGGAACCTCGGCAAGCCAGCGACCGTCTTCTTCGCGCTCGTGTTCGATGTTGAAGTTCATAGGCACCTCGCAGTTCGCCGTCATTTTACGCGCGTTGAGAATGCTATGAGTGGGCTGCCGAAATCTCACCCAGCTCGCAAGTATTCCCGATATCCGACACCGTCGCCCGGTGCATGTCCCGCTTCCACCTGCTCTCGTCGTAGTCCCTCCCCCGATGCATGGTGCAGCGGTTATCCCACATGACGAGGTCGTTCAGCCGCCAGCGATGCGTATAGACGAACTCACGCTGTGTGGCGTGCGCCATGAGGTCTTCGAGCAGCTCGTTGCTCTCGGCCTCCGGCAACCCCAAGACGCGCATCGCATGCGAGGCGGTGTAGAGGCAGCGCCGGCCGTTTTCAGGCAGGGTGCGCACGAGGACCTGAATGGCCGGCGGCAGCGCGGCGCGCTCGCGCTCGGAAAAATCGGTGAAGCCGAGCTTGGCGCGCGAATGGAATATGGAATGCTCCACCACCAAATCCGAAATGCGTGCCTTCATCGCGGGCGGCAGCGCATCCCAGGCCGCGCGCATGTCGGCAAACTGGGTACAGCCCCCGATCGGGGCCACGGTACGCGCGTAGAGCAGCGACGCTCGCGCCGGCACATTGCGGAAGATGCTGTCGGTATGCCACAGGCGGTTCGCCAATCCCGACATGCGTTTGCGGCTGGTGGCCGAAAGGATCTGGTTGTCGTGGTCGAGGTTCGACACATCCGAGATGCGGTTGTCGATACGGTCCTTCTTGATCTCGTCCTGGTAGGTGTTCCTGCCCGGCTCCATCGGACCGAACACTTCGGCGAAGCGGATGTGCTCTTCCTGCGTCATCTCCTGCGCCGGGAAAACGAGCACGGCGTACTTCCAGAACGCCGCCTTGATCGCGTCGCGGTTCTCCGGAGTCAGGGGTTTTGAGATATCGACGTTGCCGATCTCGGCGGCGAAGTCCGCGTATATCGGGAAAATGCTGATGGCCATGAGTAGCCCTCCTATTCCGGCTGGATTCCGACGTCCTTCACCACGCGAGTCCATTTGGCGAGGTCGCGCCTGATGTACGCAACCGCCTCCTCGGGACTGCTGCTGATCGCCTCGGCCTGCTGCGACTGCGCCCATTTCTGGAAGGCCGGGTCGGTGGTGATCTGCACGAGTTCGCGGTTGAGACGAGCAACGATGGGCGCCGGCGTTCCTGCGGGAACGAAGATCCCGAACCACGCGTAGGTCTCATACCCGGGCACCCCCGCCTCCACCAGCGTAGGCACCTCGGGCAGCTGCGGCTGGCGCTTGGTCCCGGTCACCGCGAGCGCCCGCAGCTTCTCGGCCTTGATGAATCCCGTTGCCGCGTCGTTGAACATGATCTGAACCTGCCCGCCGACCAGGTCCGTGGTCGCAGGCGCGGTGCCCTTGTAAGGCACATGGGTCATTTTCAGGCCGTTGAGGCTCTTGAACATCTCGCCGCCCAGGTGGCTGACGCCTCCAGCCCCAGTGGAAGCAAAGTTGAGCTGGTCCGGACGCGCCCTCACATACGCGACCAGCTCGGCAACGTTCTTCACCGGCAACGAGGGATGCACGACCAGCGCCGCCTGACTCTCGCCGATGAGCGCCACGGGAACTAGGTCGGCGAGCGGATTGAAGTCGAGCGACTTGTACATCAAAGTATTCAGCGTGATCGTCGCGTTGTTGCCGATATAGAGCGTGTACCCGTCGGCAGGCGACTTCGACGCCTTCGAGGCAGCAATGTTGCCGCCGCCCCCGGGCAGGTTCTGCACCACTACCGGTTGTTGCAGCCGCTCCGACAATGGCTTGGCGACTGCGCGGGCGATTGCATCGGTGAATCCGCCAGGCGTGTACGGCACGATCAACTGCAGCGGCTTGTCGGGCCAGACGGCGTGGGCCGACGTAGAAACCGCCGTAGTAACTGCCACCACGAACGCCAGCAGCGGAATCAACGCCTTCAAACCAGCGTAGTTCATCTTGTCTCCTCGCGTTTTATGATGCCGGACGGCTCTTATAACCACAGGATACCCCGCACATGCTGGCCAGCCACGACCGTTTCACCTACTCGCCGATCGCCGAGCGCCCGGATTTCACCTGGCCCGGCGGTCGGCGGCTCGCCATCCATCTGTCGCTGAACCTCGAGCACTTCGCGTACAACGAAGGCCTCGGGCTGTCCTATTCGCCCGGTATCCCGCATCCCAACACCTACAACTGGGCCTGGCGCGAGTACGGCAACCGCGTGGGCGTCTGGCGCCTGATCGAGCTATGCGACGCGTTGAAGCTGCCGATGTCGGTGCTGCTCAATTCGGAGGTCTACGAACACTGCCCGCGCGTGGTCGAGGCGCTGCGCAAGCGCGGCGACGAGATCCTCGGCCACGGCCGCACCAACTCGAAGCACCAGAACAACTTCGACCAGGCGGGCGAGAAGAAGCTCATCGAGGACGTTTCGAGCGCCATCCTCAAGCACGAAGGCAAGCGTCCCAAGGGCTGGCTGAGCCCGGGTGTAAACCCGAGCAACGTGACGCCCGATTTATTGCAGGAAGCCGGCTACACCTACCTCATGGACTGGCCGATGGACGACCAGCCGATATGGATGAAGACGCGCACGGGCCACATCCTCAGCCTTCCCTATCCTCACGAAGTA
>JBBQNG010000203.1:0-7804 GCA_038329645.1 Burkholderiales bacterium
GGGTGCGCGCCACCGGGGGTGCGCCGCGGTCACTCTTTCGAGTTGGCGGCGAAGTCGATGTACAGGCCGACGTTCGCGAAGAGCGGCACTTCCTTTTTGTATGCGAACGAGATGACAACGTCGCCGCCTTCCTTGGTGACCTCGAGGTCGTTGGACGTAAGCACCTTGACCTCGTCGATCATGGTCTTGGTGTCCCATGCCTTGCGGATCTCGGCGACCGAGCCGCTGCGCTTTTCCTGCGCGATGGTCTTGATGATTTTCTGCGCGGTCATGAATTCCGCGTAGGCGGGTCCGACCCTCATGCCGACCAGTGCAAGCACGATCAGGATGGCGAAAACGATTATCAGGCCAGTGATACTTACGCCGGTTTGTGTGTTGCGCATTGAATCCTCCCCATTCCACGCTATCGGAACGAGCCGAAACGGCCAAGCTCGTTCAGGTTGAGCCAGATGAAAAACGCCTTGCCCACGATGTTTTCATCCGGCACGAAGCCCCACACCCGGCTGTCGCTCGAGTTGTCCCGGTTGTCGCCCATTACGAAGTAGTGGCCGGGCGGCACGACGCAGGTGAGGCCGGACGTATTGTAGTTGCAATTGCCGGAATGCGGGAACGAGCGGCCCTGCGACATGAACGCGGGGGCCTCGTCCTCGAGGAGGATTTCGTGCTCGCGGGTGCCGAGCGTTTCGATGTAGCGGCGCGAAAACTGCATGCGCTCCCTCGACAGGTAGTCGTCGATCTGGCGGACCGGGACGGGCTGGCCGTTCACCGACACGCGCTTGTTCTGGTAGGCGATGCGGTCGCCCGGCAGCCCCACCACCCGCTTGATGTAGTCGAGCGACGGGTCCTCGGGGTAGCGGAACACCATGACGTCGCCGCGCTCGGGCGTGCCCAGGGCGATGATCTTCCTGTTCGCCACCGGCAGCCGGATCCCGTAGGTGAACTTGTTCACGAGGATGAAATCGCCCACCAGCAGCGTGGGGATCATCGAGCCCGACGGGATCTTGAAAGGCTCGAAAAGAAAGGAGCGCAGCAGGAACACGATCAGGATTACCGGGAAGAAGCTGACCGAGTACTCGACCCACCACGGCTCCTTGGCATCCTTCGCGCGTTTCTTGCGCAGCACGAAGAAATCGACCGCGCAGACCACCCCGGTGACGAGGAGAAGGAGGAGGAGGAACAATGCAAAGCTCACGGGCACCTCTACTTGTCGTCCATCTGAAGCACGGCGAGGAACGCCTCCTGCGGAATCTCGACCGAGCCGACCTGCTTCATCCGCTTCTTGCCTTCCTTCTGCTTCTCGAGGAGCTTCTTCTTGCGGGTGATGTCGCCACCGTAACACTTGGCGAGCACGTTTTTGCGCAGCGCCTTCACATTCTCGCGCGCCACGATATGCGCGCCGATCGCCGTCTGGATGGCGACGTCGAACATTTGCCGCGGGATCAGCGCGCGCAGGCGGCTGACCAGGTCGCGGCCGCGGTACTGGGCGTTGGCGCGATGGACCATCACCGAGAGCGCGTCCACCTTCTCGCCGTTGATGAGCACGTCGAGCTTGACCATGTCCGCGCTGCGGTATTCCTTGAACTCGTAGTCGAGCGACCCATAGCCGCGGGTCAGCGACTTCAGCTTGTCGAAGAAATCGAGCACCACCTCCGAGAGCGGCAGGTCGTAGGTCAGCACGACGTGGCGCGCGGTGTACTGCATGTTGGATTGCGACCCGCGCTTCTGCGTGCACAGCGTGATCACGGCGCCCACGTATTCCTGCGGGGTGAAGATCGTCACCGTAATTATCGGCTCGCGGATCTCGGTGATCTTCGAGGGGTCCGGCATCTTGGCCGGGTTCTGGATGAATTCCACCGTGCCGTCGCGCTGCTCCACCTGGTACACGACCGTAGGCGCCGTGGTAACCAGCTGCATGTCGTATTCGCGTTCCAGCCTCTCCTGCACGATGTCCATGTGCAGCAGGCCGAGAAAGCCGCAGCGGAAACCGAAACCGAGCGCCTGCGACACCTCGGGCTCGTACTGCAGCGAGGCGTCGTTGAGGTGCAGCTTCTCGAGGGCTTCGCGCAGGTTCTCGTATTGGTTGGCTTCGACCGGGTAGAGGCCCGCGAACACCTGCGGCTTGACCTCCTTGAACCCGGGCAGGGGCGCAGCCGCGCGCTTGTCGGCAAGGGTCACGGTGTCGCCCACCTTGGCTGCGCGCAGCTCCTTGATGCCGGCGACGATGAAGCCGACCTCGCCGGCCGACAGGCTGTCGCGCATCTGCGACTTGGGGGTGAACACCCCGACCTGCTCGCAAAGATAGGTCGCATCGGTGCTCATGAGCAGGATCTTGTCCTTGGGCTTGAGCACGCCGTCGACCACCCGCACCAGCATCACCACGCCGACGTAGTTGTCGAACCACGAATCGATGATCAGCGCCTTGAGCCGCGCCTCGCGGTCGCCGCGCGGCGGCGGGACCCGTATGATGACCGATTCGAGGATGTCCTCGATGCCGATGCCGTTCTTGGCGCTGGCATGGATCGCGTCCTTCGCGTCGATACCGATCACGTCCTCGATCTCGCTGATCGCTTGCGCGGGATCCGCCGAGGGCAGGTCGATCTTGTTGAGCACCGGGATCACTTCGACGCCCTGCTCGATCGCCGTGTAGCAGTTCGCGACCGTCTGCGCCTCGACCCCCTGCGAGGCATCGACGACCAGCAGTGCGCCTTCGCACGCGGCCAGCGAGCGGCTCACCTCGTAGGAGAAATCCACGTGCCCCGGGGTGTCGATGAGGTTCATGGCGTAGATCTCGCCGCTGCGCGATTTGTACTGCAGCGCGGCAGTCTGCGCCTTGATGGTGATGCCCCGCTCCTTTTCCAGGTCCATCGAGTCGAGGACCTGCGCTTGCATTTCCCGGTCGGACAGGCCGCCGCAGAACTGGATGAAGCGATCCGCCAGCGTCGACTTGCCGTGGTCGATGTGCGCGATGATCGAGAAATTGCGGATGTGGGCTTGGGACATGGATAAACGAAAAGGGTGCCAGCGGCACCCTTCTTCGAGCAGGCCTCATTTTACCGCAAGGCAGGCCCGCAAGGCGTCTATGTCGAGGAAATAGTGGCAGATTTCCCGCCCGTCCGCGTCCACGAGCACCGGCACCAGCTCGCCATACGCCGCCTCGAGGCCGGGATCGGCGTCGACATCCTCGATGGCGAAACTGAAATCCAGCTCGTCCTGAAACGCTTCGAGCGACGCTGCCATGTCATCGCACAAGTGGCAGTAGGAGCGCCCGTAGAGCGTGAGGCGCCCCGCCACCGGATTTCCTAGCCCTTATCGGCCAGGCCGCTTACCGTGACGAATGCCGCCGAATCCCCGCGCCGGATATGCAGGGTAATGGTCGCGTTCTTGTCCAGCCCCGCAAGGACCTTGTTCAGCTGCTCGACCGTTTTGAGTTCAGTCTGGTGGCCCTTGTGGACCAGGGTCAGCAGGATGTCGCCGCGGCGGAAATCGCCGCGCACTTCGGGCTTCACCTCGGAAACGAAAACGCCGGCCTGGACCCTGAGGTCTTTCTTTTGCTCCGCCGTCAGGTCGGCTACGACCAGCCCAAGACGGTTGGCGGCCGCCTCGACGGGTTTCTGCGCGCGCGGGGCCTCGCGCGTGGCGAGCTTGTCCTCGGGCAGCTCGCCCACCGTGATCGTCACATCCTTCGTGGCGCCTTTGCGCAGAATCTGCACCGGCGCGATCGATCCGGGCCGGGTCGAGCCCACTATGCGCGGCAGGTCGCTCGAAGACTCGATCTGTCTGCCGTCGAACTTGACGATGATGTCGAGCGCTTCGATGCCGGCCTTGTCGGCGGGACTGCCTTTCTCGACCTGGTTGACCAGCGCCCCGATCGGCTTCTGCAGGCCGAACGAATCGGCCAGCTCCCGCGTCACCTCCTGGATCACCACCCCGATGCGACCGCGCGAAACCCGGCCCTTGGTGCGAAGCTGGTTCTGGATGTCGAGGGCTACGTCGATCGGGATTGCGAACGACAGGCCCATGAAGCCGCCGGTGCGGCTGTAGATCTGCGAATTGATGCCCACGACCTCGCCGCGCATGTTGAACAGCGGTCCGCCCGAATTGCCCGGGTTGATCGCCACGTCGGTCTGGATGAACGGCACGAAATTCTCCTGCGGCAGCGAGCGCCCCTTCGCGCTGACGATCCCGGCCGTGACGGTGTTGTCGAAGCCGAACGGCGAACCGATCGCCAGCACCCACTCGCCGACCTTGAGCTTCATGGGATCGCCCATCCTCACCACGGGCAGGCTCGAGGCCTCGATCTTGATGAGGGCCACGTCCGTGCGCTTGTCTGCGCCAATCACCTTGGCCTTGTACTCGCGCTTGTCCGTAAGCCGCACATTGATCTCGTCCCCGCCTTCCACGACATGCGCGTTGGTGAGGATGTAGCCGTCCGCACTGATGATGAAGCCGGAACCCAGCGAGCGGCTTTCGGGCTGGCGCGGTGCCTGGCCGCCCTGTCCGGGCTGTTGGCGCGGCACGAAGCGGCGGAAGAAATCGTAGAATGGGTCGTTCTCGTCGAGGTCCGGAATCTGCGGCACGTTCGGCACAGCCGAACGCCGTGCGGTCTGGGTGGTGCTGATGTTGACCACCGCGGGGCCGTGGCGCTCGACCAGGTCCGTGAAATCCGGAAGCGCGCCGGCCTGGGCGTGGAGCGGACCGGCACCGAGCAAAGCGAGCGCGGCGAGCGCGACTCTGAACAATCGCATCATTTCCCTGTCCCCCATTGGTACCGAAATCATTGCGGGCGATGGAACTCCACCGTATCGGCAATCTGGCGCACGGTTTTCGGCGGTGCTTCGCCCACCACGGTGACCACGTGGTTCGCCAGCTCGCGCGTGAATATGTTGACCGCGCCCATGCTCGACCATCCCGGATGCACCGGCTCTCGGCGCAGCTCGAGCGGCTCGATGAAGATCGATACCGCGGCAAGTCCGTCGGAGTAGACGATCTGGCTCACGCGCTGCGATTGGCGCAGCTGGCGCTTGACCTCGATCACTTTCTGGAATCCGGGGATGCCGGCGTTTACCGTCCACCCGGACCGGGCAAGGTCTGCCGGGACGACGCCGGCACTCTCGACGCGCCAGCGCCGGCTTTCGCCCGCGAAAGAGGACCGCACCTTGTCACGCCCTATGTTGCCGCCGATGCTCAGCTGGGTGAAGGTGAACTCCTCCACGGCCTCGCCCTTCTCGTTGACGATGCGTGCCTTGAGCAGCATCCCGGTGGCCGTGTCGGCCCAGAGCTTGTAGCCGTAGCGGAACTCATCCCTCGGCTTGAGGGCTATGGCCTGGCAGTCATACCCCGCTATGCGCGCCGTTTCCTCCATCGTGACGGCGTATTGCTCCGCCAGGCTTGCGCTCTTCGCCGGCAGCAGCGCCGGGAAGCTGGGGTGGGTAGAGCGGCGGTCCACTTTGACGACCTTGCTGTCGGGCAGGTAGCACTTCACTTCCTCGCCGTTGCGAACCACTTCGCGGCGTACGCCATCGAGGGCCTCGAGCTTTTCGACGTCCCCGCCGGCATCGACCACGCGGGTAATCCTCGAGGACTCGCTGCGGTCGCCCTGCCGGTAGACGAACGTGCCGGAATAGCTGAGGGTTTGCGACGCCTGATAGATCCTCTTCAGCCAGGCGGCCGCATCCGGCGCGTTCTGCGGCTGGGCCAGCGCATACGCCGGTACCGCGAGCAGGAGGAAAGCCAGTGCCCTCATTGCAGTTTCAGCGCGGACGGGCGGAATCTGAGACCGTGCGTACATACGGCGCGACGCCCTGCAGCCTGCTGCGTGGCGAGTAATTCTGGTGCGCCAGCAGGTAGTCGTTCACGCCGCCTGGCATCGGCACGGCAGCGACGGTCTGCGGCCTGGCAGAATCCAGCGCCTTGGTCTGCGCGATCTGCTGCCCGTCCGGCCCGAACGACTGGAATGCGAGCCAGCCGACCAGCGAAACCGCGGACAGGCTCGCCGCGATCGAGAGCGGCACGCGGTAGGCTGGGCGCTTTGCGGCCTGCCGCGGGATGCTCGCCGGTGCGAGCACGGTCGGCTCGAGGGCGAGCCGCCCGGCAAACCGCGCCGAAAATTCGCTCGACAGGATGCGCGTGTCACGCAGCGAATCGCTGATCAGGTGATAGGTTCGCCAGGCTTCGAGGGCCTCGCCTTCTTCCCGCAGCGCGCGCATCGGTTCGGCCAGCTCGCCGTCCATCAGTTCGCCGTCCATGAGTGCGGATATCTTGGATTTCATTTGCTCACCACCTCCTGTCATCGCCGGTATCCAGCAATGGCTTCAACTGTTCCGCGATCGCTTCGCGCGCGCGGAAAATCCGCGAGCGCACCGTGCCGATCGGGCAATTCATTATCTGTGCAATGTCCTCGTAGCTCATGCCCTCGATCTCGCGCAGCTGGATCGCGGTACGCAATTCCTCAGGCAGGCTTTCCATCGTCGAATTCACCGTGTCCCCGATCTCCCGGCTGAGGAGCAGGCTCTCGGGGGTGTTTATGTCCCGCAGCTGCTCGCCCTCGTCCAGGCTTTCGGCCTCTTCCGAATCGACCCCCGTCGAGGTCGGCGCCCTGCGGCCGGCCGCCATGAGGTAATTCTTCGCGGTGTTGATGCCTATACGGTATAGCCAAGTATAAAAAGCGCTGTCGCCGCGGAACTTGGGCAACGCGCGATACGCCTTGATGAACGCTTCCTGGGTCACATCCTCCACCTCGGCCGGGTCTCGCACGAAGCGCGACAGCAGCCTTGCCAGCTTGCGCTGGTATTTCTCCACCAGCAGACCGAACGCCTGCTTGTCGCCGCGCTGGGCGCGCTCGACCAGCGCCTGATCGATTTCGCGATCAGACATCGTCAGGCCGCTCCGCCCGACGAGGCACAGTCCGCAATCAAATAAAGCTCATGTGGCACAGACAGGCATCCGGTGAATTAGTTCGTGTGGGCGGCGGGTTTGGCATGCCCGCCCGGGCGGAGAGCCGGCACTGCGCTCCAGAGCGCCCAAAGGCGCAAACGCCGGAAATCCCCGGCCGGAAGCATATCCCGGGCGACCAGTATGGTGCGATGCGAACGCGGCGGCAGCATGAGGTCGAGCACCACCAGCCACCGGCTGACATAACGCCTTTCGGCCGGGGTGCCCTGGATTTCGCCGCCGCCGCGCAGCCAGACCGCCAGACTGCCGTCGCCCCTCAGTTCGAGAACGGAAGGGGCCGCAGCCGCGTGCAAAAGGGTGCGCTCGCGAACCGCGACCGCCCCAACCGCCAGGAGGACTGCCACCGCGCAGATGGCCGGAACCGGCGCCAGGAAGGACCACACAATGGCGATTGCGAGCCCGTGGACCGCCAGCGTGAGCAGGGTAAGCACAGGGGAGGCGCGCAGCTTGAGGCGCAACGGCTGGCCGCTCAAAGGCGGGTGAATATCAACGTGCCGTTGGTACCGCCGAAGCCGAAAGAGTTGGACAGAGCGGTGCGGATGACCATCTTGCGCGCGGTATTCGGCACGTAGTCCAGGTCGCACCGCGGGTCCGGGGTGTCGAGGTTGATCGTCGGGGGCGATACCTGGTCGCGAAGCGCGAGTACGCTGGCAATCGCCTCTACCCCCCCGGCGGCGCCCAGGAGGTGGCCGGTCATCGACTTGGTCGAGTTCACGGCTACGTTCCTGGCCCGCTCGCCCAGCAGCGTCTTGACCGCCATGGTCTCCGCGACGTCGCCAAGCGGGGTAGACGTCCCGTGCGCGTTGATGTAGTCGATCGCATCCACATTCAGGGAGGCATCGCGAAGCGCATT
>JBBQNG010000204.1:0-7799 GCA_038329645.1 Burkholderiales bacterium
TCGAGGCGATGGCCAACCTCGCCACCAAGGCCGCGGTGGAGGGCCGTTCCATCGAGGTCCGTGCGCCGCTGGTGGACAAGTCGAAGGCCCAGATCGTCCGCCTTGCGCTCGAGCTGGGCGTGGATCCCGCAGGCACGGTGACCTGCTACCAGCCGGACGCGGTTGGCCGTGCGTGCGGCGTGTGCGATGCTTGCAGGATCAGAAAAGACGGCTTTGCAGCCGCAGGCGTTCCTGACACGACCCGATACGTCCCATGACCTTCCGGCCATGACCGAAACAACCCCGGCACAACTGGTGCCCTATGTGCTCGGCGGATCGCTTGTGCTCGCGTTTATCTTCGGCGCGGTCGGCAACAGGACCAACTTCTGCACCATGGGCGCGGTGTCCGACTGGGTCAACATGGGCGACACGGGGCGCATGCGCATGTGGCTGCTCGCGATCGCGGTGGCGATACTCGGCGCCAACGGCCTGCACCTGGCCGGCGCGATCGACCTGTCCAAGTCGCTCTACCAGACGCCGAATTTCACCTGGCTATCGTACATCGTAGGCGGATTGCTGTTCGGCATCGGCATGACGCTCGGTTCGGGTTGCGGCTCAAAGACGCTGATCCGGGTGGGCGCAGGCAACCTGAAGTCCGTGGTCGTATTCATGGTGATTGGGATCTCGGCGTACATGACATTGAAAGGGCTCTTTGGCGCATTCAGGGTGGGCGTGCTCGAGAAGGCATCGGTGGCCCTGCCGGGGGGGCAGGACCTGCCTTCGCTGTTGACCGGGCCGTTAGGTGCGTCGAAGACGCTGCTGATTGCGGTGTTGTCGATTGCGATCGCAGCGGCCCTCATCGCATTCATCTTCTCGAGCCGTGATTTCCGCGCCAACCGGGACAACATCCTCGGCGGCGTGGTGGTCGGCCTGGTCGTGATCGGCGCCTGGTATGTGAGCGGGCACATCGGGCACCTGGACGAGGACCCGAATACTCTCCAGGAAGCTTTCGTGGGCACCAACAGCGGACGCATGGAGGCGTTCAGCTTCGTCGCACCGCTCGCCTATACGCTCGAGTACCTGATGCTCTGGACCGATACCTCGCGGGTCCTCACATTCGGGATCGTTTCCGCATTCGGTGTCGTCGCCGGATCGGCGGTATATGCAATCGCAAGCCGCACATTTCGGTGGGAAGGCTTTCGCGACGCCGAAGACACCGCCACCCACCTCATCGGCGGTGTGCTCATGGGTTTTGGTGGCGTCACCTCACTGGGATGCACGATAGGGCAGGGCATTTCGGGCGTCTCGACGCTGGCGCTGGGATCGATGCTGACACTCGTCTCGATTGTTGTGGGCTCCGCACTTACCATGAAAATCCAGTACTGGCGCCTGACGAAGGAAGATTAAGGGCGCATTGGTGCATTAAACCGCCGGTTTCGTTGACTGGGGCACGTCGCACCCAGTAGAATCCGCGGTCCATTTTGGGTCGTTAGCTCAGCTGGTAGAGCAGCGGACTTTTAATCCGTTGGTCGGCGGTTCGAACCCGCCACGGCCTACCAAAATTCCAAGGGCTTAGCTTCGGCTAGGCCCTTTTTCTTTGCCGGCAGGAGAAAATCGCGTGGTGCTTCCACGGAGGAAAAGATGAACCTCTTCAACAGAAAGCCCGCGAGCATCCTGCCCAGGCTTGTTGCAGCCTATCGCTCGGTCGGGCACGAACCTTTGACGGGCTACAACGCCTATCACTTCGGCAACTGGATGGACGCGCCATTCACGACGTTCGTAAGCGAGGGGCAACTCGTCGGCATGGCCGGACTGGCGCTGCAGGAGATCATGTTTCTCGAGGGACTGGGAGGCCTGATCGATCCACGTTCAATACTGGTCATCGGCAACGCGCATGGCTGGAGCACGATCGCCCTTGGGCTCATCTTTCCCAAGGCACGGATCGTGGCCCTCGATCCCGATGAAAAGGGAAACGAACTGACTAATCGCATCGCAGGGCTCCTCCGCCTGAATGCCGCCGCTGTTTCAGGCTACTCCCCGCAGGATGTCAGCCGCATAGTTCGGGCCGAGCTCGGCGGCTCATTGGATTTCTGCCTTGTCGATGCCGTGCACGACAACGAGCACCTCACGGCCGACTTTGCCGGCATCCAGCCATTCCTGGCAAAAGGCGCGATCGTCGCCATGCATGATGTAATCAACTGGAACATGGTCGAGGCCCTTACGAGCATCCTTGCGCAACCGGGCATTACGGGGCGCCTGCTCACGCGCACGCCCTCGGGAATGGGGATCGCGTGGCAGGGCCCGGTTTCGCAGGACGTGGCGGACTACGTGGACGTGTTCACGGAACCTCTCGCGCTCTACCAGCACTACCAAGCGGTCATCCGCAATCACATGTCGACGATGGCGAATGCCGCAATCGCGACTTATACGGAAAAGTAACTACTCGCGCATCCTCGCGATCTTGACCACGTCCTGCAGGCGGCGCAGCGAGCGCATGACCTGCGCCAGGTGCTTGCGGTTGGCGACTTCGAGCACGAAGAGCATCGTCGTGTAGAGCGAGCGGTCCTCGTCCATGGTGATCGAATCGATGTTCGATCCCGCGTCGGCAATTTCGGAGGCGACCTTGGCCAGCACCCCGCGCTGATTGGTCACCGTGACCTGGATCGCCGCCTGGAAGAGCTTGCTGGTGGCCGCGTCCCAGTCCACCTCGATCCAGGTGTCGGGCTCGTTCTTCCTCGAGCGCTCGATCTGGTGGCAGTCGGTGGCGTGCACCACCAGCCCCTGGCCTTTCTTGATCGAGCCGACAATATCGTCACCCGGTATCGGGCGGCAACACGATGCGAGTTGCACGGCCATGCCTTCGGTACCGCGGATTACAACGCTGCCTGCAGCCTTGACGGCGGCCTTGTTATCGTCCCGGGGCGCCTCGCGGAAGCGCAATAAGCGGCGCGCCATCACGGCGGGCAGCTGCTTGCCCAGGCCGATGTCGGCCAGTACTTCCTGCTTCGAGCGCGAACCGCTGTCGCGCACCGCGCGCTCCCAGTTCTGGTCGTCGATGTCGGCAAGGCCAACGCCGAGCGTGCGCATGGCCTGGTCGAGCAGCCGCTCGCCCAACGCGGCCGATTCGTCGTACTGCATGGTCTTGAGGAAGTGGCGGATGTTGGAGCGCGCCTTGCCGGTGCGCACGAACTGCAGCCAACCGGGACTGGGCTTGGCGTGGCTCGCGGTGACGATCTCGACGCGATCGCCGTTCCTCAACTCGGTCCTGAGCGGCACGAGCTCGCTGTTGACCTTGGCCGCGACGCACCGGTTGCCGATATCGGTGTGCACCGCATAGGCCATGTCCACCGCGGTGGCGCCGCGCGGCAGCGACAGGATGCGGCCCTTCGGTGTGAATACATAGACCTCGTCGGGAAACAGATCGACCTTGATGTGCTCGAGGAACTCGGCCGAGTCGCCCGACTGGTTCTGGATCTCCAGCAGCGATTGCAGCCACTGGTGGGTCTTCTTCTGCAGGTCCGACAGCGTGGCCGCCTCGTCCTTGTACATCCAGTGCGAGGCCACGCCGGATTCGGCGATGCGGTGCATCTGCTCGGTACGGATCTGCAGCTCGACCGGCGTCCCGAACGGACCGATCAGGGTCGTGTGCAGCGACTGGTAGCCGTTGGCCTTGGGGATTGCGATGTAGTCCTTGAACTTGCCGGGCACGGGCTTGTACAGGCCGTGCAGGGCGCCCAGCGCGAGGTAGCAAGCGGGAATGCCGTCCTTGACGATGACCCGGAAGCCGTAGATGTCGTGCACCTCGGAAAACGTGAGCTGCTTTTCGAGCATCTTCTTGTAGGTGCTGTAGATGTGTTTTTCGCGACCGTTGACCGTCGCCTCGATGGCGGCATCGGCCAGGCGCGCGCGGA
Organism: Burkholderiales bacterium; assembly: GCA_038329645.1. Taxonomy (GTDB): domain Bacteria; phylum Pseudomonadota; class Gammaproteobacteria; order Burkholderiales; family SG8-39; genus SZAS-79. The sequence goes on from JBBQNG010000204.1 coordinate 3,891, forward strand.
TCGCCTCCTGCGTCTTGCCGATGACTTCGCGCCGGTTGCCGCGCGCCGAGCGGGTCGCCTTCGCCAACACTCGATGGCGCAGCGGGTACAGGTGCGCGAAGGACAGCTCCTCGAGCTCCTGGTACAGGTTGTTCAGTCCCAGGCGGTTCGCGATCGGGGCATAGATCTCGCGGGTTTCGCGCGCGACGCGGCGGCGCTTGGCCGGCGAGACCGCGCCCAGCGTGCGCATGTTGTGCAGCCGGTCGGCGAGCTTGATGAGAATGACGCGAACGTCGCGCGCCATGGCCAGCAGCATCTTGCGGAAATTCTCGGCTTGCGCATCCTCGGCGGACTGGAACTCGATCTTGTCGAGTTTCGACAGGCCGTCGACCAGCTCGGCGACCGGGTTGCCAAAGGTGTCGGAGATCTCGTCCTTGGTGATGGAGGTGTCCTCCATCACGTCATGCAGGAGCGCGGCCATGAGCCCCTGGCTGTCCATGTGCCAGCCGGCGAGGATTTCGGTGACGGCGAGGGGGTGCGAGATGTAGGGCTCGCCCGACTGGCGGGTCTGCCCGGCGTGCGCCGCCTCGCTGAACCGGTAGGCCTCGCCAAGCCTGGCGATGTCGGCCGGCTTCAGGTACGTGAACAGGTTTTCGTTCAGCGCAGCGACGGCAGCCATAGGGAGTGTGGGCCTCGCGTGAAGGCTTGGAATCGATGTCCGAAGCGGCGGCCCCCCTTTCGCGTCCTTACCGCATCATGGACACCTGTTGGATCAGGGTGTCGCGATCGGCATCGGCGAAGCCGGGTTTTTCTTGAGCACTTCGAGGCCGACCTTGCCGCTGGCGATTTCGCGCAGCGCGATCACGGTGGGCTTGTCCTTGTTCGGTTCGACCATCGGCGAAGCGCCGGTGCTTACCTGGCGCGCGCGATAAGTCGCGGCGAGCGTGAGCTGGAAGCGGTTGGGGATGCGTTTGAGGCAATCGTCGACGGTAATGCGTGCCATGGTCTAGGTCCCGAGTCTGAAGAGTTCCGGATGCTGCGATAGCTGGCGGGCAGTGCCCAGCCGTGCGGCTCGTATGATCGCGAGGAGGTCTTGCGAGGCCTCATCGAAGTCCTTGTTAATAATAGCATAATCGAACTCGGGCGAGTGACTGATCTCGTCCCTGGCGACCGCCATGCGGCGGCGGATGACCTCCTCGGTGTCCTGGCCGCGCGTGCGCATGCGCCGCTCGAGCTCCTCGATCGACGGCGGCAGGATGAAAATCCCCATGCAATCAGGGAACAGGCGGCGCACCTGCTGCGCACCCTGCCAGTCGATCTCGAGGATCAGGTCGTGCCTGGCGGCCAGTTCCCGGTTGATCGCCGCTTCCGAGGTTCCGTAGCGATAGCCGTGCACTTCGGCCGATTCGAGGAATTCGCCCCGCCCGAGCATCGCGATGAAGTTCTTGTCGTCCACGAAGTGGTATTCGCGGCCGTCCTGCTCGCCCGGGCGCGGTGCGCGGGTCGTGTACGAAACCGAAAGTCGCAACGCCGGGTCGGCCCTGAGCGCCGCGGCGATCAGCGACGACTTGCCCGCCCCAGAGGGGGCGGTGATGACGATAAGCAGGCCTGGCATGGCGACCCTACTCTATGTTCTGCACCTGCTCGCGCATCTGCTCGATCAAGAGCTTCAGCTCGAGCGCACAATCGGAGATCGCCTGCGAGGCGGCCTTCGAGCCCAGAGTGTTCGCTTCGCGATTGAGTTCCTGCATGAGGAAATCGAGGCGTTTGCCCGCCGCGCCGCCCTTCGCGAGGACGCGCTCGACCTCGTCGAGGTGGGTTTTGAGCCGCTGCAATTCCTCGTCGACGTCGATCTTCATGCCGAACACCGCGATCTCCTGGCGCACGCGCTCGTCATCGGCGGAGCCGAGCGCTTCGCGTAACCGCTGCGCCAGCTTTTCCTGGTAGGCCGCAATTGCTTCGGGAATGAACGGCGCGACGGCCGCGACGCTCTTGCGCATGGCGTCGACGCGCGCGCGGATCACGCCGGCCAGCTTGGCGCCCTCGCGGGAGCGCGCCGCGGCAAGCTCACCGATGGCCTTTGCGCCCAGCACTGCGGCCTGTTCGCGCAATTGCGCTTCCGAAATCGTTCCTTCAGCGAGCACGCCCGGCCATCGAAGCACGTCGGCGGCGCGCAGTGGCCCGGCATCGGGCAATTCGCGCCGCACGATTTCGGCCAGGGTCTTGAGCTCGGCGAGCGCGGCGAGGTTCAGCGCCTGCGCGCGCGGGCCGGTCGCCGTCGTCGAGATGGACAGTCGGCAATCGACCTTGCCGCGCGAGACGTGGGCCCCGATCGCCTCGCGCAGGCCCGGCTCGAGCATGCGCAGCTCGTCTGCGATGCGGAACTGGATGTCGAGATAGCGCGAGTTCACGGAGCGAAGCTCGATGTTGAGCGTTCCGCCCGTGATCTCGGCCGATGCCGCGGCATATCCGGTCATGCTGTGGATCATGAGACGCGCGAGAGAGGTGGTGGAGTGAGCGCAATCGCACTAGCGGAGGTGCAACTGTGCACTACTGCGCAGCCCTCACAGGGCAAGCGCGTATCATATCAGCCTGCCGCACCGCCCCTGCTTCTCTTCCCCGCGCGCTGACATGTCCACGAATCAAGCCAACCAGCCGCTTGCGGAAGGCTTCCAGCTGGAGAACTACCGGATCCTGCGGGTGCTTGCCTCGGGCGGGTTTTCATTCGTCTACCTCGCGCACGACGAGAACGAAGTGCCGGTCGCGATCAAGGAGTACCTGCCCGCGTCCCTGGCGCTGCGCACCGGCGGCGAGGCGGCGCCTGTGGTGCCCGAGGCGAACCTGCCGATCTTCCGCTACGGCATGAAATGTTTTTTCGACGAGGGCCGGGCGCTGGCCACGCTGTCGCATCCCAACGTCGTGCGCGTGCTGAATTTTTTTCGCGCCAACGAAACCGTCTACATGGTCATGCGCTACGAGCGCGGCCGCACGCTGCAGGAGCATATCGAGGCGCGGCGCGGACCGTTGTCCGAATCGTGGATCCGCCGTACTTTCAGCCAGCTCCTGAACGGCCTGCGCGAAGTGCATTCGCACAAGCTGCTGCACCTGGACATCAAGCCGGGCAACGTCTACGTGCGCAACGACGGCTCGCCGCTCCTGATCGACTTCGGCGCCGCGCGCCAGACGCTGACCGCCGAAGGCACCAAGCTGCCGCCGATGTACACGCCCGGGTATGCCTCCCCCGAGCACTACGCCAATCGCGAAAACCTCGGGCCCTGGAGCGACATGTATTCGGTCGGCGCCGCGATGTATGCCTGCCTCGCCGCCGAAGCGCCCCAGCCTGCCGACCAGCGCCTGGCGAACGACAAGGTCGAGCCGGCGCGCAAGGCGTTCAGCGGCAAGTACACCAGCAAACTGCTCGATACGATCGACTGGTGCATGCGGCTCAACCACCTGGAGCGCCCGCAGAGCGTGCTGGCTTTGCAGAAAGCGCTGCTGGGCCAGAAGGATCCGGGGCACAAGGGCGAAGGCCCGCTCATCGACCAGTTGAAGGACATGCTGAGCAGGTTCACCAAGCGCACCGACGACGGCGCGGAAAAAGCCGCTCCGGAGCCCAAGCCCAAGGCGGGCGAGTCAGGCAATGCGGCGCCCTAGATGAAGTTCTCCATCTTCCAGGACAGCCGTGTCGGGGCGCGGCCCTACAACCAGGACCGCATCGGCCACTGGTACACGCGCGATTCGCTCCTGCTGGTGCTGGCCGACGGGATGGGCGGCCATCTGATGGGCGAGGTGGCCGCGCAAATCGCGGTCGACAACCTCGCCGCGGCCTTCCAGAAGGAGGCGCAAACGCGCATTCCCGACCCGGACCTGTTCCTGTACCGCTCGGTCGGGCGAATCCACGCGGCCATCGACGACTACGCCAAAAAGCTC
>JBBQNG010000205.1:0-7742 GCA_038329645.1 Burkholderiales bacterium
TGGATGGCCGAACTCGACCGCGAAGGCATTACGGGCGCAGCTCGGATTGCATTCGAATGGGCGCAGCTTCCGGAAGACACGGACATGAATGCCGGAGATTCGTTTCAGGGAATGCTGTCATTGCCTATGGAGCGTGGCAGAATGTTTGATCTGGTCATGCGCTGGCGCACCGGGGACGTGGAAAATGAATCTTCGATCGACGGGATTCGATGTGATTGACCGGCGCGCATTTATTCGCGGCGCCGCAGGATTGTTGCTTCTGCCAGCCTCGCTTTCGGGCGCGGCACAGCCGGATGTCTTCGCACGGGTTTCCGAGCGGCTGCCCGCGCCCGATTTCGCGCTCGAAGACGCCGAGCACAGACTTTGGCGTCTGTCCGCTTTGCGCGGACGCGTCGTGGTCGTGAATTTCTGGGCCACATGGTGCCCGCCGTGCAGGCACGAACTGCCTTCGCTGGAAAGTCTGCATCGCGCAACCGCTTCACGAGGCGCGGTCGTTCTGGGAGTCAATGCCGGCGAGTCCTGGGAAACCGTGGCTGGTTACGTACTCGGCCTTGGACCCGCCCTGACTTTCCCGATCCTGATGGACGAAAAAGGAAGCGCACTGCGCGACTGGAAGGTGAAGGCACTTCCCGCGACCTACGTCCTCGATTCCGAGGGGAACATTGTGCTGCGCGCGCTCGGCGGGCGCGATTTTAGTCGGCCGGACGCCATCGAAGATGTGACCAAACTCGCGCGTAAATCCTAGACTTTCAGCAAGTCGTACCTGTCAACCAAAGGGGAATGTCATGAACCGGAAACTGATATCTGTGCTTGCCTCCACCGCTTTCGCGGCCGCGGTCCTTTCGACCGGCGCGCCTGCGCTCGCCGCCGGCTACGACGATCACGAGGCATTGCAAGGCGTCAAGGAGCTCAAAGTCGCTTTCGACGTCACCACAGGCGATGGAAAGGCGCTTCTTGGGCGACTCAATGTAATCGACGAGACGCGCCAGTCTTTGATTAACCAGGGCGTGACTCCGCACTTCGTCATATCGTTCCGCGGACCGGCGACGAAACTCGTGCAGACGGACGTGTCGAAGATTCGCCCGGAAGACCGTGAATTCGCCACCAAGATTGCCGCCAAACTGAAAGAAATGCGCCAGGCCAAGGGTGTCGATAACGTCGAGCAATGCGCAGTCGCCGTTCGCGAGCAAGGAACCCGCGCCGAGGATGTGGTGCCGTCGGTAAAGGTCATCGGCAACGCCTGGATTTCCTTGATGGCCTACCAGAGTCGCGGCTACGCCTACATCGCACCGTAACGCGGCCCCGGGGCCTTCTAGGGGATCGGCGTGAGCGCCAGCTCGCCTGCGGCGGCCTTGACGAACCCGTAGCGCGCATAGGCGTCCTGCGCTTCCGCCGTCGACAGGAACTCCAGATACTGAGTGGCATTCGCCTTGCGCGGCGAGTTGGTCAGCGCCCCGATCGCGTACGACACCTCGTCGCGCAGGCTGTCGGTGGCGGGCAGTTCTATGCCTTCGACTTCGGCGCCGTCGCGAACCGCTTCCAGGACCTCGGTCTTCCAGACGATGCCTGCGTCGGAGGTGCCGGCCTTGACGCGATCCGGCGTTTCCCGGTGGTGCACGGCCGTAAACCAGTTGCTAGCCGTGGTCTGGCAGGAAACGCACTCCTTGCCGCCGGAGATCTGCTGCCACAGCCCTTGCCGCTCCAGAACCTTACGCGCGTAGAACTGCATGATGCCCTCGTTGACTGGGTTGGGCATGGACGTCCGAATGCCCGGCCGCACGAGATCGGCGACGCCCTTGAGCCCTTTGGGGTTGCCTTTGGCAACCATGATCTGCAGCTCGTTGTGCATGTAGACGGCGTATTGGGCCATCAGGCCGGCCTTCTTGAGCACTTGCAGGTGGCCCAGGTTTACTGATGCGTAAACATCCGGAAGACCCGCGTAGTTCACGCCGCCGTACTCCCACCCGCCGGCCTTGATGGCCGAGAGGATCAGGCCGGGGGGCAGCGTAATAAGGCCGACGTGGATCCCCGGGTTGCGCTTCTGGAAGGCGCGTACCACGTCATCCATTGCAAAAAACTGGTTTCCCGCGAGCCACAGAATCAATCCAGCTTCGCTCTGCATCCTGGACAGGGCATCGGCGCCATTGGTGATCTTTCCGCCCGCGGCATAGAGCTTGAGGTCGTTGTCCTTGTTCTTGGGTATTGCCACGAATTGCGCGGCTGCCAGCCGCGCCGCCGTCGGCGTCGCCTCCTGCGCGAAAGCGGGCGAATGCACCATCACCACAGCAACTGCGACAATCAGAGCGCGGGGCGAAATCGAGCGCCGCGACCGCCGCGGCAAAGGCTTTGCAGAACGCATCATCGGTCTCCAGAGGTTGGGCCATTCGCCTCACGGGCATGCCAGCGTAGCAGCAAGCCTATGTTGCAATGCACGATTGACCACATACGCATAGGCTCATATATTCACGCCCTCCACAGCTTTTGCGAACATCCCCCGTGGACGAACTGGACCCAGTATTCGACTCCGTGGCCGCCTACTTCAGCGTCCTGTCCGAGCCGACCCGGCTGCGCATCATGCACGCCATCTGCAAAACCGAGAAACCCGTGTCGCAGATCGTCGCAGAGACCGGGGCGACGCAGACCAATGCCTCCCGTCACCTAGGTCTGATGTACCGGGCAGGGGTGCTCGCGCGGCGCAAGGACGGCAGACAGGTCTACTACCGAATTGCCCACCCGACGATGGTTGATCTGTTCCGCACCGTCTGCAACCGGATTGCGAGCAGCATGGACGAGAAAAAGCCGCTGCGCCACGAACTGCGGCGCCTGATGCCCACGCCGAAGACGCGGCGAGCCGGATGAACAATCATCAGCGCGCAGGCCTGGTTTCGCGCGCTGGTAAAGTGAATTTTGGGCAACGCCGTAAAGCCAATTCAATCCAATGTGGAGAGGAGCTTCGATATGAACCAGATGCGTAGGACTACTTTGAAAGCAGGTGGTGGCGCCGGGGTGCTGGCGCTGCTGGCCGCGGCAGGTTTCGCCATTCCGGGCAGCGCCTGGGCGGCCGACTGGAACAAGGCCGCGTTCGAGGGCAAGTCTACCCAGGACGCGCTCAAGGCCCTCGGCGCGGGATCCCCGGCAAACTCGGGCGACATCGTGATCCGCGCGGCGGACATCGCCGAGAACGGCGCGGTAGTGCCGGTGGGCGTCGAGAGCAAGATCCCCGGCACCCAGTCGATCTCGATCCTGGTCGACAAGAACCCCAACGCGCTGGCGGCCAGCTTCGACCTGCCCGCGGGTACCGAACCCTCGGTAACGACGCGCGTAAAAATGGGCCAGACTTCCGACGTGTACGCGCTGGTCAAGGCCGACGGCAAGTTCGACGTGGCGAAGAAGGAAATCAAGGTAACCATTGGCGGATGCGGAGGCTGACATGGCAGACCCGATGCGCATACGCGCGGTGGCAAAGGATGGGGTAGTAAACGTGAAGGTGCTCATGAGCCACGAGATGGAGACCGGCCAGCGCAAGGACTCCAGCGGCAAGATCGTGCCGGCGCACTTCATCCAGAGTGTGAGCGCCATGCATAACGGCAAAACGGTGATCTCGGCGCAGTGGGGCCCGGCGGTTTCGAAGAACCCGTTCCTCGAATTCAGCTTCAAGGGCGGACAGAAGGGCGACAAGATCCAGGTCACCTGGACCGACAACAAGGGCGAAAAACGCACCGACGAAGCCGTCATCGGCTGACCGGGCGAGACCCAAAGGAGGAGACAAACAAGATGAAGAACCATCTGCGCAAGGCAGTGGGCGGGGTGCTGGCGGCTTGCGGCGCGTTCGCCTTGTTCCCGGCGGGCGTCACCGCCCAGTCGGCCATCGACGAGATCGCCAAGTACCGGCAGCAATTGCAGGAGGGCAACCCGGCCGAACTTTGGGAAGCGCGTGGCGAGGAGCTGTGGAAACAAAAACGCGGACCGCGCAACGTGTCGCTGGAGCGCTGCGACCTGGGCAAGGGCGCGGGCGTGGTGAAAGGTGCGTATGCCGAGCTGCCCAAATATTTCGCCGACACCGACCGCGTCATGGACCTGGAAACGCGCCTGGTCCACTGCATGGTCACGCTGCAGGGGTTCACGCAGGCCGAGGCGACCAAGCGCCCGTTCGGCTCCGGCAGTAACCGCTCCGACTTCGAGTCGCTGGGCGCGTGGATCACCTCGGAATCCAAGGGCGTGCCGATGCACGTGGCGCTCAGTCATCCCAAGGAGAAGGAGGCCTACGCCCTGGGTGAGAAGATGTTCTTCTTCCGTGGCGGGCCGCACGATTTCGCCTGCGCCACCTGCCACGGCGAGACCGGCAAGCGCATCCGCCTGCAGGACCTGCCCAACCTGACTGAAAAGGCCGGCGCACAGCTTGCCTACACGACCTGGCCGGCTTATCGCGTCTCGCAGGGCGAGTTGCGCACTTTTCAGTGGCGGCTGAACGACTGCTTCCGCCAGCAGCGCTTCCCGGAGCTCAAGTTCACCTCGGAAGCATCCGTCGCGCTGACCACGTTCCTGGCCCACAACGCCAACGGCGCGCCTTATAACGCGCCGGCCATCAAGCGCTAGGGGGAGACCACATGAAGACATTCCATATAGCCGCCTGCGCCGCGGCGTTCATCGCAGCCGGTTGCGCGAGCATGAGCGACAGCGATGTCGCCGACAAAGCTGTGGCCGTCATGAAGGCCTCGTTCAACGAGCGCGGCCAGGCCAAGCTCGACCGCCTGGACCAGGACGAAACGCAGAAGCTGTGCAGCATCCCGCCGTCGGCCACGCTGGCCAAGCCCGTGGCCGCTCGCATCGAGGAGATGAACCTCGCCACGATCAAGTACCCCGCCGACGGCAAGATGATCGGCAACTGGCGCGACGGCGAGAAAGTCGCACAGAGCGGCCAAGGCAAGCAGTACTCCGACGACCCGAAGCGGCCCAACGGCGCCAACTGCTACGCCTGCCACGAGCTCACCAAGGAAGAGATCTCGTACGGCACCATCGGGCCGAGCCTGTACCACTTCGGCAAGGTACGCGGCACGAGCGAGGCCATCCAGCGCTACACCTACGGGAAGATCTACAACGCGGAAGCGTACTCGGCATGCTCGAACATGCCGCGCTTCGGGCACCACGGCATCCTCACCGAGCAGCAGATGAAGGACGTGACCGCGCTTCTCCTCGACCCGAACTCGCCGGTCAACAAGTAGCGGCGGCGCGTTGGACCGCCGCGAGTTCCTGCACCTGCTCGCCGTAGCCGCGGCGAGCGGGCTGCCGCTGGGCAGCGCGTGCGCGCAGGATGCGCGCTTCTACGACCTGCCGCGCTTTGGCAACGCGCATTTCCTCCATTTCACCGACTGCCACGCGCAGTTGCTGCCGGTGTGGTTTCGCGAACCCAACGTCAACCTGGGCGTCGGAGGCATGGCCGGGCAGCCGCCGCACCTGGTCGGCGAATCCCTGCTGCGGACCTTCGGGATTCCCCCCGGCACGCCGCAGGCGCATGCCTTCACCTACCTCGACTTCGAGAAAGCCGCCCGCACCTTCGGCAAAGTCGGCGGGTTCGCCCACCTCGCTACGCTGGTGAAGCACATGAAAGCCTCGCGCCCCGGCACCCTGCTCCTCGACGGCGGCGATACGTGGCAGGGATCGGCCACCGCGCTGTGGACGCGCGGCCAGGACATGATCGAGGCGCAGAAGCTGCTCGGCGTCGACCTCATGACCGGCCATTGGGAATTCACCCTCGGCGCGGAGCGCGTAAAGGAAGTGGTCGACAAGGACTTCAAGGGCGCGATCGAATTCATCGCCCAGAACGTGAAGACCGCCGATTTCGGCGACCCGGTGTTCCCCCCCTACTCGATCCGCCAGATGAACGGCGCGCCGGTGGCCGTGATCGGCCAGGCGTTTCCCTACACGCCCATCGCCAATCCGCGCTATTTCGTCGCCGAATGGAATTTCGGCATCCAGGAAGAGGCCATGCAGAAGACGGTCGACGAGGTGCGCGCCAAGGGCGTGCACGCCGTCGTGCTGCTGTCCCACAACGGCATGGACGTCGACCTCAAGATGGCCTCGCGCGTGCACGGCATCGACGCGATCCTCGGTGGCCACACGCACGACGGCGTGCCCGCCCCGGTGATCGTCAGGAACCCTGGCGGCCAGACCGTGGTGACCAACGCCGGCTCGAACGGCAAGTTCCTCGGCGTGCTCGACCTCGACATCCGCGGCGGCAAGGTGGCCGATTTCCGCTACGCGCTGCTGCCGGTCTTCGCGAACCTGCTGCCCGCCGACCCGGCGATGCAGGCGCTGATCGCGAAAGTACGCGCGCCGTATGCAGCCAAACTGGCCGAGCCGCTCGCGGTGACCGAGGGGCTGCTGTACCGCCGAGGCAATTTCAACGGCACATTCGACCAACTGATCCTCGACGGACTGATGGCGGTCAAGGATGCGCAGATCGCATTCTCGCCCGGGTTCCGCTGGGGCACCAGCCTGCTGCCGGGGCAGCCGATCCTCATGGAACATCTCATGGACCAGACCGCCATCACCTACCCGTACACCACGGTGGCCGAGATGAGCGGCGAAACCATCAAGACCGTGTTGGAGGACGTCTGCGACAACTTGTTCAACCCGGATCCCTATTACCAGCAAGGCGGCGACATGGTGCGCGTCGGCGGCCTGACGTACACATGCGATCCCACGGCAAAGATGGGCGGGCGCATCAGCGCCATGATGCTTGAAGGCAAGCAGCTCGAGGCAGGCCGCAAGTACAAGGTCGCCGGCTGGGCCCCGGTGTCCGAAGAAGCGAAGCAGGCCGGGGGAGAGCCGATCTGGGACCTGATGGCGAAGTACCTGAGGGAAAGAAAAGTGGTGAAGCCGCTCGCGCTCAACCTGCCGCGCCTGAAAGGCGTGGATGGCAACCTCGGAATCGCCTGAATCATTTAGTGCCCCGCCTTTTATACCTCTTCCTCTCGGCGCACCTGCTGATTGCGAAACCCGCCGTCGCAGCCGAACCGCCGGCAGCGTTGACAGTCAAGGTGGTGCCGGTACAGGTCAGCGCGCATGCGTGGTACGTACGCGGGCATCAGGGAGCCGCCTCGGCGGCCAACCAGGCGTTCAATTCGAATGCCGGTTTCGTCGTCACACCCGAAGGCGTGATCGTCATCGATGCGCTGGGCAGCGTGCCGCTAGGAGAAGCCCTGCTCGCGGCAGTCCGCACGGTAACCGACAAGCCCATTCGCCGGGTGATCGTCACGCATTACCATGCCGACCACTTCTACGGTTTGGCGCCACTCAAGGCCGCGGGCGCGGAGATCTGGGCTCACCAGGAGGCGCGCGACTACTTGGAGAGCGGCGAAGGTGCCGCCCGGCTGGCCCAGCGCCAACGCGACCTTGCGCCCTGGGTGGGTGCAAACATGCGCCTTGTCCCACCCGATCGGTGGCTTGAGGCAGACAGTTCCTTCGTTTTCGGCGGACTGCACTTCGATCTCATCTATATGGGCCCGGCGCATTCGCCAGACGACCTCGTGGTGGTCGTGCGTGAGGACGGAACGCTGTTCGCCGGGGACATCCTGTTTTCCGGGCGGATCCCTTTTGTCGGCAACGCCGACAGCCGGCGCTGGCTGGCGACGATGGACCGTTTGCTGCTGTTGAGACCGAAAGTCATGGTGCCGGGGCACGGGGCGGCCTCGCGCGATCCGTCCAGCGATCTCGTATTCACGCGCGATTACCTTCTCTAT
>JBBQNG010000206.1:0-7742 GCA_038329645.1 Burkholderiales bacterium
GCTCGACATCGAGCCGCACCGCAGGCGCATGAACCAGTCGCAGCCTCCGCTCGACGAGAAGTTCAAGAACACCGACGACCCGCTGCGGATTGTGTTCGTCTGCGCCATGTGGCTCACCGGCTTCGACGCGCCGAGCTGCTCGACCGTGTACCTGGACAAGCCGATGCGCAACCACACGCTGATGCAGACCATTGCGCGCGCCAACCGCGTCTTCCCCGGAAAGCACAGCGGCGTGATCGTGGACTATGCCAATGTCTTCGCATCACTGGAGAAGGCGCTGGCGATCTACGGCGCGGGAACGGGGGGCGCGACGCCGGTCAGGGACAAACAGAAGCTGGTCGAGGATCTACGCCAGGCCGTCGGCGAGGCGACCGCGTTCTGCGTGCACCACCAGGTGGTGCTCGCCGACATCGAGAAGCATGCCGATGGCAGCATGGCGCGCCTGCAGCTCATTGGAGACGCCCTCAATATCCTGATCGCGCCCGATGCGGTTCGCCGGGAGTTCCTCGGGCACGAACGCCTGGTGAGTACCCTCTACCTCGCGGTGAAGCCCGACCCCGTGGCGCTCGAGTTCGCGGGACGCTCGGCGTGCCTCGCGACCATCGCGGGTGCGATGCGCGCGGCACTGAGTCCGAACCCGCCGGACATCTCGCAGGTGATGGGTGGGATCAACAACCTGCTCGACCAGTCGATCACGGGTATGGTCGTCCGCGAAAAAGGACCGCCGCCGCTGGACCTCTCCAAGATCGACTTCGAGGTCCTTGCCAAACGCTTTCGCGCATCGAAACACAAGAACACGGATCTCGAGGTGCTCAAGGCGGCGATCCGCGCACATCTGGAAAAGCTCATCCAACTGAACCCGACACGCGCCGACTTTGCCGAGAAGTTCGAGGCGCTCATCGAGAGCTACAACGCCGGCAGCCGCAGCATCGAGGAATTGTTCCTGGAACTGGTGAAATTGAGTAACTGCCTGACCGAAGAAGAGGAGCGGCATGTTCGCGAGAACATGACCGAAGAGGAACTGGTCATCTTCGACATCCTGACCCGGCCGGCGCCCGAGTTGAGCGCTGACGAGTGCGAAGCGTTGAAAAAGGTCGCCCAAGGCTTGCTGGAGCGGCTCAAGTCGTTGCTCGTCCTGAATTGGCGGCAGAAGGCCGCAGCCCGCTCCCAACTCAAGTTGGCCATCGAGGACGCACTGGACTCCGGCCTGCCAAAAGCCTACACACCCGAGCTGTACCAGCAGAAGTGCTCGGCCGTGTTCGAGCACGTTTATGAACGCTATCCCGAGCGGGACTGGGGCGTTTACACGATGCCGGTCTGAACCGGCTGCGGAGCCCTCAATACCCGAGATAGCGCGGAAGCCACAACGCGAGTTCGGGAAACACGATCACGGCAAGGGTCGCCCCGACGAAGCTTGCGACGAGCCAGCCCACCCAGGGAATCGTCGATTCCATCGGGACTTTCGCGATCCTGCAGGCCACCATCAGGTTGACCGCCATCGGCGGCGTGAACTGGCCAATGGCGATCAGCATCGTGAGGACGACGCCGAACCACACGGGATCCCAACTGAACGCTTTTGCCACCGGCACGAGCAGCGGCAGGAAGATCAGGAAGATCGACACGCCGTCGAGGAACATGCCGACAAAAATCAGGATCACGACAACGAGCAGGATTGCCCCCAGGCTTCCCACCCCGCTCTGCGCTATGAAAGCGGCGATCGGGTCGGCGATGCCAAGGGTATTGACCGAGTACGCGAATATTCCCGCCAGGCCGAGGATCAGCATGATGACGGCGGAGAGCTCGGCGGCCTCGCGAAAAATCTCGAACAGGTCGCCGAAGCCGATCGTGCGGTGGATCGCCATGCCGACGAATAGGCCGTAGAACACCGCCACCACGGCAGCCTCGGTCGGCGTAAACCATCCCATGCGCATGCCGCCGAGGATCAGCACTGGCGCGACGAGGCCCCAGATCGCCTCCTTGAGGCTGTGCCAGAACGGCGGCCGCGGCATCGCCGATTCGCCGGCGCCGAACCCGTGCTTGCGTGAAATGAGCACGGCCGGGACGATCAGCGCCAGGCCAGCAAGCACACCCGGGACCATGCCCGCGGCAAACAGCGCCGGCACCGAGGCGCCGGGCACCATCACGCTGTAGACGATGAACGCGATCGACGGCGGGATCAGGATGTCGGTGGCGGCCGCCGCGCCGATCACGCTGGCCGAAAACGCGGCCGGGTACCCCGCCTTCGACATCGCCGCGATCATTACGCCGCCGACGGCCGCCGCGTTCGCGGGCCCCGATCCCGAGATGCCGCCGAGCACCATCGCCACGCTGATCGCCACCAACGGCAGCATGCCGGACCCCCGGCCGACGCAGGCGATCGCGAACGTGACCATGCGCTGCGCCACGCCGGAGCGATCGAAGATAGCGCCGACCAGCACGAACATCGGCAGCGCGAGCAGCGGGTATTTTGCGATGCTCGCGTAGAAATTCTGCGGCACCGCGAACAGGCCCCACAGCTGCGCGTCGCTGTTGGCCACTGCTATCGCCAGGGCGCCGCCGATGCCGAGCGCCACGCCGATCGGCACGCCGGCAAGCATCAGCACGATGAAGACCGTGAAGAGCAGGACGCCGATCATCGCGCTTTGCGCAACCGCTCATACACGAGGCCGGCCCGGTACGCGATCGCAAGGGACAGAACCGGTACCCAGATCGTGTACCACCAGCGCGGCACGCCCAGGCCCGAGGACGTCTCGTTGTAGCGGAAATCGTCCCACACCATGTCGCCGGTCAGCGCGCCCAGGAAGAGGAAGAACGCCATCGTGACGAATGCGCCCGAAACGGAGAGAAAGCGCCTGCGCTCGGCGCTGCCGCCGTGCAGGAAATATTCGATGCGCACGTGGTTGTCCCGTGCCGCCGCCGCCGCCGCGCCGGCCAGGGTCATCACCACCAGGAGGAAGACCGAAAACTCCTCGGTCCACGCAAACGACTGGTCGGAGAAGTAGCGCACCAGCACGTTGGCGAAGGTGATGAGGCACAGCAGCGCCATTGCGAGGACCGCGATCCGGTCTTCGACAGTGCGCTCCCGTGGCTGCATGGGTTAGGCCAGGCAGCTTCGGGCCGCGGCGACGATCTTGGCCGCGCCGATGCGCGATTCGTTCTCCAGCGGCTGCGAATACCCGGCGGGGATGCGCGGCGCGCCGAGCCGCCGGACCTTCACGCCCAGCTCCTCGGCCACGCTCGCCGCAATCTCGGCGCCGAATCCGGCCACCTGGACCGCCTCGTGCACGACGAGCAGGCGGCCGGTCCTTGCACAGGAAGCGAGCACCGTGTCGCGATCCCACGGCCACAGCGTGCGCAGATCGATGAGTTCGACCGAGATTCCTTCCTTGGCGAGCGCCTCCGAAGCCGCCCCGCAATCGTGCACCGAGCGCGACCAGCTGACGATCGTGAGGTCGGTGCCCGCCCTGGCGAGGCGCGCCTTGCCGAGCGCCACCTCGGCGCCGGCCTCGACTTCGCCCTCGATGCCCCACAGCTCCTTGTGCTCCATGTAGACGACCGGGTCGCCGCTCGCAAGGGAAGCCTTGAGCAGCCCGTAATTGTCGGCTGGCGTCGCTGGCGTCACCACAGCAAGGCCCGGGATGTGCGCGAACCAGGCTTCGAGCGATTGCGAATGCTGCGCGGCCGAGGCACCCCACAGCCCGATCGGCATGCGCGCAACGAGCGGCACGCGGCCCTGGCCGCCGAACATGAAGCGGTTCTTGGCCGCCTGGTTGACGAGCTCGTCGATCGCGCACAGCGCAAAATCCACCACGCGCATTTCGACCACCGGCCGCAGTCCCGCCAGCGCCATGCCGACTGCCGCGCCCATGATGGTGGCCTCGGAGATCGGCGTGTCGATGACGCGGCCGGGCCCGAATTCCTGCGGCAGGCCGCGGTACTGCCCGAAGATGCCGCCGCGGCCGAGGTCCTCGCCAAGCGCCACCACGTTGGGATCGGCACGCATCGCCTCCTGGAGCGCGAGGCATGCCGCCTGCGCATAGGTCATCGAGCTCATCGCGGAGCACTCATTTCCACTGCCCCGCCCCGCTGTCCATCACGTCCTCGTAGGCCGCGGACGGATCGGGCCACGGCGAGCTCTTGGCTATCGCGAGCGCAATCTCGGTCTCGATCCTCGCGGCCGAGTCCATGGCGTCGATCGACGCCGCCGTCTCGCCGCGCGCAAGCAGGGCTTCGCGGGCCTGCAGTAGCGGGTCGGCGCGCAGCGCCTGCGCCACCTCCTCCCCGTCCCGGTACGTCCCCGGGTCGACCGAGACATGGCCCTTGAACCGGTAAGTCGTCGCGTGCAGGAAAGCCGGGCGCTGGCTGTTGCGCACCCAGTGGGCGAGGTCGCCGGCCACGCGGTCCACGGCCGCCACATCGTTGCCGTCGACCGAATCGCAGCGCAGGCCCATGCTCCTCGCGCGCGCCGAAGCGCCCGCCCCGGAGGTCATCGGCCCCGTGGGCGTGGTCGCCGAAATCTGGTTGTCCTCGCAAACGAACAGCACCGGCAGGCCGTAGACGCCCGCCCAGTTGAGGCCCTCGAGGAAAGGGCCGCGGTTCACAGCCCCGTCGCCGAAGAAGCACGCAACGATATAGGGCTTCTTCTGCACCTTGAGCGCATGGGCCGCGCCTACCGCGATCGGGATGCCGGCCGCAACTACGCCATTGGCGCCGAGCATGCCCACCGAAAAATCCGCGATGTGCATCGAGCCGCCCTTGCCGCGGTTGTAGCCGGTCGAGCGCCCGAACAGCTCGCACATCATGCGGTTCATGTCCGCGCCCTTGGCCAGCGTATGCCCGTGGCCGCGATGCGTGGAGGTGAGCAGGTCCTCGCGCAACAAGTTGGCGCACACGCCCGTGGCGACGGCCTCCTGCCCGGTCGAAAGATGCAGGGGTCCGCGCACGAGGGCCGGCGTGCTGCTGGCGGCCTGCCCCCAAGCCTGCACGCCGCCCTGGCTGGCGATCTCGGCGGCATTCTCGAACGCGCGGATGCGGGACATCGTGCGATAGAGCGCGATCAGGCGGGAATTGTCGGCGGTCACGTTTTGGCGGGCCTTCCGCTCTGCGGATGCGGATTATTTGGCAGGTCTTTGAATTCGCATCGTATCCGAAATCCTGCCCGGCCCGTCCGTGTAGGCAAGGCACCGACTTGAAATTGCTGGAAGACTGAAGCTGCCCTGAGCCTTGCTCGAGGGGTTCAGTTCTGCGTGCAGCTGACCCCGGTGCCTGCAGGCGAGCAAGTGACCCCCGGGGACCTCGCGGGTTGGCGGATCGGGCTGAGGCGGTCGTCGCGCTCCTCGTCCTGCAGTTCCTCATGCAGCCGGCGCAGCTCGGAGCGCGCGTCGGCGTCATGGATCTGCCCGGTGCCGACTTTCTCGATCAGCTCTTCGGCCCGCATGGAAAAGCGCTTGGCCCGGGCTTCGCTGCG
Source organism: Burkholderiales bacterium (assembly GCA_038329645.1). Taxonomy (GTDB): domain Bacteria; phylum Pseudomonadota; class Gammaproteobacteria; order Burkholderiales; family SG8-39; genus SZAS-79. The sequence goes on from JBBQNG010000206.1 coordinate 5,468, forward strand.
CATGCGCATCGTGGGCTGCGCCCAGCGCGCGGCATCTGCGTCCACGGCCTTGATGGTGCAATCGGCGACCTGGACGAACGTCCCGTTCGCCTTTTCGCACGCGTCCCATCGGTTGTCGAGCGACGCGCACCCGCTCGCAAGGGCGGCCAACAGAGTAAAGGCGGAAGACGCGAGGCGAATGCGCATTTCATGGTCCCGGAGTGATCGATCGGCCGCGATTATGCCGCACCCGGGTGCGAACCGGACCGGGTTTAAACTCGGCGCATGAAAACCATCGCCTTGCCTTCGGGCGAACGGGTGCCGGCCCTTGGCCAGGGGACGTGGAACATGGGCGACCGCGCCGCGGCGCGCGCCGCCGAGTTGGCCGCGCTGCGCCTGGGCCTCGACAGCGGCCTCACGCTGGTCGACACCGCGGAGATGTACGGCGACGGGCGCTCCGAGACCCTGGTCGGAGAAGCGATTGCCGGCCGCCGCGATGAGGTGTTCTTGGTGAGCAAGGTCCTGCCGGGCAACGCGACGCGCCGCGGCACGATCGCGGCATGCGAGCGCAGCCTCAAGCGTCTCACGACCGACCGCCTCGACCTTTACCTGCTGCACTGGCGCGGCAGCGTGCCGTTTGCGGAAACGCTTGAGGCATTCGCCAAGCTGCAGTCCGACGGCAAGATCCGCTATTACGGGGTAAGCAACCTCGACCTGGCCGACATGCGGGAGGTGCATGCGCTCGACAGCGGCAAGGGCGTGGCGACCAACCAGCTGCTCTACAACCTTACGCGCCGCGGGATCGAGTGGGACCTCCTGCCTTGGCTGCGCGCCCGGAGCATCCCGGTAATGGCGTATTCGCCGCTCGAGCAGGCGCGCCTCGTCGCGAACAAGGGATTGGCGGCGTTTGCGGCGCGGCACGGCATGACCCCGGCGCAGGGCGCGCTCGCCTGGCTGCTCGCACAGGACGATGTCATCGCCATCCCGAAATGCGGCAATGCGGCGCGAATGGCCGAAAACGTACGTGCCGCCTCGATCGAGCTCAACCGGTCCCAGCTCGCCGGGCTCGACGCGGTTTTTCCGCCGCCGACGCGCGCGCAACCGCTGGAAATGCTCTGACGACCCGGCCGGGGAATAAGGACACCCCGCCCGATGTAAGCGTGTAGCATTCCGCACCGAAGGAGGGCTCCGGCATGAACAAGCTCGTTTCCAGGTTGACTATTCTCGGCTTCGTTGTTGCGGTGGGCTGCGCGCTGACCGCCCTGGGCGCCGGTCTGGGTTATCGCTTCGACCTGTGGCACTTCCGCACCGGCATCGCCACGCTGGGCTACGTATTCTGGGTAGCTGCGGCGACGGCCATCGTCACTCTTCTCGCGCTTATCGTCGCAATCGTGCGGCGCGTCCCCAACCGCGCAATGGTGTTCGGGTTCCTCGGCGTCTTGATTGCCGGGTTCACCGCTTACATCCCGTACCACCTGCGCCAGACCGCCAACGGCGTCCCGGCGATCCACGATATCAGCACCGACCTTGCCAATCCGCCGGTGTTCGTGCGCGCCGCAGCGAACAGGAAGAAGGACGACCATCCGATTGCGTACGACGGGCCCAAAGTCGGCGAGATGCAGAAGAGCGCCTATCCGGATATCGCGCCCATCATCACCCCGGCGCCGGCCGCCCAGGCCTTCGATGCAGCCAAGGCCGCCCTCTCGGACATGGGACTGGAGATCACGGATGCCGATCCCGCGCAGGGGCGCGTCGAAGCGCTCGCCACGTCGTTGCTGTTCGGCTTCAAGGACGACATCGTGGTGCGTGTCGCCGCCGCATCTGACGGCACCCATGTCGACGTGCGCTCCAAGTCGCGGGTCGGCCGCAACGACTTCGGCATGAACGCGAAACGCGTCCGCGCCTTCACTGCGAAATTGCGCACGCGCCTGGGCTGACCTCTGGGTTTAGCTGTGCGGTGGCGAACGTTCGACGCGATGCGATACGATCTGCCTCCGCATGGCTCCCGTTCATCCCGACATCGAATCTCCGTATGCCTGGCGCCGCCTGTGCGCATCGTTTGCGCTCATGGCGCTGGGCGGTTCGGGGATGTACGCGGTGTTCGTCGCGCTGCCGCTCCTGCAGAAGGATTTCGGCACCACGCGCGCGGAAGCCTCGATTCCCTGGCTGCTGACAACCCTGGGCTTCGGCTTCGGCGGAATCCTGGTGGGCAAAATCACCGATCGATTCGGCATCCTGCTGCCGTCGATCAGCGGCGCCCTGTTCCTCGGCGCGGGCTTCGTCGCCGCGGCCCAGG
>JBBQNG010000207.1:0-7696 GCA_038329645.1 Burkholderiales bacterium
AGCGGTTTTTGGGCCGGCCGTCACGCCTGCGCCTGCTGCGCCTCGGCCAGGCGCTGCCGCACCAGCGCGATATGGCCGCGCAGCGAATACAGCTCGTCGGTGTAGGACAGCGGCACCGAAACCCGCTCGACCTTGGCGTCGAGCCGATTGAGCTCCTCAGTGAGCTCTTCGGCGCCCGCCTTTTTCGCCGACAGCGAATCTTCGATCTGCCTGAGCTGGCGGTACCAGCGGAAGATGCGCGAGCGGATGCGGAAGGTGTAAAGCGGCGGCACCACGCGCCCCAGCGGGATCAGGATCGCGATGATCGAGATCAGCACCACCCACATGCGGTCGACGAGGTTCGCCAGCCAGAACGGCAGGTAGCGCTGCATGAGCGGCGGACCGTTCTTGTAGTAGCGCTCGGCCTCCGGCGCAAGCGGGAATTCGATGTCGTCCTTGTTCGGGAACTGCCCGCTGCGCGCAAACCACCCCGGCTCGGCGTGGATGTCGCGCGCGGCCTGCACGAAAAGCTGGATCAGCGCCGGGTGCGTGTTTTCCCTCGCCACCATCATGGCCGTCGGACCCACCAGCGAAATGTTTCGCGGCGGCACGTCGTGCGGCAGGTCGGCAATGCCGCGCGGCAGGGTGACGGCGTCGAGGTAACCGAAGCGGCGCGTATAGGCTTCGGCCTGCGCGAACTCGAACAGCTCGATGCCCGGTGAGCGCAGCAGCATCTGCAGGATCTGCGACTCGGGCGCCGTAACGAGCATCATCGCATCGAGCTCCTTGTTGAACAGGGCAATCGCCGCATGGGTCGGGTCGAGGCGGTCGAGCTTGACGTCCTCGCGCTGCAGGCCGTTGGCAATCAGAAGCTTGGTGAAAAGGTTGGCCGACCCGGCGCCGCGCCCGCCCGCATTGATGCGCCAGCCGCGCACCTGGTCCAGGCGGGTAAGCTTCTTGCCGGGCAGCTTCGCAGCCGCTTGCGTGCGGTAGAAGATCCACACCGGCTCGAGGAACAGGCTGCCCAGCGCCACCAGCGGCAGCCCGGTGCCTTTCTCGTCCTCGGCGCGGATCGCATCGCTCGAGCCGCCGCGCACAAAGCCGAAATCCACCTTTTCCTTCGCGTCGCGCAGCAGGTGGCGATTGGCCGACGACCCCTGGGTCGGCCGCAATACCACCTCGATGTCGTGGCGCTTGAGCGCCGCGGCGTATCGCTTGCCGAACTCGTCGTAGTCGCTCTGCTCCGGTCCGGTGGCGAGCACGACCCGGCGCGGGGGATTGGGCTTCAGCACGAAGTACGCGCCGACCAGCAGGATCAGGGCAATCAGCACGAACGGCCCCACCGTGGCCATGAGGTCGCGCATGGAAAGCAGCGTATTGCGGATTACGCGGGGCATGGCGCGGCCGGGCTCCTCATGGCGTCACTCTATCTTTATTCCGCGCGCCTTGACGACCCTGCTCCAGCGCTCGGTCTCGCTGCGGATGAATGCGGTGAAGCCCTCCGCCGACCCGCCAACAGTGGTCATGCCGCGGTCGTTGAGCTTGTCCCTCACGTCGGGCATTGCCAGCGCGGCATTGAATTCGGTGTTCAGCTTCGCCACCACGTCTTTCGGTGTGCCGCTGCGCACGATCAGGCCGAACCAGGTCGCGGTCACCGCCTCCGGGTAGCCCTGCTCGGCGAATGTGGGCACCTCCGGGAGCAGCGGGACGCGCTGGGCACTTGATATCCCGATGCTGCGTACGCGGCCGCCGCGGATCTGGCCGAGCGCGCCGGGCAGCGAGTTGACGCTCGCCACAATGCGCCCGCCCATCAGCTCGGTCATCGCGGGCGCGTCGCCCTTGTATGGGATGTGGGTGAACGTCACGCCGGCCAGCGTTCCGAGCAGCTCCACCGTGAGGTGCGAGCTCGTCGCCGCGCCCGGCGAGCCGAACATCGCTTCGCCGGGCTTTGCCTTTGCGAACGCGGCGAAGTCGGCGAAATTGCGGATCGGCGAATCGGCCTTTACGGTCAGGATCACCGGGATGTTTACCAGGTGCACAAGGCCGATGAATTCCTTCACCGTGTCGTAGGGCAGCGAGGCAAACACGGCCGGGTTGGTCGCATGCGGGAGCGCGACCAGCACGGTGGTGTAGCCGTCGGCCGGCTGGCGAAGAAGATATTCGGTGGCGACGCGCTCGTTGGCCCCCGGCTTGGGGTCGACCAGCACCGGCTGGCCGAAGCGCGCCGAGACTTTCTCGCCGAGCGTGCGCGCGAGGAAATCGGTGGGACCGCCCGCGGCGTACGAGAGGACGATGGTGACAGGTTTGGACGGGAAAGCCTGCGCGGTCGCCATGCCCGGGACTGCGAGCGCGGCCGCGAGCACTGCGGCGATCAGGGGGGAGGTCATCGGGACGGTCTCCTTGGCGTCCGGCTCTCGTTGTGGTTCTGCGGCCGGAGTGGATTGATCATACCGAAGATCAATACGGCAGCCCAACGTAGTTCTCTGCCATGGCCGTTTGCGCGGCGCGCGACCCCGCGAGATAGCCCAGCTCCGCCTTCTGGATCTTGTGGCCGAAGGGCCCGTCGTCGGGCAGGCGGTGCAGCAGCATCGTCATCCACCACGAAAAGCGCTCCGCTTTCCAGATCCGCTCGAGCGCGCGCGCGGAATAGGCGTCGAGCTCGGTGTCTTTCCCCCGATAGTGATTGATTAGGCCATCGGAAAGGTAGTGCACGTCGCTCGCCGCGAGATTGAGGCCCTTTGCGCCGGTGGGCGGGACGATGTGGGCCGCATCGCCCGCGAGGAAGAGGCGCCCGAAGCGCATCGGCTCGGCGACGAAGCTGCGCAGAGGCGCGATGCTTTTCTCGATCGAAGGGCCGGTGACGAGCTCGCGCACCGCGTCGGCGTCGAGCCTGCGGCGCAGCTCGTCCCAGAAGCGCTCGTCGGGCCACTCCTCGACGCGCTCGGCGAGCGAGCATTGGATGTAGTAGCGGCTGCGCGTCGGGGTACGCATGCTGCAAAGCGCGAAGCCGCGCTCGTGGCAGACGTAGATGAGTTCTTCCGAGACGGGTTTTGTTTCCGACAGGACGCCGAGCCAGCCGAACGGGTAGACGCGCTCGAAGGTTTGCATTGCGGATTGGGGAACGCTTTGCCGGCATACGCCATGGAAGCCGTCACAGCCCGCGATGAAGTCGCATTCGATCTCGTGGGCCGCTCCGTCTTTGCGGAAACGCACCTTCGGGTGGCCGGTGTCGAAATCGTGCACGCTGACATCCGCGGCTTCGTAGACGATCTTCGCCCCGGCCGCCTCGCGCGCGTCCATGAGATCGCGTGTGACTTCGGTCTGGCCGTAGACGACCACGTTCCTGCCGGTGAGTCCCTTAAGGTCGATGCGAGTGCGCCCACCGGCGAAGCTCAGCTCGACGCCCTCGTGCACAAGGCCTTCGGCGTGCAGGCGGCCGCTAACGCCGAGACCGTCGAGCATCTCGACCGTGCCCTGCTCGAGCACGCCCGCGCGAATCCGCTCAAGGACGTAATCCTTGCTGCGTTGCTCGATGATGACCGCGTCGATGCCGGCGCGCACCAGCAGCTGGCCGAGCAGGAGCCCGGCCGGGCCGGACCCGATGATCGCGACTTGCACACGCATGGGAGGATCCCGGTATCCGGGTCAGCTGAGCATCTGGCCGCCGTCGACCGCGATGGTCTGGCCGGTGACCCAGCTCGCGGCGTCGCTTGCGAGGAACAGCGCGACGTTGGCGACTTCCTCGGGCGTGCCCAGGCGGCCGAAGCGGATGCCATTGAGGATCGCGTTGTAGAGCTTCGGTTCCGTGGTCTTGCGTTTCTCCCAGGTGCCGCCGGGGAACTCGATCGAGCCCGGGGCGATGCAGTTCACGCGGATATGCTTGCCGGCGAGCTGCGCTGCCTGCGTCAGCGTGTACTGGATCAGCGCCGCCTTGACCGCGCCGTACGGCGGCGTACGTGCGCTTGGCATCAGCCCGGAAATCGACGAGTTGTGGATGATCGACCCCTTCGATTTTTCCAGGTGGGGCAGGGCGGCGTAGGAGGCGCGCACCGAAGCCATGAGATCGACGTTGATGCTTGCGGCCCAGCCCGCTTCGTCGTCGCTCGAACCGAAACCCGAGGCGTTATTGACCAGGACATCGATGCCGCCAAGCGCTTCGGCCGCGGACTTCACGTAAGCGGCCACGGCCGGGCCGTCGCCCAGGTCGCAGGTCGCCGCGTGCACCGTGCGCCCGAGCCGCTTCAGTTCGGATTCGGTGGCACGCAGCGATTCCTCTCCGCGCGCGCAGAGGGACACGTTGGCGCCGGCTGCGGCAAAGGCGAGGGCGATCGAGCGGCCGATGCCGCGCGAGCCGCCGGCGATGAGGGCATTGCGGCCTGTGAGGTGGAGCTGCATGGGGTGTCCTTCCGGAGGGTGTCGTTTGCGTGAGACTATCTCCCGAAGCCGCACCGCGGGCAGAACGGGTCACCGCTCGGCGGCCAGCGTCGCCCAGTCGGCGGGCGCGATCCGCGCGACGATGCGATTGAAATTGCCCGGCACGAGCACGACCGCCCAGCCTTCCTGCACTGTGAGGCGTGTGGCCTCGTAGAAAATGCCCTGGTGCGCGAAGAGCATCGTGTTCCTGCCCGCCGGCGGCTTCTCCGACAACAGCGTGCGCACGCCGTCGATGCGCTCGGGCTGCTTGACCACCGGCCCGTCCGAAGTCAGCGCCTCGGAATACACGATGTCATCGGCGAACATGCGCGCCGTCTGCGTGACGCGGCAGTAACGGCTCGAGAGATAGCGCGCCACCGGCAGGTTCATGCGCCTGAATTCGGCGCCCGCCGCGCGCGACTCCGCAATTCCCTCGTCGCTCAGATTGCGCTGCGTGGCACAGTCGGCGAGCGAAAAGCGGCCCGCTTCGCGCGATTTCGCTTCGAGCTCGAGCTCGCTGCGCCGGGTCTGGCCGTGCCGCATGTAGATGATGTAGCCGCCCGAGCGCAGTGCCCGCGCGATTTCGGCCGGCGCGGTTAGATCGGGCTCCGGCTCCTGCGCGGCGGGCGGCGCGAAATTTCGGTCGGGATTGACGTTGGCGCAGCCGGCGCACAGCAACAATATTGCCAATAACAGCACGACAATTGACCTGAAACTGTCGCCAGCACTGGATCTGTGAGAAATGAAGTTTGACATTTTAGGCTCCATCCCCGGAACTGCTGTCGGTCCACTTGGTTGCTGAAATCCCCACCCCGTCGTAGCCCGCCGCAGCCCGACCTGCTGCATCAGCACGTTGGCAAAAACCAGCGCGAGGCCGTACTGGCCGACGAGTAGGACGAGGTGGTCGATCATTTGCCGCCGCGCTGCCAAGAGGTTAGCCTCGTATGTTACCGCCGCAGCCGAGTGCTCCCCAAACCGCCATGACCGGCAACCCCTTCGCCAGACGCCTCACTCGCCTGATGATCCTCGGCAACCTCGCGGGGGCGTTGCTCTCGTTCGTGTATTTCAGCTTCCTCGATTCTTCGGCCCACGTGGGTGCGCCGTCGACCGGCGCCGGCGCGTGGGTCTTCTTCGTGGCCTTTTTCGCTCTCCTTACAGTGATCGGGCGCACGCTCGGCGTGCGCTGGTCGCGTCCGGTCATCGGAACCGCCGGCGCGCTGCCGCCCGGCACCGAGGGCGACGAGCTGCGCCGGCGCGCGCTTCTGCTCCCTGGCTTTTTCGCGCTGCTTTCCTTCGTCGGCTGGCTCGCGGCAGCGCTCATCTGGAGCGTGCTGTGGCCGCTCCTGGTCGGGGAATTCACGCCGATGCGCGCGCTTCGCCAGGGGTTCGGCTTGGCTTTCGTCGCAGGGCCCCTCGTCGCGGCGATCGTGTTCTTCAGCGTGGAGAGGATCTGGCGCGAGCAGCTGCCGCGGCTCTTTCCGCGCGGCGATCTGGCCAGCGTGCCGGGTCCGCGCCTAAACGTCCGCGCGCGCATGGTGACGATGTTCCTGCTCATGAGCCTGGTGCCCATTGCGGTGCTATCGGTCGCTGCGCTTACGCGTGCAAACGCGATGCTGGGCGCCGATGCGCAGACCGCCGAGGCGATCATCCGCAACCTCACGCTTGTGGTCGGTGTTCTTGCCGCGGGCGGCCTGCTAGTCTCCATCCGGCTGGCCGGGTTCGTGGCGAGCAGCGTGGCGGAGCCGCTGCGAGATGTCCAGGCCGCGATGGCCGAGGTCGGCCGCGGCTCGTTCGGCGCGCGCTGCGCGGTGGTCTCCAACGACGAAATCGGCGCGGTAGCCGAGGGCTTCAACCGCATGGTCGCGGGACTGCGCGAGCGCGAAATCATCCGCGAGACGTTCGGCAAGTACGTGAGCCCCGAGGTGCGCGACGAGATCCTCGCCGGGCGCGCATCGCTCGACGGCGGCGCGCGCGAGGTGACCATCCTGTTTGCCGACCTGCGCGACTTCACGCCGTGGGTGGAATCGACCCCGCCGGCCGAGGTCGTCCGCGACCTCAATGGCTACTTCACCGAGATGGATGCGGCGATCCGCGCGCAGGGCGGCCTCGTGCTGCAATACATCGGCGACGAAATCGAAGCGGTGTTCGGCGCGCCGGTGGCCGATCCAGCGCACGCGGAATCGGCGGTGCGCGCGGCGCTCGAGATGCGCACGCGCCTGGACGCGTGGAACGCACGACGCCTGGCGGCGGGCAAGGTCGCATTGCGCCACGGCATCGGGATCCATACCGGGACCGTGATCGCTGGCAACATCGGCAGCAGCGAGCGGGTTTCGTACACGCTGGTGGGCGACGCGGTGAACCTCACGTCGCGCATCCAGGCGCTCAACAAGGATTTCGGCACGCACACCCTGGTGAGCGGGGCGACCAAGGCCCACCTGAAGTCTGTCTACGACCTGACGCGGTTGCCCGCTGTTCGAGTGAAAGGGCGCAGCGCAGAGGTGGAGGTTTATTCGCTGGCGTGAGCCAGGAGTGAGACTATTTGTGCTGCAACGCGGCAAAAAATTCGGTCAGGAATTGTCAGCCGGGAGCCCAGTTTGTAAATGGCATGTTGCAGCATGGTGTGGAAAAAGCCACACTCGCACCATGCATTCCCCCTCTGCCGCAGCACCGGACCAGTTCGAAAGGACTAGCCTCTCGCATCGAATCTGGGCCGGTGTGGTGATCGGCCTCTGCCTGATTTTTCTACTGCCTCCCGAAGCGGATTGGGAAACGCTGTTCGAATTCCAGACGGTAGCCAGCCTGATCGGAGCGGCGTTGGTGTTCTGCCTGGTTTACCGGTTCTGGCCGGCCGAGCGCTCGTGAGGGATTTGTTACAACAATGTTGCGTCATTTCGGGTTCCGCGGTGTCTCACCCTGATTGAACCGGTAATTTCACGATGACGACACTGCAAACCATTCAGCAAATGCTTGCGGGCGAGCTTTCGCTCGATGTCTCCACTCTCGATCCGACACGACCGCTGGCGGACCTCGGGATCGATTCGCTGGCCGTGATCGAGTGCATGTTCAAGCTCGAGGACAAATTCGGCATCAGCGTCGCCAACAACGACGCGAATGCCCGGACCCTTCAGGACCTTGCCAACCTGGTCGACAGGCTGCTGGCGGAAAAGAATCTCGCACACGCGGAACCGGTCGGCTGAAGCCGGGGCAGGGGGGAACAGAAGATGCGCCGTCCCGTACGCGATGCCCTGGCCCTGGGCATCCTCTTTTTCCTGACCCTCGGGATAGGCACGCTCGACTGCGCCAT
>JBBQNG010000208.1:0-7664 GCA_038329645.1 Burkholderiales bacterium
GTTGCTTTTCTTTTTTTATTTCTTCCTTACAGTCAGATATGTGTGAATTACAGTTTAAATAGACTGCAACAATGAAAATCAGCGGAACAAAAGACAATATCCCGTACAGACTTCGTTCCTTTACTGTTTTGGTGCTAGCAGGCACGAATCGCTGCTCCGAAAATGTCCTCGTTCATGCGGTTGTTGTAACGGAATTGGAACTCGTTGACATAGAGCGGAAGGTACTTGTGCGAGACCTTATGGAAGGTGCCCATCACACCACGCTTAACGATACTCCAGAACCCCTCAATGGTATTGGTGTGCACCGATCCATGAATCGAATTCGTCTTCCAAATTTCGCGGGAATGGTTGACTTGGTGATGCTCAAACTTGGCAGCGGCGGAAGCGTAGGCGCGATGCTCGTCAGTGGACAAGAGGCTAACGCGAGTGGAGCAAACCTCTTGAATGAACTGGCGGGCGGTGTCCGTATTCATGCGCGAGATAACGCGGGCGATCACGTTACCCTTGCGCTTCACGGCGCCGATCACGATGCTCTTTCCGCCGCCACCCTGACCACCATCGCCACGCCCCCCGATCTTGTTCCGGTGTTTGTTCTTGGCTTTCCCGCCGATATAGGTTTCGTCAATCTCGACGCTGCCAGTAAGCTGACGGAACTCGACATTGCCCAAGGCCGTGCGGACTTTGGTGCACATTCCCCAAGCGGTTTTGTACGAGCCGAAACCCATGTAGCGCATGACCTGAAGGGCGCTAATCCCTTTCTTGCTGGTCAGCATCAAGTGAATAACCCGGAACCACTCGCGCAGCGGCTTGTTCGTGTTCTCAAAGATCGTGTCCACCAGTACCGAGAAGCGGTAGGACGTTCCCGGAGCGCAGTTGTAGCATTGCCAGTGGTAAGCCAGCGTCCCATGCTCCCGAACGCTAGGATTGCCGCAGCGGGGGCAGATCACGCCTTCCGGCCAGCGGTTATTGGTCAGGTACTGCTTGCAATGATCCTCGTCCGGAAATTGTGCCTCAAACTGGGCAATCGTCATTTGGTGGATCTGGCGAACCTGCTTGGCTTTGGTCATTTCCCTGTCTCCGTCGAACTGTTGAAAGGAGTATAGGGTGGCTATTTCAAAAAGTCAAGTAGGGGATAATCGCCGAAACAAATGTTTGTGAATATAAGCGCAGCTTTTCTCAGGCAGCAATAACGTAACTCTGAACCGGAGCCGCAAAGCCCTTCAGCTGCAACGATTCGCCCGGCTTCAGCTCGGAGCGCTGCGCGGGGCTCGTGAGCAGCTCGAGGGTGCGCGGATCGAACAGGATCTGCGCGTGAAGCGCCTCCGAGCACAGCCGCGCCGAAAGATTTACCGCGGGACCCACGGCCGTGTATTCGAGCCTTGAGCCTGCTCCGATGACGCCCACGGTCACGAAGCCGCTGGCGACCCCGACTCCGACCCCCAGCCGCAATTCAGCGTCGGACCAGCGCTCGGTGACGGCAACGCCCTGCGAGCGGATCTGTTTGGCCATTTCCATTGCGCGCTCGGCGTGATCGTCGAGTGCTATCGGTGCGCCGACGAGGATCAGCACGCCGTCGCCTGCCTGGTCCTTGATCGTGCCGCCAAACGCAGCGGCCGCAGTGCCTACCGCGTCATAGTATTCGCGCAGGATCTGGATGACCTTCTTCGAGGAGGTCGCGGCTGAAAATGCAGTGAACCCGCGCAGGTCGCAACAGACGACCGAGATTTCGAGGGTCTGCTCGTCGGTGGCGCTCTTGAGACCGCGCTCGCTCACCAGCTTCGCAACTTGCGGGGACAGGAAGCGGGCCATGAACTGCGCGCGACTGCCCTGGATGACGTGGTACTGGACCGCGCCCACGAGGAAGATGAGCAGGCCGATTGCCGTGGATACCGGCGCGATATGCAGGGGCAGCACAAGGCCGGAAGCCATGAAGGGCGCCCCGATCAGGAACGCCACTCCCCTCAGGGTTTCCGCGCGGTCCGGCCTGCGGTTGAGCATCAGCAGCCCGGACGCCGTTGCCAGAATCAGTGATATCGCGAGGGGAACGGCGAATAAGAAGAACGTGGGATGCAGCGTCGCATTCGCATCGCGCATCAGGTTGAGGAAATGGGCGACGCGAAGTTCGGGGAACATAAGCGAAACCACGCCATAAAATATCGCGAGCGCCTGAGCGACCCGCAGCATCTTGTCGGCCCCTGCGGTCCTCAAACTGCCCGCCGGGATAGTCCGCCTGACCCTCAACAACCATTCGTATGCAAAAACGAAGGCAAGGACCTCTGGTATGGCGAACACGCCATCCCAGGCGAGAACCCCGCTCTTTGCACGCAAGGGAATGCCTATCAGGACATTGGCCGAGATCGAAATCCCGATACAGGCCAGGAATGCCGAAAGGGTGCGGCTGATCGGGGAAGAACGGTCGGCCAGGATGAACGAAAGCGCCATCCCCAGGGCGAGCAGGGAGACGATTATCTGGGGTGTGTACTCGGGGTTCACCGGCGAATCTTACAAGGTACAATCCGCCGCCAAAAGCGCACTCGCGCGCATGGAGACGCGTACCCAGATGGGCAACCACGAAATTGAAGCAGGGGGCTCAACGTGACCACGCTGGTGATGTTCTCCGGCGGGCTCGACAGCACCGCGGTGCTTGTGAGGCTGCTCGCCGAAACCGACCATGAACTGAGGGTGCACCACATCCGCATGGTGAACCGGGAGGCCCGTGCCGAAGCCGAGCAGCGCGCGGTCGAGGCGATTGTGGCCTCGTGCCGGGAACGGTACCGTCCTTTCCGGTACTCGGAGTCCGGGCTCGACTTTGCGGACCTGGAGGCAATCCCAATTGACTACCTCGCCGTTGCGTACGTCGCCTGCCAGGTCGCCATAGACACCCCCGGCTGCAACCGGATTGCCGTGGGGACGCTCGCCCGCGATCTGGACGAAATCAAGCGCTCGGTATGCGCCAATCAGCGCCGCGTGTTTTCGGCGATGTACGAATGCTACCGTGCGCGCAAGCTGGGCGAACCGGCGATTGAGTGGATGTACCCGGTGTATGCGCTCACCAAGCCGCAGATCGCTGCATTATTGCCCCTCGAAATTCGCAGCCTGACCTGGTCCTGCCGCAGACCTGTTCACGGGCCCAGCGGATTCCGGCCCTGCGGCGTCTGCAAGCCTTGTCGCGGGCGGATCGACATAGCCGCCGCCCTGGGAATTGCGGCCTGAAACCTCGCGTTATGTGCGCTGTGTGCCGTGCTTGCGCTGCCTGAATGGGGCGGGCAGAATTGCCCTTTGCGACCGCGAACCGCACATAACCGAACCACAAGAACACAAGAAAGTCTTAGGAAGCCGGACAGGTTTCCCAAGGGGGCAAAAAATGATGTCGGGACGCAAAGACAGTCGCATTCTGATTTACAGCCACGATACGTTCGGGCTCGGCCATCTGCGCCGCTGCCGGACGATCGCGCATTCCCTCGTCGACAGGTTCAAGCATCTTTCGGTGCTCATCCTTTCGGGCTCCCCGATCATAGGAAGCTTCGATTTCCGTTCGCGGGTCGATTTCGTGCGGGTCCCCGGCGTGGTCAAGCTGCGCAACGGCGAGTACACCGCGCTCAACCTGCACATCGACGTCGAGCAGATGCTGAAAATGCGGGCATCGATCATCCGCCACACCGCGGAAATGTTCGACCCGGACATCTTCATCGTCGACAAAGAACCGCTTGGCCTGCGCGGCGAAGTCCTCGAGACCCTGGAGATGCTCAAGCAGCGCGGCACTCGCCTGGTCCTCGGCCTCAGGGACGTGATGGACGAACCCAAGCTGCTGGTGCCGGAGTGGCGGCGCAAGAATGTGCTGCCGGCATTGCGCGACCTGTACGACGAGATCTGGATCTACGGGTTGCCGCAGATTTGCGATCCGCTCGAGGGCGTCGCGCTGCCTACACGCGTGCGCCAGAAAATTACTTATACCGGCTATCTGCCGCGCGAAGTATCGAACCGCGGGGCGCCGCCGCGCCTGCCGGAGATCACCAAGCGACCCTACATTCTTGTCACGACCGGGGGCGGCGGCGACGGGGAAAGCCTTATCGACTGGGTCCTGCGCGCATACGAGCACGACGCGTTGCTTCCGTATCCGGCGCTGATGGTGCTGGGGCCGTTCATGCAACCCGAACGCCAGGCCGAGTTCATGGACCGCGCATCGCGCCTCAAGCGCGTGGACGCGATCACGTTCCACAGCCACCTGGAAACTCTGGTGGCCGGCGCCGCGGGCGTGGTCGCGATGGGCGGCTACAATACTTTTTGCGAGGTGCTCTCGCTGGACAAGCGCGCGCTCATCGTTCCGCGGACCACGCCGCGCCTCGAGCAGTTTATTCGTGCGTCGAGCGCGGCCAAGCTCGGCCTGGTGAGCATGCTGAGCGACGACGGAAGCTACGACCCGGCCGTAATGGCTGCCGCGCTGCGCGCCCTGCCGCGCCAGAACAGGCCTTCCGAAGTGGTCGTGCCGGGACTGCTCGAGGGTCTCACCAACGTATCCCGGCGCGTCGCCCCGTGGCTTGAGCCCGTCGAAAGCGAGGCAATGACTGTCGTGTCGCGCATCGGCTGAGCGGGTGGCTTCTCCCGCGGGCAACCGCGTTGCGTTCGTCCTCAAAGGTTACCCCAGGCTGTCGGAGACCTTCATCGCCCAGGAAATCCTTGCCCTGGAGCGTCGCGGCCTCGACATCCTGATCGTGTCCCTGCGATTGCCGACCGATCGGCGCAGCCATCCGGTTCACGCCGAAGTCCGTGCATCGATACTCTATCTGCCCGAATACCTTCACCGCGGGCCGCTGCGCGTATTGGGCGCGTGGCTCAAGGTGCGCAAGACGCCGCGCTACCGGGAGGTGCGCAGCCTCTGGCTGCGCGACCTGCGGCGCGACTTTTCTGCCAGCAGGATCCGGCGATTTGGCCAGGCGCTCGTACTTGCCAACGAACTTCCGGGCGGGATATCGCACATGCACGCCCATTTCCTGCATACCCCGTCCTCCGTGACGCGTTACGCGGCCGCGCTGCTCGGCCTGCCTTGGACGGGGTCGGCCCACGCCAAGGATATCTGGACGACACCCGAATGGGAGTTGCGCGAAAAACTCGCGTCGTGCTCGTGGCTGGTCACGTGCACGGCAACGAATTGCAGGCACCTTGCGGGTATGGCACCGAAGGATCGCGTGGAGCTTGTTTATCACGGCCTCGACCTCGAGCGTTTTCCACCGGTTGTAGTCGAGCGGCCTGCCCGAACGGGAAAATCGGCCGGCGATTGCGTCGTCATCCTGTCGGTCGGACGCCTGGTGGAGAAAAAGGGCACCGATGTCCTGCTCGACGCATTGGCGCGCCTGCCCGCAGATATGCATTGGAAGCTTGTTCATGTAGGTGGGGGACCCCTCGCGCGGGCGCTCCGCGATCGCGCCGCCAGCCTTGGCCTTGCGGGGCGTATCGAATGGCGCGGCTCGATGACGCAGACGGAACTGCTCGACGAGTACCGGGCAGCCGACATTTTCGCCTTGGCGAGCAAGGTTGCGAAAGACGGCGACCGGGACGGATTGCCCAATGTTTTGATGGAAGCCCAGACCCAGGGTCTCCCGTGCATCGCCACCGAGGTATCCGCGATCCATGAGCTGGTGGTCGGTGGCGTGACCGGCCTTCTGGTCCCGCCCGAGTCGCCGGCGGAATTCGCCGACGCGCTCGCAGCCCTGATAGCGGATCCGCAACGCCGCCGGTCCCTGGGAGAAGCGGGGCGCGCCCGGGTCGTCGCCACGTTCGGAATGGATATGAATATCGAGCGGCTGGCCGCGAAATTCGGCGTTGCCCGTCCCGCTTCGCGCAGACCCGTCGAGTCGGTAGTTTAAGATTCACGCCATGCGCATCGCCTTTTACGCGCCCCTCAAACCGCCCACGCATGCAGTGCCTTCAGGCGACCGGCGCGTTGCGCGGCTGCTGATCGACGCACTCGTGAAGACCGGCCACAACGTGGCACTGGCGTCGACGCTGCGTACGTACGAACCCGTCGGTGACGTGAACGTCCAGGCCCGGCTCCGCGATGAAGGCGCTCAAATTGCGAATGACCTTATCGCCCGCTGGTCCGGTGCGGGCCGCGACGAGCGGCCGGACTTGTGGTTCACCTACCACGTCTACTACAAAGCCCCGGATTGGATCGGTCCGTCCGTGGCTGCGGCCCTGGGAATACCGTATGTGATAGCGGAGCCCTCCTTCGCGCCGAAGCGCGCGGCAGGGCGCTGGGCAATGGGACATGCCGCCGCAGGCGAATCAATCCGCGCCGCGTCGCTGATGCTTTGTCCGATCCGGGATGATGTGGCCTGCCTTGAGCCCCTGCTTGCAGCCGGGGCGGCGATCAGGCTGCTGCCGCCATTCCTCGATCCAGGGCCTTATCGCGACGCCAGCCGAAACCGGGATGCGAATCGCAGGACGCTCGCTGCCGATATCGCCCTCGATCCCTCGGTGCCCTGGATCGTCGTTGCAGCAATGATGAGAACAGGCGACAAGGCCGCGTCCTATGCGATCCTCGCCTGCGTTCTGCGGCGCATTGCGGATCTCCCCTGGCGCATTCTGGTGGCGGGCGACGGTGAGGCGCGAAGCGAAATCGAGGCTGCTTTCGAAAGTGCGGCACCGGGTCGCAGCCGGTTCTTGGGCGAACTCGGCGCGGACGCGATTGCCGCGCTGTATTCAGCGTGCGACCTGTGCATCTGGCCGGCCGTAAACGAAGCCTACGGGATGGCCTTGCTGGAAGCGCAGGCCGCCGGGGTTCCCGTAGTTTCCATGGCCGTCAGAGGCGTGCCGGATGTGGTTTCCAATGGGCGGACCGGGCTGCTCGCCCCGCCGGGAAACGAGGACGCGCTGGCAGGCCTTGCGCGCGAGCTCCTCGTCGATCGGGACGGGCGCTGCAAAATGGGGCTTGAAGCGGCACACTTTGCGCAAGTGGAACGCGGTGTGGACGCCGCTGCCGCAACACTCGACCGGGCACTGCGGGTATTGGGCGCAGATCCGCTGCTGCAGCCCAAAGTCGTGCAACGGTGATGCTGCTCGCCACTCTGAGGCATGGCGACACCGATTGGAGCCTGGAGGGGCGGATTCAAGGCAGGACCGACATTCCCCTGAGCGCAATGGGCAGAGCGCAAGTGGCCGATCGCAGGCTGCCCGGCGAATGCCTGGGAATGCATGTGGTTTCGAGCCCGCTCTCCAGGTGCGTGGAGACTGCATCGCTGCTGGGGCTTGAGGAAATCACGATCGACGCGAGGCTGGCCGAAATGGGTTGGGGCGAATGGGAAGGCCGCAGGCTGGAAGAGTTGCGTATCGGGCTGGGGGAGTCGATGCGCGACAACGAGGCGAGGGGGATGGATTTCACCCCGCCGGGCGGGGAAAGTCCAAGGCAGGTGCTCGATCGGGTCAGGGGATGGCTCGAAGAAGTCGCAATGCGCGGCGAGCCGACGTTGGCAATCGCCCATCGTGGCGTGATCCGGGCGATTTTTGCGGCTGCCTATGGATGGGACATGCGGGAGCGGCCGCCGCTCAAGCTCGATTGGCGCGCGGTGCACCTGTTTCGCCTGGACACGGCGGGCAACCCGAGCCCTTTGCGGATGAACGTTCCCCTCGTCGATGCGCGTGCGTCCATAACGTGAATCGCAGGCGGG
>JBBQNG010000209.1:0-7648 GCA_038329645.1 Burkholderiales bacterium
ATCGGGCGCGAACACACCTGCAATCATGTTGAAGCAGGTGGTTTTACCGGCGCCGTTGGGACCGATCAGGGCCACCAGCCCTCCCTGCGGCACGTCGAACTGGGCGTTCGCGACGGCCCTGAGGCCACGGAACGACTTCGAAATCGAGCGGATTTCGAGGAGTGCGCTCATTTCGATACTCCCAGCTTGCGCGCGAGGGTCGGCCAGATTCCGTTGGGCAGGAACATCACTACCCCCAGCAGCACCACGCCGTAGAACACCTGCTTGATGCCGGGCACTTCGACGCCAGCGTACGCGAGAACCTCAGTGATGCTGTCGGCCAGCACGGTCAGCACGAAGGCGCCGAGGATAGGGCCGAACAAGGTGCCGATGCCGCCGATGATCGGGCCGAGGATGATCTCGATCGAGCGGCTGACATGGAAAATCTGCTCGGGGAAGAGGTTGTTGTAGTAGAAGGCAAAGAACACCCCGGAAACGGCCGTCATGGCCGAGCTGATGAGGACTGCAAACATCTTGTAGCGGAAGGTGTTGATGCCCAGCGCCTGCGCGGCTTCCTCGTTTTCGCGGATCGCCTGCCAGTAGTATCCGGCGCGGCTCCTGAGCAGCCACGCGCACAGCGCCAACGCACCCGCGGTGAGCGCGAGGATCGCGTAGTAGTACATCGCAGGCGGCCCGCGGAAATTGAGCAGGTCCATTTGCTCGCGCTGGGCGACCTTGAGGAACAGCCCCCCCGATCCGCCTGTCCACTGGATGTGGTCGAACCCGATGCGCGTGAACTCGGCGAATGCGATGGTCAGCAGCGCGAAGTACACGCCGGAGATGCCGAAGCGGAAAGCCAGGAAGCCGATTGCGGCGCCGAGCGCCATGCAGACCAGGATCGCCACCCACAGCCCGGCCCACGGGGCAATGCCCAGGTTGACGAACATTGCGGCCGCCACATAGGCGCCCACCCCGACATAAAGCGAATGGCCCAGCGAGAGCTGCCCGGCGAAACCCATCATCACGTTCCAGGCCTGCCCGGTGAAGGCGAAATACAGGATCAGCGTGGCGACCGAAAGCAAATAGTTGTTCGCAAACGCAGGCAGCAACAGGAGCACCGCGAGCAACCCGCCCAGCAGCACCCTCGCGCGCGGGTTCAAGGCTTCCTCCCGAGCAGGCCCTGCGGCCGGAACAGCAGCACCACGATCAGCAACGCAAACCCGAACATGCTCTTGGCCGAGGGCGCGAAGAAAAGCCCCGCCAGTGCCTCGGATACGCCGATAAGCACGCCACCGAACAGGGCGCCCGGCATCGAGCCGAGTCCGCCGATGATGACGATGACGAAGGCGAGCAGCGTGTATCCCGGCCCCAGGGTCGGCACCACGTCGACCAGCAGGATCATCATGCAGCCGGCCACCGCCACGCAGGCCGAGCCCAGCCCGAAGGTGAGAGCGTACAGGTGCTTCACGTCGAGCCCGACGACCTTGGCGCCGAGGTTGTTGTCCGCGCAGGCGCGGATCGCCTTGCCGGTGGCGGTGTACTTGAAAAACGCAAACAGTCCGGCGCTCGTGGCAAGCGCCATCCCGGCCGCAAATACGCGCGCCTTGTCGAACAGGATCGGGCCCAGCTCGAACGATTCGAGCTGGTAGTCGACCTGCACATTGAGCGCGCTCGGCCCAAAGATCATGAGCAGCACGTTGACCATGATGATGGCGACGGCCACCAGCAGCATGAACTGCGAATACTCCGGGCGCGTGATGAAGGGATTGATGAGCCCCGCCTGCATCGCGTAGCCGAAGCCGAAGAACACCGCCGCGACCGGGACCACCGACAGGAACGGGTCGAGCTTGAACGCGCCGAAAAGGGTGACCGCGCAGTACATCGCGATGGTCATCATCTCGCCGTGGGCGAAGTTGACCACGCGGACCACGCCGAAGATCACCGACAGGCCGAGCGCCATGAGGCCATATACGAGCCCCGTGAGCAGGCCGGCGACGACTACGTTGGCGATGAGGTCCGGTGCGGGCATCAAAAAAAGGGCCGGCAGCGCCGGCCCGCTTGCATTCCCGGGGGATTCGGTTAGGCCTTGTAGCCGGGCATCGGGAACACCGGCCTGGCTTCGGCCGCCGACAGCGGCAGCACGACGGTCGGCCGGCCGTTGAGATTCTGCGCGCAGGCCGAGAGGTTGCCCTCGACCTGGCCCTTGGCGTTGAACTTGATCGGGCCGCCCAGGGCCACCCGGTCGGTGATGTTGGTCTGGCGGATCGCGTCGGCGAGCGTTTTCGGATCGGTGCTGCGCGCGCGCTTGAATGCATCGGCAACGATGAGGATCGATTCGAAGGTATACGCCACGTTGGTGCCGTGGAATACGAACTGCTCCTTCGGATTCTGCTTCTTGAAAGCCGCCTCGACGGTTTTCGTCATGTCCATTTTTGGGTTGAACCAGGGCGCGTTCGAAATGCAGTAGTCGGCATACTTGCCCAGGACTTTGGAGAACTGTTCTTCGTACATGCCGGGAGAGCCCGGGCTGATGACGCCCATCGGGTTCCAGCGCTGCTTGACCATCTCGCGGCGCAGGATGATGGAGTCGTTGAGCCGGCAGACCAGCATGAGGAAATCGGCATTGGCGGCCTTAGCCTTGGAGACCTCTACAGTGAGGTCCTTGGCTGCGGGGTCGTACGAAATCGTATCGACGACCTTGAAGGGAAGGTTGGTGAGGTGCGGCAGCGTCGCAGAGATTCCCTTGAACATCGCCTGGCCGAAGGTGTCGTTCACATGCATGAACACCGCTGTGCGCGGCGCGGTGTTGGTGGCGCGGAACAGGTCGCCTATGAGCGCGAGGCCGTTCCTCACCAGGTCGGGCGCTGTGGGGAAATTGCGGAACACGAACTTGTAGCCCTGCTCGGTGATTGGCGGGGCGGCGGCGATGTTGATCACGAAGGGCACGCCGCGCTGCTCGGCAACCTGGGCGATGGCGGAAGCGGCGCCCGAGTCGAAGGGCCCCACAAGGACATGCGCGCCTTCCTGGATCAGGCGCTCCGCGCGCGTGCGCGCGGTGTCGACGTTAGTCTCGGTGTCGGCGTTCATGAGCTCGATGTCCACCCCCAGCAGCTGCTTGATCACGCCGGGCGCGAGGTCGGCGCCCTTCTGGCACGACTGGCCGATGAAGCCCTGGAAGCCCGAGCGCGGCAGCAGCACGCCGACCTTGAGCTTGGTGGCCTGGGCGCGGGCGATGCCGAAGGGTGAAAGGGCGGCGAGGGTGCCGCTCGCGGCGAGGGCCGCGTTGAACTGGCGGCGGTTGAAGCCTGGGCGTTGCGTCATGGACTCCTCCTGTTTTGTGCGGCGCTATTGTCGCCGCTTTTTTGCGGCCCGCTCATGCTGCGCCGCCGCATCGGTGTGCGGCGGGACGGCGAACCCGGGCGTGCGCAGATTGTTATATAACATTACAATTTCGCGGTCAATCATCGCATCCCATGAAAAAGACCTCCACATCGCGGGGACCCCGCCCCGGCAGCATCGCGCGCATCGAGGGCATCGACTATGCCGACCTCGACGAGCATTTCGGCTATGCGCTCAAGCGCGCGCAGATTGCCTCGTTCGAGGCATTTTCGCGCGCCACGCAGGGGGAGAACATCACGCCGCCGCGCTATACGGCGCTGGTCATCCTCGCCGGCAACCCGGGCATCAGCCAGTCCGCCCTCGGTGAAGTTCTCGGTACCGCGCGGTCGGGTGCGATGATGCTCACTGACTGGCTCGAGCAGCGCGGTCTGGCCGAGCGCAGGCATCGCGCCGACGATGCGCGCGCCTGGGGACTTTTCCTGACCCCCAAAGGCGAAGCGCTCCTGCGTACCTTGAAACGCAAGGTCAGGCAGCACGACCGGATGTTCGCGTCGCGGCTAGATCCGAACGAACGCCCGCAACTGCTTCGCCTGCTCGCGAAGCTGGCGGGCTGAAGATGGGTTTCCGCAAGATTGCGCTGGGTCCGGCGAGCGTATCGGCGCAGCGCGAGGCGCAGGGCGGATGGCTCCTGCGCTCGCCCGCCTCGCTTGGCGCGTACCCCGAGCGGCTGACCGACCGCCTGCTTCGCTACGCTGCCGAAGCACCCGGGCGCACTTTCGTCGCAAAGCGCCTGCCCACCGGCGAGTGGCGCAGGATCGGTTATGGCGAAGCCCTCGGTTACGCGCGCCGGCTGGGACAGGCGCTGCTCGACCGCGGCCTCAACGCCGAGCGCCCCCTGATGATCCTGTCGGAGAATGACCTCGAACACGCGATGCTCGCGCTTGCGGCGCTGCACGCCGGGGTGCCCTTCGTTCCGGTCTCGCCGGCTTACTCGCTGGTCTCGCAGGATCACGGCAAGCTGCGCTTCGTCGCCGGCCTCATGACCCCCGGGCTCGTGTTCGCCTCGGACGAGGCGCGCTATGGGCGGGCGATCGATGCGGCGATCGCACCCGGCACTGAATTGGTGTTCACGAGCCGTGCCCCAGGGGGGCGCAAGTCGACGCTCTTCGACGATCTCGCATCGACACCGGCCACACCGCGCGTGGATGAAGCGCACGCCTCGATCCGGCCTGATTCCATTTGCAAATTCCTCCTCACCTCGGGTTCGACGGGGTTGCCGAAGGCGGTGATCCATACGCAGCGCATGCTTACGAGCAACCTGCAAATGATCGTGGATTGCCTGCCTTTCCTCGCCGAGGAGCCGCCGGTGCTGGTCGACTGGCTGCCCTGGAACCACACCTTCGGCGGCAACCACAACTACGGCCTGGCCCTCTACAACGGGGGCACGCTGTATATCGACGAAGGCAAGCCCGTGCCGCAGCTGATCGGCGAAACGCTGCGCAACCTGCGCGAAATCGCGCCCACGGTGTATTTCAACGTGCCGCGCGGTTTCGAGGAAATTGCGCTGGCGCTGCACGCCGACGAGGCGCTGGCGAAGAATTTCTTCAGCCGCGTGAAGATGCTGTTCTACGCCGCCGCAAGCCTGGCACAGCCGATCTGGGACAGCCTGCACGCTGCGGCAGAAAAGACTTGCGGCGAGCGCATCCTCATGATCTCGGGACTCGGGATGACCGAGACGGCGCCCTTCGCGGTGTGCGCCAACTGGGAAGCGGGCCAGTCGGGCGGCATCGGGCATCCGGCCCCGGGCGTGGAGGTGCGGCTAGTTCCGGTGGGCGAAAAGCTCGAGGTGCGATACCGGGGGCCGAGCGTGACCCCGGGATTCTGGCGCCAGGACGACCTCACACGCGCCGCGTTCGACGAGGAAGGTTTTTACCGGAGCGGCGACGCCGCGCGTTTCCTCGACCCGGCCGACCCGCAGAAAGGCCTCGTCTTCGATGGCCGCATTGCCGAGGACTTCAAGCTGTCCTCCGGCACCTGGGTAAGCGTAGGCCCCTTGCGCGCGCGCATCATCGCAGCGGGCACGCCGTGGGTCCAGGATGCCGTCATCGCGGGCCACGACCGGCGGGAGCTCACCGCGCTGATCATCCCTCGCGCCGGGACCGGGAATACGCCGGCTGCCCTTGCCGATTTGCGGGAGGCTTGCCGGCAGGTCATCGACAAGGTTGCCGCGTCGGGCACCGGCGCTTCGACCGTTATTGCGCGCGCGATGCTGCTTACCGATCCGCTTTCCATTGACGCCGGCGAAATCACCGACAAGGGTTCGATCAACCAGCGCGCAGTGCTCAAAGCTCGCGCGGCGTTGGTCGAAGACCTCTACGCGGATCCGTCGCCGCCGCACATCATTCACTCGACCCCTGGAGCTTTACCGTGAAGAAAATGAACGTAGACGCACTCGTCGCCATCGACATCCACACGCATGCCGAGAAATCCGTGCGCATGCTGCCGGACGAGGCGGCCAAGGAGGGGCTCGAGGCGCGCGGCCGCTATTTCCGCTACCAGCCGACGCACCAGACCATTGCCCAGATGGCCGAGTACTACCGCGAACGCAAGATGGGATTCGTCTGCTTCACGGTAGACCGCGAGCGCGGGCAGGGCCTGGGCAACAACATCTCCAATGAGGAAGTGGCCGAAAGCGCGCACGAGGAAGGCGATGTCGCGATCCCGTTTGCGAGTGTCGATCCGTCGCGCGGCAAGATGGGCGTGCGCATGGCGAGGGATCTCATCGAGAAATACAAAGTGAAGGGATTCAAGTTCCACCCGACGGTGCAGGCCTTTTTTCCGAATGACCACGACTGCTACGCGCTCTACGAGGTGATCGCGCACTACAAACTGCCGGCGATCTTCCACACCGGGCAGACCGGCATCGGCGCGGGCATGCCGGGCGGGGGCGGCCTCAAGCTCAAGTACTCCAACCCGATCTATCTGGATGACGTGGCCGCGGATTTCCCCGACATGCCGATCATCATGGCGCACCCGTCCATTCCCTGGCAGGACGAGGCGCTGTCGGTCGCCACCCACAAACCGAACGTCTACATCGACCTGTCCGGCTGGTCGCCCAAGTATTTCCCCGCCAACCTCGTGCAGTACGCCAACACCCTGCTCAAGCACAAGGTGCTGTTCGGCACCGACAACCCGGTGCTCTCGCCGGATCGCTGGATTGAGGACTTCGAGAAGCTGCCGATCAAGCCGGAGGTGCGGCCGCTGATCATGAAGGAGAATGCCGTCAAGCTGCTCAGGCTGAAAGAAGGCGCATGAGCGCCGCATTCAAACCTGGCGTCGTTTCGGTTGCGTACGGGGACGGCCTTGCCGTCATCACGGTCGACAATCCCCCGGTCAACACGATCGACGCGAAAGTACGCGAAGGCCTGTTCCGCGCGGTCGAGGAAGTGGCGGGACGCAAGGATGTGAAGGCAGCCATCCTCCTTTGCGAAGGCAGTACATTTTTCTCCGGCGCCGACATCGGCGAGTTCGCCGGGCCGCCGAAAGAGGAGGAGTACAGGCGCCTGTTCAACCTGTTTGAGGCGCTGCCTTTCCCAGCCGTGGTCGGAATGCACGGGACGGTCATGGGGGGCGGGCTCGAATTTGCGCTAGCCTGCCATTACCGCGTCGCCGCGCCGGGCACGCGTTTTGGCCTGCCCGAAGTGACGCTCGGCATCATCCCGGGCGCTGGCGGCACGCAGCGCCTGCCGCGACTGATCGGCGTCGAGGCGACGCTCGACCTAATCATCGGAGCGCGCCCGGTGGACGTACACCGGGCCGTCGAGCTGGGGTTCGTCGACAAGATCGTTGAAGGCGATGTGAAGGCCGGGGCGATTGCCTACGCGAAAGGACTCGTCGCGTTGGGGAAGGGCCCTCGGCGCACGGGTGAAATGAAAGTCGATCCCGCAACCGCTACGGCAGAAATCATCGACCGCTATGCCGCGCAGGCGAAGAAGCAGTACAGGAACCGGCAAGCGCCACTGACCGCAATCGAGGCAGTGCGCGCTTCCGTCACGATGCCATTGGCGAAAGGGCTCGAATACGAGACTGAGCTCGTCAATGGCGCGAAAGCGACAACGGAATCGAAGGGTGCGGTGCATGTGTTCTTCGCCGAGCGTGAAACGCGCAAGATTCCCGGCATCCCCGAGGGAACCAAGGCCCGTCCGGTCAAGCTGGTCGCAATCATCGGCGCCGGTACCATGGGCGGCGGCATCGCAATCTGCTTCGCCAACGCGGGCATTCCCGTGATCCTGCTCGACACCAGCGAGGAAGCGCTCAAGCGCGGCATTGG
>JBBQNG010000210.1:0-7619 GCA_038329645.1 Burkholderiales bacterium
AGGCCCTGGATCTCCTCGCGGAACTGGGCGGTCCACAGGTGCGGGTTCTCCATCTTGATCTGGTTGATGAGATCGATGCCGAAATTGCAGTGCATCGATTCATCGCGCAGGATGTACTGGTATTGCTCGGCGGCGCCGGTCATCTTGTTCTGCCGGCCGAGGGCCAGGATCTGCGCGAAGCCGACATAGAAGAACAGGCCTTCCATGATGCAGGCGAACACGATCAGGCTCTTGAGCAGGTCCTGGTCGCTCTGCTGGGTGCCGGTCTTGAAGGCCGGGTCGGTCAGCGTGTCGATGAACGGGATCAGGAACTCGTCCTTTTCGCGGATCGAGGACACCTCGTGGTAGGCGTTGAACACCTCGCCCTCGTCCAGCCCCAGGCTCTCGACGATGTACTGGTAGGCATGGGTATGGATCGCCTCCTCGAACGCCTGGCGCAGCAGATACTGGCGGCACTCGGGCGCCGTAATGTGGCGGTAGGTGCCCAGCACGATGTTGTTGGCGGCGAGCGAATCGGCGGTCACGAAAAAGCCCAGGTTGCGCTTGACCAGGCGACGCTCGTCCTCCGTCAGGCCGTCGGCCGACTTCCACAAGGCGATGTCGCGGCTCATGTTCACTTCCTGCGGCATCCAGTGGTTGGCGCAGGCGGCGAGGTATTTCTCCCACGCCCATTTGTACTTAAACGGCACCAGCTGGTTGACGTCGGCCTTCGAATTGATGATCTGCTTGTCTTCCACTCGGATGCGGCGGAACTCGGTTTCGGCCGGCACACCGACGGGAGGCCGCGAGTCGGCCTGGGCGCCCGGCACCCCGGCGGGCATGAAGCCACTGACCGGCGCTATTGCCAGCCCCGGGACCGCGCTCATCGCGCCTTCTTCCTCAAAATTCAACATGGCGTCTTCTCCTCACGCTCGACTTGTTTTTTATTGGCATGCTTCGACTTATTGGCATGCTTCGACTTATTGGCATGCTTCGCATTCGGGGTTGTCTATGGAGCAGAACTGGCCTTCGGCCGGCACGGTCGAGGCGGATTCGGTCATGCCGCCGCCGGAGGGCACCGCGTTGAGGGCGCCGGCCTTGGAGGTCGACTTTTCCGCATGCGTTGCGCCCATGGCGCGCAGGTAGTAGGTCGTTTTCAGGCCGCGCAGCCACGCCAGCCTGTAGGTTTCGTCGAGTTTCTTGCCCGAGGCCCCGGGCATGTAGATATTGAGCGACTGGGACTGGTCGATCCATTTCTGGCGCCGGGCTGCGGCCTCGACCAGCCATTTCGGCTCAACCTCGAACGCCGTGGCGTATAGGCGGCGCAACTCGGCCGGGGCACGGTCCACCCGCGCGAGGTTGCCGTCGAAGTATTTGAGGTCGGCGATCATCACCTCGTCCCACATCCCGGCGCGCTTGAGATCGGACACCAGGTACTCGTTGACCACCGTGAATTCGCCCGACAGGTTCGATTTCACGTACAGGTTCTGGTAGGTGGGCTCGATCGAGGCCGATACGCCGACGATGTTGGCGATGGTCGCGGTGGGCGCAATCGCCAGGCAGTTGGAATTGCGCATGCCGAAGGAGCGGATCCGCTCGCGCAGGGCACCCCAGTCCAAGGCGCTCGAGCGGTCGACTTCCACATACCCGCCGCGCTCCTGCGCGAGCAGATCGAGAGTGTCCTGGGGAAGGATACCGCGGTCCCACAGCGAGCCCTTGAAGGACTCGTAGCGGCCGCGTTCCTCGGCCAGCTCCGTGGAAGCCCAGTAGGAGGCGTAGGCCACCATTTCCATCGAACGGTCGGCGAACTCGACCGCCTCCTGCGAGGCGTAGGGCACGCGCATCTTCTGCAGGCAGTCCTGGAAGCCCATGATGCCCAGGCCCACCGGCCGGTGGCGCGCGTTAGAGCGGGCGGCCTTGTCCACGGCGTAGTAGTTGATGTCGATGACGTTGTCGAGCATCCGCATTGCGGTGCGGACCGTCTTCTTCACCTTGACGAAATCCAGCCCCTTGTCGGTCATGTGGGCGACGAGGTTCACCGACCCGAGGTTGCAGACCGCGATCTCCTCGTGGTTCGTGTTGAGCGTGATCTCGGTGCACAGGTTGGAGCTGTGGACCACCCCGACGTGCTGCTGCGGGCTGCGCACGTTGCAGGGATCCTTGAACGTGATCCACGGGTGGCCGGTCTCGAACAGCATCGACAGCATCTTGCGCCACAGCTGCAGGGCCGGGATCCTGCGGAACAGCTTGAGCTCGCCCGAGGCTGCCTTGGCCTCGTAGGCAAGGTAGGCCACTTCGAAAGCCCTGCCGAACGAGTCATGCAGCTCGGGCACGTCAGAGGGCGAGAACAGCGTCCACTCGCCGGCCTCCATGACCCGCTTCATGAACAGGTCTGGAATCCAGTTCGCCGTGTTCATGTCGTGCGTGCGGCGCCGGTCGTCACCGGTGTTCTTGCGCAGCTCCAGGAACTCCTCGATGTCCAGGTGCCACGATTCGAGGTAGGAGCAGACCGCGCCCTTACGCTTGCCGCCCTGGTTCACCGCCACCGCGGTGTCGTTCACGACCTTGAGGAACGGGACCACACCCTGGGACTTACCGTTGGTGCCCTTGATGTGCGAGCCGAGCGCACGTACCGGGGTCCAGTCGTTGCCCAGGCCGCCGGCATACTTGGCCAGCAGCGCGTTTTCCTTGATCGCGTCGTAGATCCCGGTCAGGTCGTCCGAGACCGTGGTGAGATAGCACGAGGAGAGCTGCGAGCGCAGGGTGCCCGAATTGAACAGTGTCGGCGTCGAGCTCATGAAATCGAACGTCGAGAGCACGTTGTAGAACTCGATCGCGCGCGCCTCCCGGTTGGCCTCGTTCAGCGACAGGCCCATGGCCACGCGCATGAAGAACGCCTGAGGCAGCTCGATCCTCTGCTCGTCGATATGCAGGAAATACCGGTCGTACAGGGTCTGCAGGCCCAGGTAGCCGAACTGCAGGTCGCGGTCGGCCTTGAGCGCCTGCCCGATGCGGGCCAGGTCGAATTCGGCCAGGCGCGGGTCGAGCAGCTCGGCGTCGATGCCGCGCTGGATGAACTGCGGGAAGTACTCCGCGTAGCGCTTTTCCATCGACGCGTGGCTGGCTTCGCCGCCCAGCACCTCGCAGCGGATCGTATTGAGCAGGAGGCGCGCGGTGACGAAACTGTAGGCGGGGTCCTTTTCGAGCAGGGCCCGGGCGGCGAGGATCACGGACTTGCGCACCTCGTCCATCGGCACGCCGTCGTACAGGTCGCGCAGCGTCGCTTCGAGGATCGCGTCGGCCGAGGCCACGCCCTCCAGGCCCACGCAGGCCGACTGGACGAGCCGCCTCAGGGCGGCGACATCGAGCGGCTTCCTGATGCCCCCCTCGATGACGTTGATGACGTTTCCCGAGGGCTTTTGCTGGGCGACTTTTTCCTGCGCGCGGGCGCGCGAGCGCTCCTCGCGGTACAGCACGTAGGAACGGGCGACATCGTGCTCGCCCGAACGCATCAGCGCGAGCTCGACCTGGTCCTGGATGTCTTCTATATGGAAGGTGCCCCCGGCCGGCTGGCGGCGGATCAGCGCGCTGACGACCGTATCGGTGAGGGCGGCGACCAGCTCGCGCACGCGGGCGGATGCGGCGCCCTGGCTGCCGTTGACGGCGAGGAAGGCCTTGGTCACGGCAACCGCGATCTTGGAGGGCTCGAAACCCACCACCGAGCCGTTGCGACGGATGATCTTGTAGTCGGCGTACGCGTTCTGCGCCGGGACGATTTCTTCGCTAAGGCTCACGCTCTGCGCGGGATTCGGGGCTGCACCTTCTTGCGCAATCTGCATGTGCTTGTCTCCAGTCTTCTTGTCTGCCCACCAAAACCACAACATCTAGTGCTTGACCTCTAATTCCAAACTAATTCTAGTGCGCGCATTTTTACATTGCAAGATCTTTTTTTGCAAGCGAGACGTGACGAACGCGCGCGTGATGGAAATCACGCAGCGCAGCAGCGCGCAAATAATCAGGCGCGGGCGAGAAGCGAGAGGCAGTGCGGCCAGTCGAACAACGGCCCGGGATCGGTCTTGCGCCCGGGCGCGATGTCGCTGTGCGCGGCGATGGCGGACAGGGGCAGCCCGGTGCGCAGCACACGCACGAGATCGGCAAGGCGCGTGTATTGCGCGGCCTCGAACGCGCAGTCGTCGGCGCCTTCGAGCTCCACGCCGACGGAAAAATCGTTGCAGCGGCTGCGCCCGCGCCACAGGGATGCGCCCGCGTGCCAGGCGCGCTTGCCTACCGGCACGCACTGCAGGATCGCGCCGTCGCGGCGCACGAAGAAGTGCGCCGACACGCGCTGGCCCTCAAGAGCCGCGAAATACGGGTGCGCGCCGGGGTCCAGGCGGTTGGTAAAAAGGCGCTCTACCGAGTCGCCGCCGAATTCGCCCGGCGGCAGGCTTATCGAGTGCACGACTAGCAGCGTCACTTCCTCGCCGGCGGGCCGGTCGTCGCAATTGGGCGAGGGCACCTGGCGGATTGCGCTGACGAGGCCGTCCCGGCCGAGACCCATGCCTATTGTTCCGGCTCGCGTATCTCGCGGCGCTGCATGCGGTAGCGCAGCGCCCGGAAGGTCACCCCCAGCAGCTTGGCCGCCGCGGTCCGGTTGAATCCGGTGCGCGCAAGCGCCTGGGTAATGGCTTCACGCTCCACACGGTCGAGGTAATCCGGCAGCGGCAGGCTCGGCAGGCCGGCAGCCTCGCGAAGGGTGCCGCTCACCTCGGGCTCTTCGGAAGGCAGCGGATCGATGCGCAGGTCCTCGGCGCCGATTTCCGCCGCCGCGGACAGCGCGGTGGCGCGCTCGAGGATGTTCTCCAGCTCGCGGATGTTGCCCGGAAAATCGTACTGGGCAAGCGCGTCGAGCGCCGCCTGCGAGAGCCTTGCGGGCGCACTACCCTCTGCGGCCAGGCGCGCCAGGATGGCGGCGGAAATTCGCCCGACGTCCTCGCGGCATTCGCGCAGGGGAGGCATCTTGAGCTCTATCACGTTGAGCCTGTAGAAAAGGTCCTGGCGGAACCGCCCGGCCTCGACCAGCCCGGCCAGGTTACGGTGGGTGGCCGAGATGACCCTCACGTCGACTGGGTCCTCCTGCGTGGCGCCGAGCTTGCGCACCTTCTTTTCCTGGATCGCGCGCAGCAGCTTCACCTGCATGCCAAGCGGCAGGTCGCCGACCTCGTCGAGGAACAGGGTGCCACCCTGCGCGGCCTGGAAGAAACCGTCCCGGTCCTGGTCGGCGCCCGTGAAAGCGCCTTTGCGATAGCCGAAGAACTCGCTTTCCATGAGGGTCTCGGGGATCGCCCCGCAATTGACCGGCACGAAAGGCCGCTCGCGGCGGGCGCCGTTGCCATGGATGAGGCGGGCGGCGAGCTCCTTGCCGCTGCCCGATTCGCCCGATACATACACCGGCGCGAGGGTGCGCGCGAGCTTGCCGACGAGCTCCCGCACCTGCCTGAGCGGCTGGCTGTCGCCAAGCAGGGTCATGCCCTCGAGCTGTTGACCGAGGTTGCGCTCGGGCAGGGAGAGGACCGACTTTACGAGCGCGCGCAGTTGCTCCAGGCCGATCGGCTTCGAGACATAGTCGAACGCCCCGGCTTTCAGCGCAGCCACGGCATTGTCCGCGCTTCCAAACGCGGTGATCACTGCCACCGGCAGGTCGAAATCGAGCGTCGCGATGTGGCGCACGAGGTCGAGCCCCTCGCCGTCAGGCAGGCGCATGTCCGTGAGGCACAGGTCGAAGCGCGCGCGCTGCAGCTTTTCCTTCGCCTCCCCCAGCGAGCCCGCCACCTCGACCCCGATGCCCATCTTGATGAGGGTGAGCTCGAGCAGCTCGCGGATGTCCGGCTCGTCGTCGACCACAAGGACGGCGCTTTCGCGATGGGCCGGCGGGCGTTCGGCTTTCTTCATCAGGTCAGCGCTTCCTCGCAAACGATCCTGAAATGGCCGCCAGGCGTGTCGTCGACATATTCGAGCTTTGCGCCGTTCGCGGCGCAAAGCTCACGCGCCAGGTACAGGCCGAGGCCGGTGCCGGCGCTGTAGGTCGTGAAGAACGGCTCGAACAATTGCCCCTGGGTGGATTTGGACACGCCAGGGCCGTCGTCCATCACGTTCAATTCTACTTGATTGGCCACTACCCGGACCACGAAGCGCACGCTCCCGGTCGCCCGCGTCGCATGGCGGACGGCGTTGCGCAGAAGGTTCCACAGCACCTGGTGCAGGTGGCCGCGGTCGAAGCGCACCCACGCTTCGGCAGCCTCGAGCGTCAGGCGCTCGGGCGCCACAGATTCGTTGCGGGCGAACTCCTCCAGGAAGCCCTCCAGCCATTCGTTGAGATGGATCCGCTCCGCCTCGACCCTGTCGCGACGGTTGAGCTGCAGGACATCGGACACCAGCCGGTCCAGGCGCATCGTGTTGTCGCGGATGATGCGCGTGAGGCGGATCTGGTCGACCCGCGCCTGGCCCTCGTCGAGGAGCTCCGCGGCGTGACTGATGGCGGACAAGGGGTTGCGGATCTCGTGGGCGATGTTGGCCGTCAGCCGGCCGAGAGCGGCGAGCTTGAGCTGCTGGGCCTGCTCGCGCAGCCGGGTCATGTCCTCGATGAACGCAACGGTGAACTCCTCCTCCGTGCCGGCGTCAATGAAGCGCACGCGAAGATCCCGGCCGCGCGTCGAAACGTCGAACACCCCCGGCGGCACTGGCATCCTTGCCGCGGTGTCGCGCCTCCACGCCGACCACTTGCCGGCCGCCTCGGGCAGGAGCGCGCCGAAGTCGGCGCCCGCCAGGCGCTCTATGCCGAGCAGGCGCGCACCCTGAGGGTTGGCCTGGGTGACGCGCCCGTCCCGGTCCAGAACCAGGACACCGTCCTGCATGTCGGCAAGCACCAGCTGGTTGACGCGCTGCTGCGACTTGAGCGCGCGGCCCCTCTGCCGCGCGAGGGTCTCGTTCGCGACCACGCGCTGGGCGAGCTGGCTGGTGATGCCCGCGGTCGCGAAATAGCCGATGGAAAGCAGGCCGGGCTGCAGGAAATTGCTGGTCGGCACGTCGAAAACCAGCACCCAGTACCCCTGCTCGATCAGCACCGCGATGGCGGCAAGCGCGGCATACAAGTAGTTCAGCCGGCGCGGCGCGACCAGCGCCGCGCCGGTGAGCGAAATAAGCAGCATCACGCCCAGGCCGCTTTTCATCCCGCCGCTCGCATACATGAGGACCGTGATCGCCACTATGTCGGCGAATACGTGCAGGCTGAGCTGCACGTTGAACCGCTCGCGCAGCAGGAACATCGCGGCCTGGAAAACGCAGGCGGCAAGCAGATACACGCCGCAGGCGTACAGAAAAAGCGGCAGGCTGTGCTGTCCCAGCGGCAGCTCGTCGTGATAGGTCAGCGCGGTGCCCAGGAACACGGTGACCACCGTGATCCGGTAGATATTGAAATACTTCAGCGATACCCAGAACGATTCCGGGACGCGGTCCGCGAAATGCCGGGTCGATGCGGTGGCCGTGTCCGCCATGCGCGCTATCCGGACCCCAGCCTCAGGTGCTCTTCACTGCAAAAATAACGCGGCGGCACGCTGCCCGGGCCCTCAATCGCTTCGTTTTTC